>JBAUVZ010000210.1:0-11381 GCA_049583505.1 Candidatus Sulfotelmatobacter sp.
TTCACCGGCATTGTCGCGCCCGACAAGAAGACCGTCGACTTCTTGATGGAGCGTCGCGGGATGGATCGAAAGAAAGCCGAGGCCATGATTGAAGGCTTGTACAGCGATCCGGATGCGCAGTATGCGCACGTGATCGAACTCGACGCGGCGGAGATTACGCCGATGGTCGCCACTCCGGGCGATCCGGGCAACGGGAAATACGTGCGCGAGCTGAACACACCCGTTCCGATCGAGATCGCCTACGGCGGCACCTGCACTGCGGGCAAGAACGAAGACATGGACATGTACGCCGCCGTGCTGGCCGATGCGCTCAAGCATGGCAACCGGGTGGCCGACTCGGTGAAGTTCTACATCCAGTTTGGATCGCAGGAGACACGGGAGTACTGTTTGCGCAAGGGCTATGTGGATGTGTTTCAGAAGGCGGGGGCGATTGTGATCGAGCCGAGTTGTGGAGCGTGCATCAACGCGGGGCCGGGAGTTTCGACGCGTCCCGATCAGGTGGTCATCAGCGCGCAGAACCGAAATTTTCCCGGCCGCAGCGGTCCGGGGCAAATGTATCTGGCTTCGCCTTTGACGGTCGCGGCCAGCGCGGTGGCGGGGTACATTGTGGAGTATGAGCCGAGCGGGGCGCTGGTGGGGGTCTAGGGATGGTCCAGGAGCGAGAGGCGCTCGTAACTGGTTGAATTCAGGCGGGGTGGCCGAAATCAGCCAGTGCGGGAACTGCAACTTTTTTTCTGGACCCGAGTTCAAATACATAGGCGCTTCAGATTGAAGTAAGATCTCGAAGGCTTGGCAGATCCGATGGGTTTGTGATTCGAGCGGCGGGTCTGAAAAAGGGGGTCACCATGCGGTACCTAAAATATTTGGCTTTGGTGGGAGTTCTGATGCTGCCGCTGACCTATTCGCAAGCGCAGGTTGCGGTGGGCGTAGGAGTTGGGCCGGGCTACATTGGTGCAGCGCCGGTATGCGCTTACGGCTACTATGGGTATTACCCTTACGCTTGCGCGCCCTACGGCTACTATGGACCTGACTGGTTTGCCGGTGGAGTGTTTATTGGCGCTGGCCCGTGGTATGGCTGGGGACGCGGTTGGGGTTGGGGTGGTTGGGGTTGGGGTCGTGGCTATGGTTACGGTCGCGGCGGCTGGGGCTACGGACGTGGCGGCTATGGCTACGGCCACGGATTCGTCGGCGGACGCGGCTTTAACGGCGGTCACGCCTATGCCCGCGGTTCGGCTGGCGGGTTCCATGGCGGCGGTTTTCGTGGCGGCGCTGTAGCACACGGCGGCGGGGGCTTCCACGGTGGCGGCGGCGGTGGTTTCCACGGCGGTGGTGGTGGACACGCCGGCGGCGGCGGGCACCGGTAATCTGGCGTGACCGGGCTACTGTGATCCCGCAACGGAAGGATGTTGAGGAACGGCTGGCAGCAGACGCTGCTGGCCGTTTCGCTTTTTGGTCCCGGCATAAGGTCTGTACCGCAGATCGCGTTTCTTGCTAGAATGTGCGGTTCGCGGAGATGGGCGGTAGTAGTAAAATATCTGCATAGATCTCAGGAGACAGACACCCCTATGGCCTACGTGATTGCAGAACCTTGCATCAACACCAAAGACACGGCGTGCGTGGATGCGTGTCCGGTGGATTGCATTCATCCCAAGAAAGATGATCCCAAGTATGCGACCGAGCCGTTGCTCTACATTGATCCGGTGGAGTGCATCGACTGCGGCGCGTGCGTGCCGGTGTGTCCAGTATCGGCCATCTTCGCGCTCGACGATCTCCCGGAGAAGTGGAACGAATTCACCGCGAAGAACGCGGCGTACTTCGGGCGATAGAGAAGCTTTTTACCTTTAGCTCTTGGCTTGAGACTTTCGAGGCGTGGGTCCTTATGGACGCACGCCTTTTGCTTTTCAGGCAGTTCTTGGTGGGTGTGCGATGATTCATATCGGGCATCCATGGCACTGACGGAGTCGGAAGCGATCGTGCTGCGCACGTATCCGCTGCGCGAGGCCGATTTGCTGGTCACGCTGTTTACGCGCTCGGAAGGTAAAGTGCGCGGCGTGGCGCGCTCGGCGAAGAAATCGAAGCGGAGGTTTGGCGGGGCGCTGGAGCCGCTGACCTATGTGCGGGCATTTTATGACGTCCGCGAGCGGCAGGAACTGGCGCGCCTGGATGCCTGCGAGGTGCTGGAGTCGCCGCTGGCCACCGAAGTCAGCTATGCGCGGGCCGTGGCGCTGGGGCATGTGGCCGAGTTGCTGGATGAGTTGCTGCCCGATCGCGAAGCCAATGACGCAATCTTCCGGCTGACACTTTCAGTGCTGCATGTTCTGCAGGGTGCCGAGGTGTGGATGCCGGTCACCTACTTCGAGTTGTGGCTGACGCGGCTAGTTGGATTCCTCCCCGAATTGACCGAGTGCATCGTCTGCGGCAGAAGTCTGAACGGAAGCCGGGCGTTTTTCCACGCGCTGGCGGATGGGCTGATGTGTCCCGAGGATAAGCGGCTGGCATCGTCCGAGATCTCGAGCGAATCGCGCGGCTTGGCGGCGCAGATGTTTCGCTCGCCGGTGGAGAGCTTTGCGGGAACGCCGTGGCCGAAGGCACAGGCGTCTGATTTGCGGAAGTTTCTGATTCAAACCTTGCAGCGGCACATTGAGAAGAAGCTGGTCACGGCGGGAGTGCTGGAGAAGAGTGCGTTCTAATCCTTAGCTGACGGCTGCCATCTTCTTCCGCTACAATCGTGAATTAACCCGCTTGCTCCCGAACAAGTCTTGAATCCATTAAAGTCCAATTCGTTGACGTTTCAAGAACTCATCCTGCGGCTGCAGGCGTTTTGGGCGGAGCGTGGGTGCGTGTTGCAGCAGCCTTATGACGTGGAAGTGGGCGCGGGGACGATGGCGCCGGAGACGTTTCTGCGTGTGTTGGGGCCGAAGCCTTACAAGGTGGCGTATGTGCAGCCTTCGCGGCGTCCGGCGGATGGGCGCTATGGGGAGAATCCGAACCGGCTGTTCAAGCACATGCAGTTGCAGGTGATCTTGAAGCCTCCGCCGGAGAATGTGCAGGAGCTCTACTTGGAATCGCTGGGCGCAATTGGGATCGACCTGCGTCAGCATGACATCAAGTTTGAGGAAGACAACTGGGAAGCTCCGACGCTGAGTGCGTGGGGCGTGGGCTGGCAGGTGATGCTCGATGGACTGGAGATCACGCAGTTTACCTATTTCCAGCAGTGCGGCGGCCTGGACTTGTTTCCGATTTCTGCTGAGCTGACGTATGGACTGGAACGCATTGGTGCGTTTCTGCAGGATGTGGATTCGATTTACGACATCGTGTGGGCGCGCGATCCGGAGACCGCGGCCGAAGTCAAATATGGGGATGTGCGGCTGGCGGATGAGTTGCAGTTTTCGGTTTACAACTTCGAGGCGGCCGATGTGCGCACGACTTGGAAGCACTTCGAATTGTACGAGGCGGAGTGTAAAGCGTTGTTAGAGCAATATTCCGCGCTGGCGAAAAACATGGGAGCCGGTTACGGAGTTACTAGCCGGAGGGCGCAGTTTCCGCTGTTGGGGGCTTACGATCTTTGCTTGAAGTGCTCGCATTATTTCAACATCCTCGATGCGCGGGGCGCGATTTCTGTGACTGAGCGCGTGGGTGTGATCGCACGCGTGCGTGCGCTCGCGGTGGGTATCGCAAAGGCGTGGGTGGATCAGCAAAAGAGCGAATCGGCTGCGCCCGGTGACAAGTCCGACGAGGAAGAACCGGTTCGCGAGAAAAGGGTGAAGAAAGAGAAGTTGTCGCCGGTTGGGTCGTAATCTTGTGATGTGATGCTCGTCACATTTGTTTGGGCCTGGGTTTGAGAAACTGACGCTTTGAAGGATATGCCAGATTTTCTGCTAGAGATCGGTTGCGAAGAAATTCCGGCGCGGATGATTGACGCGGCTTCGCGTGAGTTGCGCGAGAGGGTCAGTGCACTGCTGAGCCGGGAACGCCTTGCCGCTGGAGAGGTCACTCATTTCGATACGCCACGGCGATTGGCCGTGATGGCGGCTGGTGTCCCCGTAGCCCAGCCCGACGTGACCGAGCAAGTGACTGGTCCTTCCGCCGCAGTTGCTTATAAGGATGGTCAGCCCACGCCTGCGGCGCATGCTTTCGCCAAGAAGGCTGGTGTCGACGTGTCGCAACTAGAGAAGGTTACAACGGCGAAGGGCGAATACCTGACGGCGAAGGTTACCAAGAAAGGCCGAAGTGCGGCCGAAGTTCTCGCGGAAAACCTGCCGAAGGAACTCTCCTCGATCTACTGGCCTAAGAATATGTACTGGCGCAAGACGCACGAGCGATTTGTACGTCCTGTGCGATGGCTGGTGGCGATGCTCGACGGGGAGACGATCCCGCTGGAATTCGATGGGATCTGGGCTGGGAACAGTTCGCGCGGGCACCGGATGTTATCGCGCGGCGTCGTTACGATTCCCCGGGCGGGATCTTGTTATGTCGATGCGCTCCGCACCGCAAAAGTCTTGGGACGCGCGGAGCGGGAGCAGCAGATTCGCAAAGCGCTGGACGCGGCCACACGGACGATTGCAGGCGCGCGGTGGCGGGAAGATGAATCTCTGCTCGACACCGTCGTGAACCTGACGGAGTTTCCTTCTGTGATTCTGGGTGGCTTTGATCCGCAGTTTCTAGTGCTGCCGGAAGAGGTGTTGGTCACGGTGATGCGCGACCATCAGAAGTATTTCGCCGTCGAAGATGCGGGCCACAAGCTGTTGCCGCATTTCCTGGCGGTCCTGAATACCGATGGCGACCGGGACGGTCTGATTCGACACGGCAACGAGCGAGTGCTGCGGGCCCGGTTCAGCGACGCGCGCTTTTTCTGGGAGACGGATCAGAAAAGATCGCTGCTGGAGCGGCTGGAGCTGCTGCGGCACGTCACTTTCCAGAAAGATCTGGGCAACTACTACGAAAAGACGCGGCGGGTCCAGCGTTTGTGCAGCTGGCTCAGTGAGATGATCAAGCGGAGTGGGATGGCGGTTCGTCCGGGCGTGATCCACAAGGCCGCTTGCCTGGCGAAGGCCGACCTGACTACCGAGTTGGTGAAGGAATTTACCGAACTGCAGGGTATTGTGGGCGGGCTGTATGCGCGGGTGCAGGAGCTTGATTCGACCCTGCCTGAGGCAACGCGATTCGCGATTGCCGATGCGATCTACGATCACTACAAACCTGAGTCGACCGAAGATGACGTGCCGCGGTCGATGGAGGGTGCGGTGCTTTCGATCGGCGACAAAGCGGACACGATTGCAGGCATGTTTGCGCTGGGACTGGTGCCGAGCGGGTCGAAGGATCCGTTTGCGCTACGGCGGCAGGCGAATGGGATTGTGAAGGTGATCGCGGAGAAGAAATTGCCGCTGCCGCTGACGGATTTGATGCGGGATGCACGGGCCGGCTACCAGGGATCGGAAGCGGAAAAGAAGTTCGTTGACGAGGTCAAGTTTGTCGAGTCGGTGAAAACATTCTTCCGCGAGCGTCTGGAGTTTTATCTGAAGGATGTACGCGGATTTGCGTATGACGTGGTGAAGGCAGTTTTGGCGGCTGACGCGGAGGATGTGGTGGATGCCTTGGCACGGGCCGAGGCTGTTAAGCAGGTTTTGCACATGCCCGAGTTCTTGGCAATTGGCGCGGCCTGCAAGCGCATCCGGAACATCCTCAGGCAAGCGGAGGAGAAGGGAATCAGTGCAGCCGCTTCTTTCGAGAGCTTGCCCGATTCAGCTGATGAGGAGAAGAACCTGGCAGCCTATATTGAAGTCAACGGGCCCAGGGTTGAAGCGCTTCGTAGGAAAAGAGAATACGGCGACGCGCTGACGCTGCTCGCGACGGCGCGAGAGCCCGTGGATGCATTTTTCGACAAAGTAATGGTGATGGTTGAGGATGACAGAGTGCGGGCGAACCGGCTAGCGCTGCTGGGGACTCTGTTAAGAGAATTCTCGACCATTGCTGATTTCTCAGAGATTGTGACCGAAAGGAAAGCATAGAGGATCGCGAACTAAAGTCCTTGCTGACAACAAGCTCTTATCGCGGCGCTGAAAGCGCTACCCAAATCCTAGGACAAAGGACTAATCATTATGGCGACAATTACTCTCCCCGAAGCTGGAATTCAGGAAAGCAAGAAAACCGCAACCAAGTACGTTTACTTTTTCGGCGGTGGCAAGGCAGATGGCCACGGCAAGATGAAAGATGACCTCGGCGGCAAGGGCGCCGGCCTGGCCGAGATGACCAATGCCGGTCTGCCTGTGCCTCCGGGATTCACCATTCAGACCGAGGCTTGCCGGGAATACATGCGGAGCGGCGGCGTGTCGAAAGAAGTGGACCGGCAGATGGAGGAAGCGCTGGCCAAGCTGGAAGCGCTGCAGGGGCAGAAGCTTGGAACCGGCGAGAACCCGCTGCTGGTGAGCGTGCGCTCAGGCGCGAAATTCTCCATGCCGGGGATGATGGATACGATCCTCAATCTCGGGTTGAACGACAGGAGTGTGGAGTCGCTCGCAAAGCGCAGCAACAATCCCCGGTTCGCTGCAGATTCTTACCGGCGTCTGATCCAGATGTTTGGCAACGTTGTGCTGGAAATTCCAAAGTCTGCATTCGACGAAGTGTTCGATGCCAAGAAGAAACAGAAGAAGGCCAAGCTTGACACCGAGCTCGACGCCAAGGCGCTGAAGGAAGTGATTGAGGAGTACAAGAAGGTTGTCAAGAAGCATGCCAAGCGCGACTTTCCGCAAGATCCGCACGAGCAGCTCGTAATGGCGCGGGATGCGGTGTTCCGCTCGTGGCAGAACGAGCGCGCCAAGCACTACCGCCGCATCAACAACATCGATGACATGCTCGGCACCGCGGTGAACGTGCAAGCCATGGTGTACGGCAACCTCGGCGACACCAGCGGCACAGGCGTGGGCTTCACGCGCAATCCAGCGACGGGCGCGAAGGAATTCTACGGCGAGTTTCTCATGAATGCGCAGGGCGAGGATGTAGTCTCGGGCGTTCGCACGCCGGTGCATATTTCCGAACTGCGCAAGATCATGCCGCAGGTGTACGACCAGTTACGCGACATCACGACTCGGCTGGAAAAGCACTACAAAGACATGCAGGATTTCGAGTTCACCATCCAGGATGGAAAGCTCTACATGCTGCAGACGCGGAACGGCAAGCGCACCGGTCTTGCCGCTGTGCAGGTGGCGATCGACATGGTGGAGGAGGGTCTCATCAGCAAGGACGAAGCGATCTTTCGTCTCGATCCCAACCAAATCGTAGATTTCTTTGTAGCTCGGTTGGACGGCAAAGACGTGCGGCTCGAAGACGTGCTGACCACGAAGGGCATCGCAGCATCTCCGGGAGCTGTTGCAGGGCAAATCGTCTTTACGGCCGACGATGCTGTTGAGAAAGCCGGACACGGTGGAGAGAAGAACCCGGTCATCCTGGTTCGCGCCGAAACCACTCCGGAAGACATACACGGCATGGAAGTTGCAATTGGCATTCTGACGTCGCAGGGCGGGGCGACCAGTCACGCGGCAGTCGTCACTCGTGGCATGGGCAAAACCTGTGTTGCAGGCGCTGGCGAGATCGTGGTTGATGAAAGAGCGCGCGAGATGCGGGCGCGAGGGCAGGTGTTCAAGGAGGGGGATTGGATTACGCTCGACGGCACGGAAGGCAGCGTGTTGAGAGGCAAGAGGAAGCTGCTGCCGCCGGACCCGGAGAATTTGGCAAAGCTCGACAAGTTCATGAGTTGGGCAGAACCGTTCCGAAAGATAGGAGTACGAGCCAACGCGGATATCCCACGCGATGCCAAGAAGGCGCGCGAGTTCGGCGCCGAGGGCATCGGCTTGTGCCGTACCGAGCACATGTTCTTTGCTCCGGATCGCATTCCGTACGTGCGTGCCATGATACTCGCCGACAACGAGAAGGACCGCCGCGCGGCACTTAAGAAGCTCCTTCCCATGCAACTGAAGGATTTCAAAGGCCTGTTTGAAGCCATGGACGGGTTGCCGGTAACGATCCGCCTGCTCGACCCTCCGTTGCACGAGTTCTTGCCCAAGCGCGAGAAGCTTATGGTCGACATCGCCAGCCTGCCCAGCGCCAAAGCGAAGCAGAAGAAAGCGTTGGTGGAGGAATACCGCGAGTACGGCGCGAAAGGGGCTGGCGATCTGAAGAGAATTCTCTCCGGGTTGCTGGCACGCGTGGAAGAGTTGCACGAGTTCAATCCCATGCTTGGGCTTCGCGGTTGCCGATTGGGGATTACTTATCCGGAAATTACCGAGATGCAGGCACGGGCCATCATCGAAGCCGCCGTGGCCGTCGAGAAGGCAGGCATCAAGACTCATGCAGAGGTGATGATCCCGCTGATTGCCACGGTGAAAGAGATGGAGAACCAGGGAGCGATTGTGCGGCGAGTGGCGGAAGAAGTGTTCAAGGAAAAAGGAAAGCGCGTGCACTATCTGGTGGGCACGATGATTGAGTTGCCGCGCGCCTGCCTGGTCGCGGACGAGATCGCCAAGGAAGCGGAGTTCTTCTCGTTCGGCACCAACGACCTGACCCAGACCACTTTCGGCTTCTCACGTGACGACGTGAACAAGATTCTGACGTCATATCTGGCGGAAGGGATTCTGAAGCAGGATCCGTTTGCTGCGATCGACCGTGACGGGGTGGGCGAACTGGTGCGGATGGGGATCGAACGCGGGCGGAAGACGCGTCCCAAGCTGGAGGTTGGGATCTGCGGCGAGCATGGCGGCGATCCGTCCTCGGTGGAGTTCTGCCATCAGGTGGGAATGGATTATGTGTCGTGCTCCCCGTTCCGCGTGCTGACGGCGCGGCTGGCTGGGGCGCAAGCCGGGGCGTCGGATACGCTGAAAGTCGAGGGTGGGAGAACAAAATAAGATCGGTTGAACGCTGAGAACGTGGAAGCGGACCAGAGTTTTTCCGCGTCCTCTGTTTCGTGAATTACTGAAGTTTCTGTAAACGTGCGATCAGTTTCTGCGCCAGGCTCTCCTCTGACTCTGACCAGAGTAGGCGCGCGCTCGTACCACTGTTTCTCTCCACATTCGTCGAAAACTCCACCAGCTTTGCGACGTTGTCGCGAATCTTGGCGCGAGTCTGGTCGGTGAGCGAGGTCTCGGGCTGGAGAAAGTACGAATCTGGACCGAAGTCCACTTGGATGTGTCCCGTCTGCTGGTAAGCTCCTTCGTCGAATTCTTCTCCCTGGACGATGAATTTCACAGGTGCGGGCTCGAGCACCCAGTTTGCGTTCGACTCATCTGGCGTCCACAGGTCCCAGTGCGCCTCGAAGACGTAAGCATAGTCGGCGTGGACCAGTTCGGCGGCGATCAGCGTCGCCTGCCCGGGATCGATACCGGAGGGAAATCGGCGCTCCAGCACGGTGGCTTCGTCCCAGGAAATGGGATGCAGCGCAAAATAGGTGATCCCCGGACGCTGCGCCGAGAAAGGGAACTGCTGCAATACGGCGAAGGCGTGCGGCAACATCTCCGGGCCCGAGAAATCAGGGAACCAAAGGCTGAGATAAAGTGGATCGGACACAGTTGCCTCGAGTGGTTGTGGGCCGCGCTTCAGCACGCGGTTCCGACAATTCTAAATTGTCCTGGGAACGTGGAAAAGAGAGCAGCAGGTTGGACACTGCAGAGAATGCGATCTGCAACCGCGCTTAACAATTCTACCCACGTTTTGACAGGGTTGCGAACTGCTTGTTACGATCAACAGGTGCCTCGAGCACCCCACCTCACAATCGTCCCCGTCGTCTAGCCTGGCCTAGGACATCGCCCTTTCACGGCGGTAACACGGGTTCAAATCCCGTCGGGGACGCCAACAAAATAAAAGGCTTCCGCAACACCACCGCTTTTCTTCATGATCCAATTTGATCCACTTAGGCCGGTTTGATCTCCAAAACCGCGCCCTTCCGCACCAGCTTTACCAGATTGCTCTGCGCCTCGCGCTTCTGTGGACCGACTGCCTGCATGTAAACGTCGGTCGTGACTTTCAGACTCGCATGGCGCAGCAGTTCCTGTACGACCTTGGGATTCTCTCCGTTCGCGTTCAAGAGCGTCCCAAAAGTGTGCCGAAAGGTGTGATAGGAAACTTGCTTCGTCACCTTGGCACGCTGCAAAGCCGGCTTGCCATAATATCGCCACAACGTTCCAGGCCAATAAGGCTGTCGGCCTTTCATGTGCGGCGAGGCAAATACCCAATCGCCTGGACTTGGGTACGGAGAAAGGTGTCTCCATGCCCACAGCGACTCGGCGGTTTGCGCATCTAGCGGAACGTCTTTCAGTGAAGCTTCCGTTTTCGGAGCCCCTTCCGCCATCGCCACTACCGATCGACGTATGTGCAAGATGAGGTTTTCGAAATCCACATCCTGCCACCGAAGCCCGATCAGTTCTCCTCGACGCAATCCGGTGAATGCATCCAACTCGATCATCGTGCGGAGTGGATCGGGCAGTTCCTTGAGAAACGCCATGATCTCTTCCGGCGTCAGAACATCGGGTGCCTTTTGCCGTTTCGCGCTCTGACGAACACTCGTGATTGGATTCTTCTCTGTCCATTCCCATCTGATCGCATGAGAATAGATCGCGCTCATGATGTTTCTGATCTTGGCCCTGCTGCCCCGCGCTAGCGGAACGCCGGTCTTCGGAAAACAGAGACTCTTGAGCCATTTTTCGACTTCGGTTGCCTTGACGTCCGTCAGCCTGCACGCACGCCAACGCGGAAGAATCCACTTCTTCAGATAGCCCTCGTAGGTCACCTGCGTCGAGTACGATTTGCGATCTTCGTCTGCCGCATCGAGCCCCGGTTTCGTTTTGTTGAAAGTGTCCGGCAACTCGTGTTGGCGATAATGATTCACGAGCGTCTCGAAACTGATGCTCTTGATGAGCCTCTGAGGGGTTTGTTGGTTGATTTCCAAGCGGATCGCGTCTACAACAGCCTGGGCGGAAGACTCGGTCGGCAAGTCTTCCTGCGTTCCGATGACGATGTGTTTTCGCCGGATCGTGCCGTCCAGCTGAACCTCTCTCCATAGGAATTCCCAAACTTTTCCCTTCTTGCGGTCCGCCAGTCTCAGACTGCCTTTTTGATAACTCGTGCGCCTCATTTATTTCCTCAATTTCGGTTGAGGCGACACGGATGGCTGCCTCAGCTTAGCGCAAGTTTGAGTGGCGGGTCGACCATGCGTCTGTTGAAAAATCGGCGAGTCAGCCTGCTCTTTTCGCTTTCAACCACCCTTCGAGATCAGAAGCTCGGAAACGCCATAGCTTTCCAACTTGAACTCCGTGAATCTGACGGTTGCGGGCCATTCGCTGTAGCGTTTTTGGGTGGATGCGGAGCAATTGCGCTGCTTCGTCGCCGTCCAACAG
>JBAUVZ010000211.1:0-2054 GCA_049583505.1 Candidatus Sulfotelmatobacter sp.
CCCGAACGGCTTGTGGTTAATCGGCGTGTCGATGAGGCCATGCCAGCCGCACAAGGTAGCTCGTCGCCGCAGCGTCTTGTCTCCGGACAGTTCTACAGCATCTTGCACCCAACGGCAGGTACCGCGACCATCTACCAGATGGCGGATGGCAGTCGTGTTCTTCGCTTTACGAGCTTTAGCACATCAAACGGTCCGGATGTGCACGTCTACATGGTCGCCTCTGACGATGCAAAGGACGTAGCGACGGTGCAACAGGCCGGTTTCATCGATTTGGGGGTCATCAGGGGCAACGTCGGCGACCAAAACTATACCCTCGGTCCCGATGTGGACCTGTCGAAGTATCGCGCGGTTTCGGTGTGGTGTAAACGCTTCAGCGTCAATTTTGGCGCCGCTCGATTGATGCCCGATCGAGCAGTGTCGGAGAAGTAGCACATCGAAAAGATCTTTGGCCCGGTGCATCTAATTTCAAATGGTCGAGTCACCATTCATGACCGACGAATTGGTAGAGGTCTCAGGGAAATCAGGTCCTCACGTTGTATGGAGACCCGGAACAAATGGGGAACTGGTCGTCGCGGCGCCGTCTGGAGGCCTTCCGTTCGAGGTCCCTTATCAAGATGTCAAGAGGTGGAACCCCGCCGCCGATGAGTTCCGAGCTCTGCCGAAAGTCATTTTGCGGCGTCACGAAATGACGATGGACTTTTCATAAAGCAGGCAGCCGTGAACGCCGAGGTTTACAAAGGCGATTGATGCCGAGCAAGCATTCCGCAATGCGTTGCAATCTCTGATCGAGCGGAAGTTGCTCCCACCGGGAACAATTCCGCAGTAGATTTACAGACTGGTTCAATTCAAGGGGTAAAACAGAGAGGAGAATTCCGTGCAACTTCAAAATGACTACTTTGCTGCCTATCGCAGCTTGAGGCTGACGCGAGACGGCAACGGTGTGCTGGTTGCCGAATTTCACACCAAAGGCGGTCCACTCAATTTCACAGCACCAGACCATACCGAGTTTGTCGACGCTTTTTACCGGATCGCGCAAGATCGAGGGAACAAGATCGTAATCCTGACTGGAGTAGGCGGGGATTTCATTCCCGATATCGATTTTTCCTCTTTCGGCAACGTCGCCGATCCCGGCGTTTGGAGCCAGGTTCACGACGAAGGAGTACAGATCCTGGAAAACATCGCCAACATTCGTGTGCCGGTGATTGCGGCCATCGAGGGACGCGCCCATATTCACTCTGAGTATGCGCTACTTGCGAGTGTGGTCGTGGCCGCCGAGGGTGCGACGTTCCACGATGTGCCTCACTTCGCCGGTGGCATCGTGCCCGGTGACGGAATCTTTACGACCTGGAGTTATCGGGCCGGAGCAGCGCGAGCGGAGGCGTTCCTGCTGAATCCGCAGCCACTATCAGCGCGAACTGCACACGAATGGGGAGTGGTCGCCGAGGTTGTCCCGAACGGTAAGGCGCTTAGTCGAGCGCAGGAACTGGCTGCGCTCTACCTGAAGGTGCCAGAGGTGACGCGCCGCAACACGCGCGTTCATTTCATTCAGCCACTTAAGGAGCGGATTGTACGAGAAGTTGGGTACGGACTGTCGCTCGAAGGAGCATCAGCTGCTGATCTTGTCAAATCGATGCAAGCGAATAGCGAACCTGTTGCTGAAAGAAAGTCCGCCTGAAGTCACGGACTTGTGATGACAAAGTCAATCGTAATTACAGGCGCATCCAAGGGCATCGGCCGGGCCGCCGCAGATGCCCTGGCCGAACAAGGTTGGACGGTAATAGGCGTGGCGCGCTCGGCTCCGCAATGTTTTATCGTTACGCCGTTCCGTACTGAAAGCTAGACGCAGGAAGTGGACCACGGGCTGTCTCACATCGGCAACGTTCGCAGCGCCATATCGACTACACGCTGTAATTTACTTCGGCTTGCGCCGCCCGCTGCCTGAACTGCCATTCCGTAGAGGACCGTCGCGATGTAGCGAGCAAGATCAGCAGGGTTCACATTGGCCGGTAGGTCACCTTCTGATTTCGCACGCTCGAAACGCCGGCGCATCGCAG
>JBAUVZ010000212.1:0-8690 GCA_049583505.1 Candidatus Sulfotelmatobacter sp.
GAAAGATGGGGTCGTCCGTGCCGTCGATGAACAATGCAGGCACGGGCCGCGAGGGCAGGCAGATCATGGTTTTAGGCAGGGCCGCGCCCACTGGGGCAATTGCGGCGACGCGATCGGCCATGGAGCAGCCCACCCGCAAGGCCATCAAGCCGCCATCGCCCAAACCGGCGGCGTAGACGCGGTGAGTGTCTACGGAGTACTTAGTGGCGAGCTGATCGAGCATTTGGTTGAGAAAGGCCACGTCATCGGCGGGCTCAGGCTTATTCCTGTTTTCGTCAGGATTCTGTCCCCCGCTCTGCCCGCCGCCGGGATACCCTCCGCCACCGCCGCCTGGGTACCCGCCACCACCGCCCGGATAGCCTCCTCCTGGGTAGCCTCCGCCGCCCATCCCTCCGTGACGTCCATAGCCGCGCCGCGGCGTTGCCGCCGATGGCTGTTCTGGCCGCACGCCTATATTCCAGCGTCCGCGCGTGGCCGTGGGATAAACCGCGATAATACCGTCTTTATCGGCGAACTGGTTGAAGTGTGTGAGCCGCTGCATCTCCTCGGCATCCTGGTTTTGACCGGGCAGAAGAATGACGACCGGATAGTGCTGTTTCGCGTCGTAGCCCTTCGGCAGGTGCACCACGAAATTGCGGGCAAGGTCATCGACATCGATTTTCTCTTGCACGTCCTGCGCCCGCATAGGTGCCGCGAACAGCAATCCAGAAAGGCAGACGGTGACGCACTCCCAGCGCAGCCCAAACCACAAGCGCGATCGCGTTCCCGCCGCTTTAAGCCTCATTTGCTGTACCCTTTCTACGCTGGATCGGCTGGCCCGGCATTCGGATATGAACCACTAGTTTAGGCCTGGGTTGCTAGGGGGATGTCGGGAGTTTTGCAAAGTTTTGTAATCCGAGCTCGCGAAACGGTTAGCGGGAACTTTTCTTCCGGGCTTTCGTAGCTACTGATGACAGGGCACGGAGACGGAGCCGGCGCTGAAAGCTGAGGAGGCACTATGGACGGTAATTTTGTGGGGCTGGCGGCGGTGGTCATGATCTTTGGCATCCCGATGGCCGCCATGTACACGTTTTTCCGGGTGCGCAAGTTGCGCAGCGAAGAGCGCTTGGCAGCGATCGCGCGCGGAGTGGAAGTACCGATGCAACCGGAACTCTCGGAAGCGGCGCGCTCGCGGCGGTCAGGGATTCTGCTGGTGGCCGGGGCAATCGGCTATATCGTGACCTTCGTTCTTATCGGACGCGTGGAGCCTGATGCGATGATCGCGGCGACGTTTGGCGTGATTCCGCTGGCGATAGGCCTTGGCTTCTTTGTGGATCACGCGCTGATCAGTAGGGACGCACGCGCGCACTGAAGAGAATGGCCGCCGGGCATAGCACTAGCCGGTGAGAAACTTGTGTTGAGCGTCGGTCAAGGGCACGACGCTCAATCGCCCTTGCCGGACCAGCGGTGAATCCGCAAACAGTTTGTTCGCCTTTACGTCGGCCAGAGTCACCGGCTTGGCCAGCGGCTTGCCGGCTTTGATCTTTACCTGCGGATTCTTGGGATCGCTGGGGTCTACCGATACGACTGTCGCGGTGCCCACTGCGCTTTTCTCGTCTCCGGTGTGATAAACGATTAACTGGTCGCCCGGCTTCATGCCGCGCAGGTTCTTCAGCGCGACGGGGTTGGTGACTCCGTCCCAGATCGTCGTGTTGTCCCGCTGGAGATTGGCGAAGGAATAGACACTAGGTTCGGTCTTGAGAAGATAGTTCATGCGCAAGATTCTACTCGAAGGCTAGTTTCTGGTTTCCGGTTTCTAGTTTCCAGTGAAAGACCGAGAACGTCAGGAGGCGGTCAGCCTCTTGAGCTGGAAACTAGAAACTGGAAACTGTTGGCGCTACTGATCGCTTACTGCGGCTTCGCGTTGGGATCAGGGGGTGGTGTTTTGTCGTCCTTCTTGTCGTCCTTCTTCTCTTCCGGGTGGTCCTGGTAAATGGAGTACTGGCCTTGTGGGCGCTTCAGCTTGATGGTGAAGTCCATCTTGGCCTTGTCGATGTCAAAGTCCTCGCCAAAAGTCTGGAATCCGGAAGCCAGCACCTGTACGCGCAGTTTGCCGTAGGGAATGCCATCAAAGCTGGTCTTGCCGTCGGCGTCGGTCTTGAGCTCGAGTCCGCCCTTACTCTGCTTGCCGCTCGCGCTTACGGGATGCATGATCACGGCGGCGCTGCGCACCGGCTTGCCGTTGTCTTCCTTGATTACGATGAAATTCAGGATCGCAGTAGGTTCTGGGGCTTGGCCCCGCTGCGCTGCGGCTCCGCCGAGAAGCGCGAACGTCGACAGCAGGCCCACAATCATCCACGTCTTTATGCTTATCCTTGCCAACTTCATATCTCGACATTCTAGCGAGTGCGGCGGGTGCGGGAAAGGAAGAAGTAGAGGTGTGCGTAAGTTTAAGGTTCTCGAGCGGACTGATTCTTGCGCTTTCCACTCGCGGTGTGGGTTGTAAGTTGTACGAGATCGCTGGCGACCCGGGGGGTGTTGTGACGGGCAACGCCCGCCTCTTCGAGGTAATCTCCCAGAACGGGGATCACACCCAGAGCTTCGATAGCTTCGAGATCGGTAACGATCTGGCATGCACCCTCGAGCGCGTACTTGGTCTTAAGTTCATCAGAAACAGGGGTGCGATTGATGAGCGCGTAGTCGAAGATCTGCTGGCGGGCGTGGCCATTCAGAGCGCGGATGTGATCGGCGGCGGTAAGGCCCAGACTCTCGTTGGCCTGGGTCATGAGGTTGCAGATATAAACCTTGGTGGCCGGCGAGTTGACGATGGCATCGGCGATGCCGTGCACCAGCAGGTTGGGGATGAGGCTGGTGAACAACGAGCCGGGGCCGATGCTGATGATATCGGCGCGGGCAATGGCGTCGAGCGTTTGCGGCAGAGGATCGACGTTGGAGGGAACGAGGAAAAGTTCCTGGATGCGGCCTTTGCTGGCGGTGATCTTGGTTTCTCCGCGGACGCGGGTACCGTCTTCCATCAGCGCTTCGAGTTCGATATTGGAAGTGGTGGCGGGATGAATGTGGCCGCGCGTGACCAGAATTTCCGAAGACAGGCGCACCGCTTCGGAGAAGTCATGGGTGATGGAGGTGAGCGCGGCCAGAAAAAGATTGCCGAAGCTGTGACCTTCGAGGCCGGAGCCTTTCTCGAAGCGGTGGCGGAAGAGCTGGGAAAGCAGAGCTTCATCCTCGCTGAGAGCGACGATGCAGTTGCGGATGTCGCCGGGAGGGAGCATGTTGAGCTCTTTGCGCAGGCGACCGCTGGAACCGCCGTCGTCGCTGACAGTAACCACGGCGCAAAGGTCGCGAATGACGGGCGATCCGGGCGGGGCGACGGCCATCTCGGCCGGAGTGAGAGCAAAGCGCTTGAGTCCTTTGAGCAGAGTGGACAGGCCGGTGCCACCGCCGATGGCGACAACGCGGAGGCCACGTTCGCGCGTGGCCTTCTCCAGAGTTAAGAGATCAGCGATTCTTGTTTCCATCGAGGATCCGGCCGATCTAGTGAGCGTTGATCAGAATGATTCGTCTTCCCGGAAGGAGCTTTCCGGCGAAGCAAGGTCGGCAGCGGGGTCCGGGTACAAGAGCTCGGTAAAGCGAGGGTCTTCGGCCAGGTTGTGGAAATCGGAGTCATTGCGCGCCTGGTACCGCAGGCTGGAATTCAGGCGCAGAGCCTCGTCCAGATGCCTGAGAGAGTCTTCCACGTGACCGGTAAGACAATCGAGAGCGGCTAAACCGTAGATGACGAAATCAGTCTTTGGGGCCTGCTTGAGCAGCTTTTCGATGTGCTCGCGGGCCGTGACGTAATCTCCGACGTTCATGAGAGAAACGGCGTAGTCATAGTGTTCCTCAATGCTCTTAAACTGTTGCCCGGTCGTGCGTTCGAGATGTTGGTTGCAAATGCTGAGATGGACGGCGGCCCGGTCCGTCAACTCTTTGCTGGGCCCGGCTAGCACCTTCTGGAACAGTGGTTTCGCCTTCTCGAACTTGTGCTCCTGCAAAGCACGCAACCCGGCTTCGTAATTCTGCAGGGCCTGGGTGACGCGCGGGTCATCTGCGATGGATGACTTCTTCGGGGTTGCCTTCTGAGCCATATGGAGAATTTTTCGTGTGCTCGTAGTGATAAGGACTCCTTGGCCTTCAAACTTGAAGAGCCGACACACAAGTATGACTCAAAGGGCAGCTATTGGGCAATTCGGTGCTAATTGATCGTCGCAGCCGTATTCAGGTCGATCTGCTTCCAATCGCCTCTGATGATGCCGGCGCGAATCTGGGTCGCGGTTTTGCCCTTCTTGTGCTGCTGATAGGAATAGTAGAGCTCCTTCAAGCATGTGGAGCATTGGGCTCCGTGCGTGTTTTCGTAACAGCTGTGCAGGCTATTGTGGCCCATGCGGTCGCAATAGCAATAGCAAGGCTGCTGGTGGAGCACGGTTGGAATCCTGGACGCCAACTCATAGGCATGCGTCTGATAGGGATACTGTGCGTCAGCTCCCCAGAGATCTGCCTTGGTCAGGATGGCAGGGAGTTTGGTGCCCTTGGGTGGCGGACCTGCGTTGTAGGCAGGAATACCGCCCTCATCTTTCTGAGCTGTCCATTGAGCCGACATGGTTAGCGTCACTGTTAATAGAAAAATCAGGGATAGGGCGCGGTGGGCATACTTGGTATAAAGCAGACGGCTCGGGGTCATGCAAATCCTCCCTGGTTACGTATTTTAACCCGCTTTCAACCTGACTGGTAGGCATAGGAGTAAGCCTTGATCGTACAACTCGCTGCCTTATGGACGCGATCTGTATACAATAAGAATTCGCATGCCAAACGGGCAAGACGCTGAATCGGGGAACAGGCAGGCGCCGTCACTTCTGCAGACGGAGCCCGCAGGGTCAAACTCGAGGGTGCGCCTGCGTCCGGCACTCGGGGTGTGGCTGCGCGACCTATTTGTCTCGCTGGCGATCTCGGCGTTCATCATCGTGTTCATCTACCAGCCGGTGAAGGTGGAGGGCACGAGCATGATGCCGTCGCTCGAAGACCAGGAGCGAATCTTCGTCAACAAGTTCGTCTACCGGCTGGAGCCGATTTCGCGGGGGGATATCGTCGTGTTTCGTTATCCGCGCGATCCCTCGAAGAGCTATATCAAGCGGGTGATCGGAGCCGCTGGAGACCGCATCCGCATCGATGGTGGGCAAGTGTATGTGAATGGCGAGGCGCTCGATGAGGATTATGTTCCGCCCGCCTACGCCGACTCGCGGTCGTATCCCGAAACGGTGGTGCCGCCGGACTGCTACTTCGTGCTGGGGGATCACCGGTCGATGTCGAACGACAGCCGGGATTTCGGTCCGGTGAACCAGAGCTATATCTACGGTAAGGCCGTGTTTGGCTACTGGCCGGTGGATAAGCTGGGGCGAGTACGCTAAATGGCCGGGCGCGTTGGTTTCGCATCCCGTCGTTCGTTTAGACTCCCTCCCGTGCTGGGCCACTAACAACGCGCCGCCAACCTGTTTGATTAGCGTGGACCGCAGCGTTAAGGATGCCAACCCCTGCCGATGAAACCGCCGGCTTACACCTCGCCCTACACCTGGTTTTTCTGGGCCGTGTTCCTCTTCGCGTATGTGCCGGAGTTTGCATTGGTCGCGCGCTCGCGGCCAGCCCAAGACGAAGAGACTGATCGCGGATCGATGGGGTTGATCATGTTGGCGGGATGGATCGGAATGCTGGGCGCCTTCGTGGTCGCGGGGATCCCGGCTTTCATGATCACAAGAGGCCAGAAAACCTGGTTTGTGGTCGGCTTGATCGTATTGCTGGGTGGGCGCTTGTTGCGACGGCATTGCTGGCGCATGTTGGGGAAGCATTTCACCGGCGACGTGAAGGCATCGGCGGATCAACCAGTGATTGAGCAGGGAGCATACCGTTGGGTGCGGCATCCCTCCTATACGGGCGGCATGCTGATGTATGTGGGCACGGGCCTGGCGCTGACCAACTGGTTGAGCGTATTGATCATCACTTTTGCTGGAGCGGCAGCCTATGCGTATAGGGTGCGTGTGGAAGAGCAGGCGTTGCAGGCAAATCTGGGCGCTCGCTATCGGGAACATATGAGCCGGACGAAGCGGTTTGTTCCGTTCGTGTTCTGACGTCGCCATCTTTGAACCGCCAGATTTCCACATGGAAGCTGCGTTCGATGCTTGGCCTGTGGGGAAATCCCTGATAACATTTATAAAATCCACACCCCGGAGCGAGAATGCAAGCTATCCTTGCGCTGGAAGACGGGCGAGTCTTCCGAGGCAAAGGCTACGGCGCCAAAGGTGAATGCTACGGCGAAGTCGTTTTTAATACTTCCATTACTGGTTATCAGGAAATTTTCACCGACCCATCTTATTCAGGACAGATTGTTGTCCTGACCAATCCTCAGATCGGCAACTACGGCACAAACCAGGAAGACAACGAAGCCACGCGTCCGTGGATCGAAGGCCTGATCGTGCGCGAGTTCTCGAAAGTGAGCTCGAACTGGCGATCGCAGCAGGTGACCGACGAGTACCTGGAACAGTTCAGGGTACCTGTGCTGTCGGATATCGACACGCGGGCGCTGGTGCGGCATCTTCGCGACCACGGGGTGATGCGCGGCGTGGTCTCGACCATCGAAAGCGACGCGGAGAAGCTGGTGGCCAAGGCTAATTCGATTCCCAAGATGGACGGGACAGACTTGGCGAAGGTGGTGAGCACCAAGGGGCCATATGTCTGGGAGGTAGGTGAGCGCTCGCATGAGCCGGTGGCCATGGTGGGCGTCAAGGACGAACCGGCGCGCTTTCATGTGGTGGCTTACGATTTTGGAATCAAGCAAAATATTCTGCGTAAGTTACGCGGTGAGGGATGCCGGGTGACGGTGGTTCCGGCGCAGACTCTGGCGGAGGATGTGCTGGCGCTAAAACCGGATGGAGTGTTTCTGTCGAATGGTCCGGGCGATCCGGAACCTTGTACGTATGCTGTCGACAGCATTCGTCGGTTGATGGGAAGAATGCCGATCTTTGGCATTTGTCTCGGACATCAGATCGTGGGAATTGCGCTGGGTGGGAAGACTTTCAAGCTGAAGTTTGGACATCATGGAGGAAACCATCCGGTGAGGCAGCTGAAGACGGGGAAGATCGAGATCACGGCGCACAACCACAACTTTGCTGTGGACCCGGATTCGCTGCCCGAGAGCGAAGTTGAACTGACACATATCGACCTGAACGATTCGACCTTGGAAGGCTTGCGGCACCGGAACCTGCCGCTGTTCAGCGTGCAGTATCACCCCGAAGCTGCACCGGGGCCGCATGACTCGCATTATCTGTTTAAGGAGTTTGTGACGATGATGGAGGAGTGGAAAGGGTGAGAAGCTTCAGAACAAATCCGAAGAGATTGCATCGTAAATGCCAAAACGCACTGACATCTCGAAGATTCTGATTCTCGGTTCCGGGCCCATCGTGATTGGGCAGTCGGCGGAGTTTGATTATTCCGGCACGCAGGCTTGCAAGGCGCTCAAGTCAGAGGGCTATCAAGTGGTGCTTGCCAACTCCAATCCGGCGACCATCATGACCGATCCGGAGGTTGCGGACCGCACTTATATTGAGCCGCTCACGCTTGAGTACCTGGAGGAGATTATTCGCCTCGAGCGAGAAGTCTCGCCGGGTGCGGGTTTTGCCGTGTTGCCTACCGTGGGCGGGCAGACGGCGCTCAACCTGGCGATTGAACTTTCCGACGGCGGCGTTCTTGAAAAGTACAACGTGATCCTGATCGGGGCGAAGGTTGAAGCCATCAAGAAGGCCGAGGACCGCCTGTTCTTCAAGGACGCGATGCAGAGGATCGGGCTCGACGTGCCTAAGTCGGCGCTGGTGAACAGAACAAAAGATGGTCTGGAGTTCGCCGGCAAGATTGGCTTTCCTGTGATTGTGCGGCCGTCGTTCACGCTGGGTGGCACGGGCGGTGGCATTGCCTTTAACCGGGAAGAGTTGCTCGAAGTGCTTACTCGCGGCTTGGACATGTCTCCCGTACACGAGGCGCTGATTGAAGAGTCGGTGCTGGGATGGAAGGAGTTCGAGCTCGAGGTGATGCGGGACACCAAGGACAACGTCATCGTCATCTGTTCGATCGAGAATTTCGATCCTATGGGCGTACACACGGGCGATTCGATCACCGTGGCGCCGGCACAGACGCTGACGGATCGCGAGTACCAGGCTATGCGCGATGCCTCGATTGCGGTGATCCGCGAAATCGGTGTAGATACGGGCGGATCTAACATTCAGTTTGCGGTAAATCCTGAGACCGGGCGCATGGTGGTGATCGAGATGAATCCGCGCGTCTCGCGTTCGTCGGCATTGGCGTCGAAGGCCACAGGATTTCCGATTGCCAAGATTGCAGCGAAGCTTGCCGTGGGCTACACGCTGGACGAAATACCCAATGACATCACGCGCAAGACTCCGGCGTGTTTCGAGCCGACGCTCGACTACGTGGTCGTGAAAATTCCGAAGTGGCAGTTCGAAAAATTCCCGGGAGCAGACGAGAACCTTGGGGTGCAGATGAAGTCGGTCGGCGAAGTGATGGCGATCGGGCGCACCTTCAAAGAAGCGCTGATGAAGGGCGTGCGCTCGCTCGATACCGGAAAGCGCGTGGGCGGCGCGAAGATCGAGCCC
>JBAUVZ010000213.1:0-13084 GCA_049583505.1 Candidatus Sulfotelmatobacter sp.
TTCAGCACCGCCACGATCTGTTCCACAGAAAAGCGCTTCCTCTTCACGGCAAACCTCCCCTTCTCAGGTAGTAGATTTTGCCGGAAACTAACCTTCAATGCGTCTCAGAAATCGGGGGGCCGCTCAACACCTTCTGCTCTAACCGGTTTGCTTTGGAATGTTGCGGAATGAATCCGGCAAGAAAACCTGCAATGAGCAGAATCGGCCAGACAATAAGATTGTTTCGCATAAGGCTTCCTCGCGTCGTGCTTCCCGTCGTTATGATCCGCTCGTCCCATTATTCGGAGGCCTCTCAAGTGTTTTCAGGGCGAGATGGAGCCGTGCTGGTTGCCCCAGCCTCCTCTAAAGAAGCGGTGACGCACCATGTTGTGGGCAAGCAGAAAAAAGAGGACTGCCAGGACAACGATAAACAAGAACTTTCCAATCCCCAACCAGATGGACCTTCGTTCTTCGGGCCCATTGTATCCAAATCGTTTGTCATCAGAGCCTCCTCCGTAGCAGCTAGGGCGCTCGCGATAATGAAATTGATCCCTCGAACCTTCGACCAGGGCCGTATTCTCATGCGGCTCGTTGCAGGCTTGGTGGCACCTGTAGTTCGGCACGCGACCGGAATACGTGCAGCGCGTGAGCACGAGAAAAATGCCCTCAACCCGTCCATCCGACATCACGGGGACTGACTGACATCCCCCCATGATCTCCAGGACCTTCATCGCTGGCGCCGCTAGACACCCAAAGAATGACGATCACCCCAGGGCAGAGTGAACGTCCTCTCTCCGCGACCTACCTGGCAGCAGTCACCGACTTCACGGAAATGGTGGCCCCGTTGGCCGTGCCTGTGACTTTAGCTTGCTCCCAAGCCAGCTTGTTGAGAGTGTCTAGCGTCGCTTGATCCGAAGTGTCAAGGGTATAGACCTTGTCGCCGACAACCAAGGCATACTTGGCGCCCTTCTGCACGCAGGCACGAACGCAGGCTGCGGGGGCAAGCCCTTCTGTGTGCTTGGCGCCGCACATGGCGTCGCTGACTTTTCCGGTAAAGGTTTGGGTCGTGCCCGCGGCCACGGTGGGCACAACAGCCAATCCAGCGCTCAGCACCGCCGTCGCTATCAAACCTTGCAACATCCGCAAACGAGACATAAATCCTCCTGTGTACTCACAGACCTCTGCTACGCTCCGGCCATGATTCACAAAGTATTGAGTAACCAAGGAACGTCTGTCTGGTCAGAATGGAACACTCCAGCAGGATTTGCCATGGGCGTGCGCTGGGCCAAGAGTTGGCGGCTCGCTCATCGTTCAGCAGCGACGGCTTGAATTGGCGCAGTTTTGTGATAGTCGGAATAGGTTTCGTCCGCTTGCGACTTCCGGGTGAACAAGAAGAGTATTTTGGCCCGCGATTTCATTGCAAAATGTTTGGGAAGCCAGATGCTGTCTACCAGAGGCATCTTCTCCAGTTCGAAGTGTGTACCCGGCTCGACCTCGGCGAGAAAACCTCCGATTGAAACCGGGTGTATGACTGTGGCTTCGACCTTAACCCACTGGAATGTCTGCTTGTCGATCCAAAGTTTGCCCTCCATGCCCGTCAACACCTTGGCCTCGGCATTGGGAGGCTTATAGCCGGGACGGGGTGTCGCTTTGAGCACATAAACGTCTTGTGCACTCAGCCTTTGTTCTCCCACCAGCTTGAAGTCGAGAGCCTTTGTCAATTGTTCCATCATGAGGTCATCGCTCTCGCGCTCTTTTTCATACTTTGCGATCCGCTGTCTCCTTCCTTGCGGAGATTCTTTCTGGCGTTCAACGACGGTCGCTTCCAGCTTTTGCTGTTCCTGCGCCTGCTGTTCTGGCGATAGCGGTTTGCCGTTCACGGCTATCAGTCGCTCATAGGGAGTACCCAAGATCATGAGCTCTTCGGATGTCTTGGTTCCTCCACCAGGTTGGCGGTCACGCTCGATATAATCATAGTCAGGAGCGGCTTTCCAATCCGCGGCATTGGCCTGGACTGAACGTTGGATGATGGTCTCGACGTCAAGTTGGGCAAAGGAAGCTGTGGCCAGCACTGCAATAAGAATGATCTGCTTTGTCATGCTCTCCATCTGGGTCCAAGTTTACTGCTCCGCGCGGTCGGCGTGTCTAAGCGCTAACTGAAAATTCTTGACGTAGCGAGTTGGAGGACTGAGAGCGCCCCAGGGCTTGCGCCTTGGTGCGCAGCTCCCGGCCACGCATGGGGCCGCGACGCCCGCTCTTGCAACCCGAAATCTTATACGCCGAACACCTCCATATCGCTTGCGAGGGCGTCCATGATGGCCTTGCGGGTTATTATTCCTTGCACACCACCGGCTGACGAATTCTTCTTGTGCGCAGCGACCAGTGCGATGGCGGAGTCGGTGGAGCGCATTGCAGCAACAACGTCCCAGACGGAATTATCCGGCGTCACCACTACATAGTTGCTCTGCACGACATCGCCGATCACTGCGGTTGGACTGGCATGGCCGAGGGCGGCTAGATTCTCTCCAGGGACCACTCCCTCCACGGCGCCAGCCCCGTTTATGACAACGAAAGCGTCATTCCTGTTGGATGGGAGATCTTGCAGACGTGTTGTTGCCGGAAGGATCTGCAGCTTCGAATTCATGATGCTCGCGGCGCGACGCGTGAATTGAAGATCGGCTCGCAAGGACTCGGGCACTGGGTCCCCCCGCAGAACCAGTTTGCGCGTGTAGATGCTGTCTTTGATCACGCTCCTCCGTACGCCATAGCTGATTGCAACTGTCAGAGTCATTGGAATGATGACCGTGTAGTCGCGCGTCATTTCGAAAATCATCACAATCGCAGCCATGGCCGCGCCCGTTGCCCCACCTACTACTCCAGCCATTCCCGCGACAGCAAACGCGGGTGAACTGATCTGAAGCGTCGGAAACAGCTGGTGAAGCGCGATGCCGTATGCGCCGCCCCCCGTCGCGCCCAAAAACAGCGCCGGGGAAAATACGCCGCCTGATGCCCCCGAACCAAGTGTCAGAGAGGTGGCGAGCAGCTTCGCTGCAAACAGGAGAACGAGAAAGTAAATTGGGAACTGCACGCTAGCGAGCACGTCTTGAATCGTTGCATATCCCACGCCTTCCACATAGTAGTGGCCAGAGAAGCGCATAAAAAAATACAGCATGAGCCCCACCGTCAGCATTCCAGTGGCGTGCTGCACGTAGTATCCGCCTTTGACCCGATTCTCGAAGAAGCGCTCGAATCCATAAATGGAGTAAATGAACAGTGCGGAAACAAGACCGGCGATCACACCAAGAATGGCATAGGCGACGAGCACCTTCGGATCAGTCAACCGAAAGTATGTCGTTTCAAGAGCAGGGATGGAGAAAGATGGATGCGGGCCGAAGAAGAGTTGGCCAACATAGGTAGCGGTCGCGGTGGCAGTGACTACCGGCACCAGCGTCCGCGCGCTGACTTCGTGCATGACGATCTCTACCGCGAACAGCACGCCGCCAACGGGAGTATTGAACGTAGCTGCAATTCCCCCACCTGCGCCAGCCGCGATGAGCGTGACAACCTGCCAGGTAGGCAGACGCAAGAGTTGTCCCATGGTCGAACCAAAAGAAGAACCAATCTGAATGATGGGTCCCTCACGGCCAACGGATCCGCCGCTCCCGATCGACAGCGCGGACGCCAGCGCTTTGATGACTGAAACGACCGGGCGAATAACTCCTTTGTGGTAGAAAACCGCGTCGATGACTTCCGGTACACCGTGGCCTTTCGCCTCTGGAGCGAAATTCTTCACGAGGAAAACCACACCGAAGGCCCCGACAACGGGGACAAGAATCACCAATCGTCCCCAGGGGCCTGCTGGTGTATGCGCGTTCGCGTCGTATGCTGCGGAGAGGCTGCCAAGAAAGAAAAGATTGTGAAAGATCGCAATGAGAGCCCGGAATGCCACGGCCCCCAGACCTGCCACGATCCCTACCAGCAGCGAGAGCGCCCACAAGATTGCGGGCCCGACTGTTCGCGTCGCCGGTGCTGTGCGGTTACCGGTCAACACGATCGCTCCCACTACAGTCATTCATTGCTCAAACTCCCTGCAATTTGCTGAACAGACCTTCTGCCACGGCACGCCCGGATCCAACATTTCGCGTCGCAGTACATTCCCGTGCCGAATCGGCACGGTTGAGATCTGCTCCTCTCGCGATCGGGGAAGAGCTCAGCTCAGATGGCAGGCACGGGCTTTCCCGCAGTGGACCCGACCGCCTTGTGAATTAATGGGGAGCGGGACCACGAACGACCTGAACAAAATCGCCGGTACGTATCTGCCGGGAAAATGCGGCTTTCACTTCGTCGGCGTTGAGTTCAAAGTATTTCTTCGCTGCCCGTATCGGTTCATCCAGAGGAAGACCAATCTCGGCCCGCCTGAGAAGTCCTTCGGCCACCGCATCTTCACTCGACTCGCTCAAAGGGATCTGCCGTAGAAGCAGAGCTTTGGCTTGATGCAGTTCATCGGCGGACACTTCTTCAGTCTGCATCTGGTTAAGGTCATGCTGAATTAAGACTCTCGCTTTCAGAACGTTTTCGGGATTGCAGCCATAAGAGACTGAATAGGTGGCTCTGGTCTTCGATGCTTCCAGACTCACGTCTACGGTGTAGACATAACCTGCGACCTGTCGCAGATCATGGTAAAGACGTGTGGCGTAAAAACCTCCCCCTAAGACATGATTTCCCAATTGCAATGGATAATAGTCTGGATCGAAGCGGTTGAGGTTCAGTTGTTCGGCGAGAACAACGGAATCCTGCACCTGTTCTGCATCGGGCACATTTACAGTCGAAGGCTTATTGAGCGGAACGGAAGGCAGGATGGTATCGGGCTTGGGACCAACTGCCTTCCAATCACCAAAATATTTCTCGATCACTCGCCTGGCCTCTTCTGGTGACACATCACCAATGACAACGATGGTGGTCAGGTCAGGGCGTATGGTGGAGGCATGGTATTGTTTCACATCGTTCAGGGTGACCTTGTCAACGGTAGATGGGGTAGCCTCTCGCAATGCCGGGTCGCCTGCGGGCAACAATGCCATATCGATCGCACGCGATGTCCTATAGCCCGGACTCTGTAGATTGCCGGCAACAAACTGTGCGGTTTGTTGCTGGACCACGGCGAAGGCCTGCGCTGGCAGCGCGGGATGAAGTTCGTTGTCCGCCAGCAATTGAACGCCGCGGGAGAAATTGTCCTTCAGGATTTTCACGGAGAAGCTGAAGCCCGCACTCTCATTCGCAGCGATGTCGTCCAGCGCTTTCTGGAAAGCCAACCGATTCAGAGTCTGCGTTCCATAAGAAAAGAGCCCGTCCAGAAGATCAGAAACGCCCTCCTGCCCGACTGGCGTCTGGAGGTCGGAGTTGTGTTTCACTGAGCCCAGTACTGAGACGGTTGGACTTGTCGGATCAGTCTTGACGATTAAACGAAGGCCGTTCGACAGAGTGGTGTCTGAGACTGTGATGTAGTCAGCAGGCACTTTGAGCTGTGCCAGCGAGGCCGCCGCCCACGTGGGAAGCTGCACCGGTTTGGTGGGAGCGCTCGTCACCTTTTCGCCGCCGCCGAATCCCTTTTCGGAGACAGGCTCTCCGGTCGGCACTGGCTTTAGTATCGCCGTGATCGAGTTCTGATAAACCAGATATTGTTTCGCTACTCTATTCACATCGGCCAGGGTGACGCGTTTAATGGCGTCGATGTCTTCATCCGGAGAAGGACGGCCTTCGGCTGCGAGAGCCTCGGACCAGACGTTGGCCAAGCCAGGGATAGAGTTACGTTGGAATTCCCCAGAGGCCACCTCACTGCGTTTCGCTGCCGCCACCAGATCTTCCGGCACACCCTTTTCCCCGTAATTCGTGAGAATCTGCCGCATTTCGTGGATGGCACCGGAGGCGTCGATTCCCGAAGGCAGAGCTACTAGTCCGTAGCCGACGCTGGCCTTGGGGTAAGTCTCAGCCAGCCCGAATTCCGCAGCGAGTGCCTTCCCTGCGGGTACCATTCCGTAGAGATCGGCGCGCTGACTGGCTAGCACATCGGCGAGAATCTGTATCGCCGCGTAATCCGGAGAGCTTGTTCCCGGAAGGCGATAGGCGATGAAACCGAGAACATAGGGAAGATTGCTATCGAGGGTGAAGGTCTCCGACTTTACAGGTTTCAGATCTACGGTTGGCCGCTCGGGAAGCGGATGGCTCGGAATGTCGCCAAACCATTGTCGAATCTTTGCCATCGTTGAGACTGGGTCCACGTCACCCACGACCATAAGGATGGCATTGCTCGGGGTGTACCAATGTTTATAGAAGTCTTTGAGCATTTCCCCCGTGGTGGCATCGAAGGAACTCTTCGTACCCAAGGGATCGTGGGCATAGGGAGTGCCTGCAAACATGTCTTCGTTCAGGCGACTAATGAATTTGTAAGTGGGATTGGAGAGGTCGCGCGCCACTTCCTGTTCGATCGCGCCTCGTTCCTGGGACCACTCCTGCTCGGAGTCGTCGATACCGTGCAGGCACGCTGCCTGCGCCTGGAGCGCAACATCTAGATCCGCCGCTGGAACGGTAGCAAAATACTGGGTAATGTTCTGCTGGGTGTCAGCATTGTCCTGGCCTCCAAGCTGGGCATAAATGGCAGCTGTCTGATCGGCCGTCATCCCGGCGCATCCACGAAAAGCCATGTGCTCCTGCGCATGGGCCATGCCCGGGAATCCTGGCGGAGTCTGATCGCCTCCGACCAGAAAATTCGCTTCCACCGTGACCACGGGAGCGAGGGAGTTACGGATGATAACGACGCGCATGCCGTTGGGCAGTGCGGCTCGCATTACGTTCATCTGCTCCCGGGACGAAGCCGCCTGCAGGCACTCCCCGACGGCAATGAGCAGAAGCAGCAAAGGCAGAAGATGTTTTAAGTTCACTATTTCCGTTTTGGCTCCAACAACCCCACACAATATATGAGTCTCTGTTCTTGAAGCGCGAGGCGCCCATTAAACCATCCCGGGCGGAGGTGTATCTGTTCCGAATTGCTCATTTTGGATGACTACCCCTCTAGGAATTTTCGTGATCCATGGGGAGAAGAGAACTATCGTGCAAGCAAATCTTTGTTTTGTATGTGCAACTAAATCATTACTGTAGAAGTGGATCCCTCCACGCAACAGAAAGAGCACCCGGCCACATCAAACGACGTGATGCCGATAGTCCGGCCAGATTCCGCGAAGTTCGCGCCACCGCCTCCTAGCTTGTCCGCGTGCCCGGAAAGGAGCCGGCCTCTAGAAGACCACAAGGTCTGGCCAGCATCGCGGATGGACGTGTCGCCATCCGCGCGAGTTCAAATTATTTCAGGCAAACAGCGGCCAAGATCATTGAGGACCCCCTTTGGGACTGAACCGATTATCCGTACGTTCGACATGCAAACGTCCAACGGGCTCAAGATCGTCGCCGGCCGAGCCGCCTGATTAAGACCTGGCGGCGCCGGGGTAAGTCGTAACCCTGGCTTACCCGGGCAGGCGTTCGTCTCAAAAAGCCAACCTTGTTTACTACGAGAGCTGTTCGGCAGCGAAAGAAAACACCCATGACTGGCGCAGTTCCGGGCGAAGACCATGATCCTCGGAGGTCTTGCTTTACAGAATCGAATTGGCAATAACCGAAAATCGACGGAATCGAATGGTTGGCGTCCACTTTCATCGCTCCTTGAATTCCACCCACGCGCCCGTCGTTTCGTAATACAACCGCATGTTGCACTGCTTCGCCCCTGTGTGCCCGAACAATATCTGGGGTTGCTTCGCGGGACTGTCGATTTGTCCAATTTCCATGGGGGCACGTACGAGGTCTTGCTTCTCATCGTATTTACTACCGGCGATGACGTTCTTGTTCACCACCAGGGTCCAAGTCTCTTTTTCAAGGATCACGTAAAGACTGTATGCCCCTTCTGGGATTTCGGAATTCCCCAGAGTGAGCCTGGTCTGGGTGAATAGGATCATGGACGAACCCCCTGCTTCCCAAAGTTTCCCGCGCCGAAGTGGCTCTTCGGCTTTAGAGGCTAGACTGTTGTATGGGACGGTCACCTGTTTGCCATCATCAAACGTACATGGGGCGGTAGCCGATTGTCCGGTCGAGGCCAACTGCTGACCGATACTTGGTAGGGTTAATTGGCTGACTAAAACAATGCAGAAAGCGAGCATACGCAATGTGATCCTCCCTTGGCCCGGGTGATGCTGGGCATTATTCGACATTTGCGCCCTCACCTAAGCTCTGTCAACAGACTTCACGTCATCCAAGTTGGTTCTCCGAGTTCGGGGCGGTTAAAACTCCCCTTCGAACTGAATGAGCGACAAGGGAATCTATTGCCCAGTGCCTGTTCGACCGCGCATTGTGTCGCTTCGCGAAACTAACACTGGCATCCGATGCCCCACCTCCGAGCAACTCAGTCCATCGTCCTCTGTAAAGATGGAATGCCTGCTCGCCCGTTTTCGTTGTATCGTACCACGATATACAATAATCCGTAGATTTTTCTACTGCTTCTCTTACTACGAGCGTGGGGTGCAAATCGGAACTCTGTAAACAGCAAGCCCCCCAAGGCGGTGACGGTTCTCAAATTACGCCACCGCACTGACTATTACAGATTTGCTGTAGAGAGTTTGGGAAGGCAACGTTTTTCGCCCTTGGCCAGATCCAACTATCTGGATCCTAGGGCCGCGGAGAGAACAGCTCCTAGCAAGGCGCCAAAAATGGCGTTGAAAAACAAGGCTGTCAGACAACCAAGAGTCTTGCATATTCATCAGGCGTAGTATGGCCCTGTAAGATGTCGCCTAATCGGCATATTCGCACAACCAGGATCGCGACGATCTGGCTCGGGACTTCTGCGGTGGCAGCGTTATTGGCGCTCTTGGTACAGCAGAACATTCTCCCGCAATTTCCACAGGCGTCGTCGTTTCATCACTCTTCGATCCGGGCGATTTCAGCCAATGGTCCAAAAACTCGCTTCGATTCTGACGGATCGCGGTGGGGCGCGCCTTTTGATATTGTTCTGCCGTTTCTACCGGCAACGGAATCTCTACCTTGGACCTTCACTCCTCGACTGCTCTCGGCGCTACAAGTTGAAGGCCTCCACTACAACCGCCCGCCTCCTCCCTGCTAGTCCTTCCCGTTCGAGGCCATTGGCAACACCTTGGGCTGAAGAATGGTTCACGCCAAAGGCAATGCCGGTCGTGGCCAGTTTGCTTGCAGCGAGTGCGCCAATACCACAAACTGACGCCCGGCAGCTCTCAGCTCTGTGCCAGCAAAATAAGGAGTTCTCGATGAATGATGTCGTGAGACGCGCAAAGGTCATAGGTGCTCGCCATTCCATGACGTGGAACCTCAGTCCTCGCGCGAAAATCGTAGCTATCGGAGTGGGGCTGACCTCCTTTTTGGTGACTGAATTCATGCATTACTTGCTTGTTCCAGATATTGGTCGCCTCCGGGAAAGGCCGCTGGCTGAAGGCCTTTCGGGAATTGTTGTCACCGTATTGACTGCGGGACTAATGCACGTAGCGAATCAGAGGAGAGAAGCTGAGTTGCTACGCATGCAGGTAATTGAAGAGATGAACCATCACATCCGAAATGCGCTGGGGGCGATCTCCTTAACGACCGATTCGATCCAGAACCATCAATGCATTCGTGTGATTTCTGAGAGCGTCAGCCGCATCGAATGGGCGCTCCGAGAGGTGTTACCCAGAAGCACGCCGCTTCAAGACGAAGATCGGTATTTCCAGCCACGAACGGGAGAACGACAAATACCGGGAGTTGCAAGAGCGATACACCAGACCGTTACGAAAAGAAGGGACTATGAAGCGTACAGACGTTGAAGCGATCAGACAAAAACTGCAACTCCAGCGTGACGAGATTTTGGAGTTCCTGAGACGCCTTGAAGATGAAACTCGTTCGCTCGATGTTGACTCGGGACGGGACGTCGCTGACCGGTGCGCCCTCAGCATGTCAAAGGAGTCATTATTCGATCGGAGCAGCCAGCAAAGATTAGTTTTGCGCCTCATTGAAGGCGCGCTCGGAGGAATCGCCGATGGGACGTTCGGAGTATGCGTAGCTTGTGGCGATGATATCCCGGATCGGAGGTTGGAGGCTTTGCCTTGGACACAATACTGTCTTCAGTGTCAGGAGGCGGTTGAGGAAAAGGTTGGCAGCAGGCGATCAAGCCAAGTTCCGCTGACCGCCGCCCGCCGAGGAGCGCAGGCAAAAGCGGCCTGACCGGAGTACAAAACGGGTGTACAATCCCCGCCGTTATCGAAGGCACAAAAAAGATCTCGGTACTGTGTTTGCACTGTTCAGCCGCTCCCCCGAAACTCGTGAGCGTCCCGAACGTTCCAGAAAAGAACCACGTTTACCCGGGAGTCGCATACTCGTAGTGGTAAGGAGAAGTTATGCGAGGTTTTTGGTTGGGGGTTATCGCTACTCTTGTCGTGATGCCTTTTGTCGGCTGGCTCTATCTCAGGGTCCGCCACAGCATGTGGAACGGCGAGCTGTACTCACCAAAGACGGCGGCCGGGCTCCGCGAGGTGGACATCCACACCTCGCTGGCGGAGTTGCTCCACAATCAGCTAAATGGACGTAGAACGGGATTCGTCTTCAGAAGTGCAGTAGGAACACCGCTGGCTCGCTCAAACGTTTTACGAAGGAGCCTACACAAGATCTTGGGAGAGATGGGCCGCGAAAAGTGCGGATTCCATGCCTTTCGGAGATACCGTGTGACTCATCTTCGCAAGCAACGAGTGCCAGAGGATCTATTGCGTTTTTGGATCGGTCACGCCGACGGGAGCGTCACGGATGGCTACTCGAAAGTGAAGGAAGATGTTGAGTTCCGCAGATTCACGGCGGAACAGGCGGGACTCGGTTTCCACATGCCCACTGTGGTACCGAAATTGCCAGTTGCACCCTGTTGCACGAAAAAACACTCGACTGAATTCGCGATAACCGCTTGAAAATATTGGTCGGGGAGAGAGGATTTGAACCTCCGACCCCCTGGTCCCGAACCAGGTGCTCTACCAGGCTGAGCCACTCCCCGACTGAGGATAGCCCCCTCATTCTACTACACGTTACATCGCACGTCCTCTGCTTGGAGAATCCAGAAAACAGCAAGGAGTTCAAGCCACCAGCAAGATCTTCCCGACACCACCTTTTTCCGCCGCTGCTTGAGCCTCGGCCGCTTCACTGAGGGGCAGTTTCTGGCTAATCGGAATTACCAGCTTGCCATCTCGCACCGCTTCGGCCATGAACTCGAGCGTTTTTCTGTCGAATTTCGAGAACACGTGCACCACCTTTACAGATGGGTACTTCGCGGCGTTCTGCGGTGCATCGACAACCGATGCATACACTCCTCCCGGCTTGACCCTGGCAATCAGCTTCTCGGCGGTTCTTCCGCCGACGGTATCGGCAACCGAATCGAGCGGCGGAAGATTCGCAATCGCGGTGTCGTCGTCGGTTGCGACCATCTGATCCGCCCCCACTGTCTTCGCCTCATCCATCTGCCTCTTCAAAACCCCTGCGATCACGGTCGCCCCGCGTTCCTTCGCAGTGAATATCGCCGAACGCCCGACATTTCCAGCAGCACCTACGACGAGCACCGTCTGGCCCGCTTTGATTCCAGTAGCGGACATGAGCTGGTTGCCGGTCGTAGTCACCAGCGGCAGCGCCGCGGCCTGGATCAAATCGAGCCCCCCGGGGACCTTCGCCAAGACCGCGGCCTTCACGACACAAAGTTCGGCGTAAGTATTGTCCGCCATGGCGAACACCCGGTCACCGACGGAAAAGCCTTCCACCCCAGGCCCAATCTTGACCACCGTCCCCGCCACATCGACTCCTATGAGGCCTGGGAAATGGAGGGGATAAAAATCCTTCGTTAATCCAGCACGCCGTTTGTAGTCGATCGGATTCACGCTCGTGGCGGCGACTCGCACCAGCACCTCGCCCGGACCCGGAACCGGATCAGGGTATTCCTCGAACTTGAGTACTTCGGGACCGCCATATTGGTGGACAACAACTGCTTTCATATTTCATCTCCTTGTACAATGCGCAGACAGTCACTAACAAAACCTTAGATGAGCGAAGCTAGAATTGGTCGCCGAAGCCATGGACTCCAAAACTTCGAAACTGGAAGCTCCGGGGTAGGCATGGCGAACTAAAAACGAAGGTTACTTATGCCGGGCAAGAAAACAGCAATCATAACCGGAGCATCGGGGGGTATTGGCGCGGGTTTGGTCGAGGGGTTTCTGAGAGAAGGTTATAACGTCGTTGCAACCTCTCGTGATGCCAATCGAAAGTTGACTACCTCGGGCAGCCTGGTTCTCCTCGATGGCGATATCGGCAAGCAGCAAACTGCTGCCTATGCTGTCGAGGCAGCCATCAACAACTTCGGAACCATCGATGTCTTGGTGAATAACGCTGGCATCTTCCTAAAAAAGCCTTTCACCGACTTCACTACCGAGGACTTCGAGGCCCTTGTCTCCACTAATCTGCTCGGGTTCTTCTACATCACGCAGCGCACTGTGAAAGAGATGCTGAAACAGAAATCGGGATGCGTTGTGAGCATCACTGCGGCTCTTGCCGATCGGCCAATCGCCGGCGTAAATGGCTCGGTTTCGATGATCACGAAGGGTGGCTTGAATTCAGCGACCCAGAATCTCGCAATCGAGTATGCAGGAGATGGTATTCGCTTTAATGCCGTAGCCCCCGGCGAGGTGGATACACCGATGCACCGAAACGATCCCAACGGCTCGACGTTGCAGCCGGCTATGAAAAAGGCGACCGTACAGGATATTGTTGATGCCGTTCTTTACCTGGCACAGGCAGGTCATGTGAGCGGAGAGATTCTCCACGTGGATGGCGCCGCTCCGGCTCGTCGTTGGTAGCCGCAAGACAATTCTATATCCAAAGCATTTTAGCTTCTTGTCAAATTGAGGACCCAAGATGAACGATCAACAAAAGAACGTTCAACAAAAGAAGGAGCAGTATTCTGGGGTGCAAGATCAAGAGATCCGTGCGGCGCTGGATCAGCATTGGGCGGCGTCCGATGCCAACGATTTTGAAACGGAGCACC
>JBAUVZ010000214.1:0-2334 GCA_049583505.1 Candidatus Sulfotelmatobacter sp.
CTGCTCTTGGAGGAGCCGGTTTTTGGCCTTGTACAGCCAGCTGACTACGATCTGGTCACGGGAAGACTCAATCCCAAGAATCCGGGCCCTCGCGTGCGAACCGTATTTCTCCGAAAAGACCGATCGATACCGTACAAAGACGACGCTGACCAGAGTGCAAAAGTCGATTCCAAGCCTGGAGAGTTCAAACCTTGCGCAGTGTGCGGCCAGACCGCCTCATTTGGAAGGAGTTCGGTTCAGGATCATCAAACAAAGGGTGACCAGCCGTTCCAGGCTCTCATTACGAAGCAATTGCAAATTCAGCCGCCCAGCAATGTACCTGCCACTCGTCTGGCCCCGCTTCGCGGTCGCAAGGTGTTGATTTTTTCTGACTCGCGCCAAACCGCCGCACGGCTAGCACCGAATCTCCAGAAGTACTCGACACAAGATGCGCTGCGGCCACTTATTTGCGCTGGTTACCAAGTCCTGCAGCAACAAACATCGATTCGAAGGCTACTGTCGCTGCAAGATCTTTATCTTGCAGTGCTCATCAGTTCGAAGCAGTTAGGAGTGCGCCTGAGACCGGAACTCCGCGCAGGTGAGGACTTCATCGAAGACGTGACTGTTGAGCAGGCGCTGAAACAAGGGGCTCTGGCGGATTCGGAACGAATGTTGGAATTGTTTACGGAGGTTGGCCGGTCCACTCCGCCGGAATCGTTGCTTTCAGCAATCATTGACACCCTTTTTCACCGCTACTACGGAATGGAAGCGCTTGCTCTGGCTTCAATCGTCGAACGTGACAAGTTCTCGGACAAAATAGTGGGCCTTCCGACGCTTCCCGAAGTCGCCGAATCCGCCGAACAGAAAATGGCCATCGCTCGGATTTGGCTGCGCCAGTGGCAAAAAAATGGTTTCTTGCTGAATGGCATGCCTCAGGCATGGCGACAGATACGAATCAAACCCCACACCGGTACCTTCGCGGGGATGCGATCGGTGTTACCGACGAAACCGGCCCGGACCGAGTTCGATAAGAATTGGCTGCCCAAGCTACGCGAATGGTTCTGCAATCCAATTCCCGGAGGCAGGTTCTGGTTGAATGGCGGTAACCTGACCCTCGCAATAGGAGGAGAATGGGCGTACTGCGTGACATGCCAAACCGCTCAACGGCCGTTCCCGCAACGGACCTTTTGCATAAACTGCAGTCGCGATACCGTGCATATTATCGACCCAAACAGTGACCCTGTGTTTTGCGCTCGCAAAGGGTACTACCGCTCGACGACGGTGGCCGCAATGTCTGTCCCACCCACGCCACCGATGTCGCTGATTGCGGCCGAGCACACCGCCCAACTGAACGCTGCACAAGCCAAAGATGTGTTCTCTAAAGCTGAGGAATTCGAACTGTTGTTTCAAGATGTTGATCTGGGCCCTGACGAGAAGGGCCACGAGCGTCCGTCGATCGACGTCCTGTCTTGTACCACGACAATGGAAGTCGGGATCGACATCGGAACACTTTCAGGCGTGTCACTGCGAAACATGCCCCCCGCCAGGGCCAACTACCAACAACGTGCCGGCCGAGCTGGCCGCCGTGGGAATGCAGTGGCTACGGTCACTGCATTCGGAAGCGCCGACAGCCACGACGAGCACTATTTTACAAGTCCAGACCAAATGATTCGGGGCGCCGTCAATGACCCGAAATTGAACCTTGATAACTATGAAATCACCCGTCGGCACGTAACCGCGTTCTTGCTCCAGCGGTATCACCAGATTCGATTACCTCACATTGCTCCTGCGGATCAGCCTCACCTCTTCGCCGTCCTCGGCAGTGTTGCAGATTTCAAGAACTCAGAATCTCTGTTGAACAGAGAGGATCTCAATCAGTGGCTAACGGAAAATGATGACGCATTGCGAGATGAGGTATCTGCATGGATACCGACACAGATTTCAGCGGAGGATCGTAACCGCCTTTTGGATTCGCTTGTTTCCGAAACCATGAAACAGCTTGATGCGGCAATTGAATGGGGCACGACCGAAGACCCGCAACCGAATGCAACAGACGAAGCCACGGAAATACCCGCGGAGCCGGATGAGGAAGTCCCACAGGCGGATCCCATTCAGGCGAATCTTCTGGACAGGCTTTTGTATAAAGGTGTTCTCCCCCGTTACGCCTTTCCCACCGACGTAGCAACCTTCTATGTCTTTGACAAGGAGAAATCTTCCAGTTTTCGGCCAGAATTCTTGTTCTCTCCTTCGCAGGGTTTGCCGGTTGCCCTGTCGCAATATGCTCCGGGAAAAGAGATATGGATCGCGGGAAAGCAATACACTTCCGGCGCGATTTATTCGCCCATGAAGAAAGAT
>JBAUVZ010000215.1:0-10997 GCA_049583505.1 Candidatus Sulfotelmatobacter sp.
CCATTTTGACTTTCACGCCCATCTGCACTGCGCTCGCGATGGTCGCTTTGGCCTGTTCGCGCGGCGGATCGGACATGGGCAAGACCCCAACGAACTGCCACTTGTCGTCCTGATCTGCGCGGGCTACACCCAAGGAGCGGAAGCCGCGCGCGGCAAATTCATTGACGGCTTTCTCAACCGCGGGTCTTATATCCGCGACGTTGGTGGCCATTTGCAAAATGACCTGCGGCGCTCCCTTCGCCACCTTGAACTGTTTTCCATCGGGGCCCTTTACGGTGGCTTCGGTGCGCTTATGCACCGGATCGAATGGTTGGAAATGCAGGACCTGATAGCATTTCAATTCCTTGTCGTTCTTCACGCCTCCGATCACGGCCAGATCGATGGTGTCCTTATCTTCCGCACGCGAAGCGAGGGCGGCGTCGAGGATGATTCGATCGGCAGCAATACCATTGACACAGAATGGATCGCCGAGCGTCAGTTTGTTCTGGGTCAAGGTGCCAGTCTTGTCCGAGCACAGCACATCCACACCCGCGAGTTCCTCGATCGCCGACAACTTGGTCACAATCGCTTGCTTTTTTGCCAAAAGACGGGCGCCGACCGCCATGGTGACAGACAGCACCGTGGGCATGGCTACCGGGATCGCAGCCACCAGAAGCACCAGTGCAAATTCCAACGTGCTCAGGATCGGGTCATGACGCAAGAGCGCTGTGGTAACAATCACAGCCACCAGAGCCACTGCAAGAACGATCAGGTAATTACCGATCTTGAGCACAGCGCGCTGGAAATGGCTGACGGTATGAGCGTCCTGCACCAATTCCGCAGTCTTGCCAAAATAGGTGTTGGTACCGGTGGCGTACACCATCGCGTCGGTTTCGCCGCGCTTGATAATCGAACCTGAAAAGACTGCCTCGCCAGGTTTGCGCGTCGCGGGCAAAGATTCTCCGGTGAGCGCGGACTGATCGACTTGCACCGGGTCGCCGGCCAACAAACGCGCGTCTGCTGGCACGATGTCCCCCAATCGCAGCCGAATGACATCGCCCGGCACGAGCTCCGCTACTTTCGGAGTCGCCCATTTTCCATCTCGCAGGGCGCGGGCCTTGGTCGCCAGCTTCGCGCGCAACGCTGCAATCTCGTTGCCCGCCTGATGTTCTTCCCAAAATGCAACTACCGCGTTGGAAAAGAGAAGAAAGAGAATGATGAAGAAATCTAGCCAGTGCCTAACCACGCCCGACAGAATCACCGCCGCTTCAATCATCCATGGAATGGGACCCCAGAAATAGCTAAGGAACTTCAGGAATAGATTGTCTTTCTTTTCCTTGATTTCATTCGGACCATATTGCGTCAGCCGTTTCTCCGCCTCGGCTTGGCTCAAGCCTTTCGGGGAGGATCCCAATCGTTTTTCGACTTCCGGCATGGGCAGGGATTTCAGATCGTCCTTGGAATCGGACTTGGACACCAACCGAGGTTCGGGATTCTGGTCCTTCGATTCGCGATCATCCCTCGGCTGATCGATATTGGCTTTCATGATGGGTAATCCTTTCTGTCGTTGCAACGCCACGTGCAGGACGACCCGCTTTCCCGTGATCTTGATTCTGTGTCCGCGAAATGTCGCATCAATGCCTGCCCTTAGGCCATGCCGATTTCCTTTTGATTTGCGACTCCATAATCTCAGTCCGGACGATGGCCAGAAACTCGTCGGTAATCATCCGCTCGTCCCATTATTCGAAGGGCTCGCGAACTTTTTAGGGCGAGATGGAGCCATGCTGGTTGCGCCAGCCTCCTCTAAAAAAGCGGTGACGCACCATGTTGTGGGCAAGCAGAAAAAAGAGGAGTGCCAAGACAGCTATAAACAGGATTTTTCCAATCCCCGACCACATGGACCTTCGTTCTCCAGGCGCCGTTCTATCCGGATCAGTTGTCATCAGAGCCGCCTCCGCAACACGTGAGCGTGAGAAACATTGCCCTCAGCGCCTCCGTCCGCGACCTACTGGGCAGCAGTGACCGTCTTCACCGAAATGGTGGTCCCGTCGGCCGTGCCTGTGACTTTAGCCTGTTCCCAAGCCAGCTTGTTGAGTGTGTCTAGCGTCGCTTGATCCGAAGTGTCAAGGGTATAGACCTTGTCACCGACAACCAAGGCGTACTTGGCGCCCTTCTGCACGCCTACACGAACACAGGCTGCGGGGGCAAGCCCCTCTGTGTGCTTGGCTCCACACATGGCGTCGCTGACTTTTCCGGTAAACGTCTGGGTCGTACCCGCTGCCATAATGGGCACAACGGCCAATCCGGCGCTCAAAACCACCGTCGCCATCAAGACTTGCAACATCCGCAGTTGAGACATAAATCCTCCTATGTACTCACAGACCTCTGCCACGCTCCGGCTGTGATTTACAAAGTATTGAGTAACCAAGGAACGCCTGTCTGGTCAGAATGGAACACTCCAGGTTTTGCCATGGGTGTGCCGGGTGAGGATTTGGCAGCCAGCTCATCTTTCAGGGCCGACTGCAGTAATTGGCGCAGGTTTGTGATAGCCGTAATAGACTTCGTCCGCTTGCGACTTGCGTGTGAAAAGGAATAGGACTTTCGCCTGCGATTTCATCGCAAAATGCTTCGGAAGCCAGATACTGTCCGTTACAGGCGCCTTTTCGAGCTCGAAGTGTGTACCCGGTTCGACTTCAGCGAGAAAACCTTCAATGGACACCGGTCGTATGACCGTAGCTTCGACCTTTACCCACTGAAACGTCTTTTCGTCAATCCAGAGTTTGCCTTCCATGCCTGTCAACACCTTGGACTCGATGTTGGGAGGCTCATAGCCGGGACGAGGTGTCGCCTTGAGCACATAAACCTCATACGGCCCCAGTTTTTGTTCCCCCACTAGCTTGAAGTCGAGGGCTTTTGTTAATTGCTCCATCAGCAGTTGATCGCTTTCGCGCTCTTTTTCGTATTTCGCGATTCGCTCCCGCCGCTGCTGCCGAGATTCCTTCTGGCGTTCTTCCAAGGTCGTTTCGAGCTCTTTTTGCCCCTGTGCCTGCTGTTCAGGGGGCAGCGGCTTCCCATTCACGGCCACCAGTCGCTCATAGGGAGAGCCCAAGATCATGAGCTCTTCTGATGTCTTGGCACCTCCGCCTTTTTGCCGGTCACGTTCGACGTAATCGTATTCATGTGCGGCCTTCCAGTCCGCCTCATTGGCGGCGACTGAACGTTGGATGATTGCGTCGGCGTCCTGTTGAGCTAGAGAAGCGGAACACAGGACTGCGAGGAGAAGGATCTGCTTCATCATGCTCTTGGTCAAACCGGTAGCGGTGCTTCGGTTCTGAGGAGCAGATGGGCAGAGTTTTGTCACGGCTGTCTTCTCCGGTCGAACACTGATGTGGCAACGGTTGCCCGCTGATGATCGAAATATCGGGACCACGAAATCGCCGGGCTCAGCTACGCAAACTGCGATAGCGCCCGATCAGCGTGTTGGTCGAGCTGTCGTGCTTCAGTTTCGGTTCGGCGGAACTTTTTAATTCAGGAATGATGCGTGTGGCCAGGACTTTGCCCAGTTCCACACCCCACTGATCGAAGGAGTCAATGTCCCAAATCGCGCCCTGCGTGAAAACACTATGTTCGTAGAGGGCCACCAGCGCCCCCACGACGCGCGGCGTTAGTTTTTCAGCCAGGATCGTATTGGTCGGTCGGTTGCCTTCGCAAACGCGGAATGGGGTTTGAAAGTCGGGAGAGTCTTCGGCCTTCAACTCCTCCGCCGTTTTGCCGAAAGCCAGCGCCTCAGCTTGCGCAAACAGATTTGCCATCAGCAAGTCATGATGGTCAGTAAATTCGCTGAGTGGTTTGCAAAATCCGATCAGATCGCACGGGATCAACTTCGTTCCTTGATGAATGAGCTGGTAAAACGAGTGCTGCCCGTCGGTGCCCGGTTCACCCCAGATAATCGGCCCAGTCTGGTAGCTCACGGGCTGGCGGTCGAGGGCCACGTGCTTGCCATTGCTTTCCATCTGGAGTTGTTGCAGGTAGGCCGGAAAGCGCTTGAGATTGTCCGCGTATGGCATGATGCCGATAGTCTGCGCGCCGAAAAAGTTGTTGTACCAGACGGTAAGCAAGCCCATCAGGATCGGAAGATTCTTCTCCAACGGCGCGGTCCGGAAGTGCTCGTCCATGTCGTGAAATCCGGCGAGTAGCTCTTCGAACCCCTTCGGTCCGATCGCGATCATGGTGGAAAGTCCGATGGCGGAGTCCATCGAATAGCGTCCTCCGACCCAGTCCCAGAGTTCGAACATGTTGGCGGTGTCGATTCCAAATTTGCTGACTCCCTGCGCGTTCGTCGAGACTGCCACGAAGTGCTTCGCTACGGCAGCATCGCCCTTTAGCGCATTCACGATCCACCGGCGCGCGGTCGCGGCGTTGGTCATGGTCTCCAGCGTGGTGAACGTCTTCGAGGAGAGAATGAATAGCGTTTCGGCGGGATCGAGGTCGTGAGTGGCTTCGGCAAAGGCGGCCCCGTCGACGTTCGCCACAAAACGGAACTTCATCGCACGGTTGGTAAAGGTGCGGAGCGCGTCGTAAGCCATCTCGGGTCCCAGGTACGAGCCGCCGATACCGACATTGATCACGTTCTTGATGCTCTTGCCGGTGTGCCCTTTCCATTCCCCGGTACGGACGCGTTCGGAGAACGCGGCCATCTTGTCCAGCACCACGTGTACCTCGGGGACAACATCCACACCATCTACCTTGATCTGCGTCCCTCGTGGAGCACGCAATGCAACGTGCAGCACTGCGCGGTCTTCGGTGATGTTGATCTTCTCGCCGCGAAACATTGCGTCGCGGCGGTCAGTGACGCCCCGCTCTCGGGCCAACTGGATCAGCAGTCGGACGGTTTCATCGGTAATTCGATTCTTCGAGTAGTCGAGATAAAGCCCGGCGGCCTTGGCGACCAATCGGTCGCCGCGATTGGGATCACCGGCAAACAACTGCCGCAGTTGGATATCCTTCATCTTCTCGTAATGCGCGTCCAGCGCATGCCACGAAGGCGATTCCGTCAATCGCTGGTTCATTTTTCTAACTTTTTCTCGTTTTTGTTTTGCACTGTGGGATTAATCCACGGTCCGTCCTTGGCGATGAGATGGTGCGCCTCGTCTGGCCCCCACGTTCCCGGCTCGTAGGGATGCACCGGCGTAACGTTGCCCAGGATCGGATCGACCGCACGCCACTGCGCTTCCACCACGTCTTGACGGGTAAAGAGCTCAGTCAGTCCGCGCATAGCGTCGCCCAGCAGCCGTTCATAGGGGGGCCTGTCGTCCGCGGCCTGCTCGGTGAGTGTGAGCTCCACGTCGGTGCCGGTCATCTGCTCGCCCGGCGTCTTCACCCGTACCCCCATTCCGATGGCGATGTCTGGACTGATACGCATGCGCAGATGTGCGGACGTGCCGGGCACGGTTTCGGTAAAGGTTTCCATCGGCGGGCGTTTGAATTCAACGAACACTTCGGTCGCGGTCACCGGCAGCATTTTTCCCGCGCGGATATAGATGGGTACTCCGGCCCATCGCCACGTTTCAATGAACAACTTGAGCGCAATGAAGGTCTCGACTGTGGAAGCCGGGTCTACGCCTCGCACCAATCGATAACCGTTGTACTGGCCGCGCACGACGTCCGCCGGAGCAATCGGCCGTACCGCCTTGAGCAACGCGGCCTTCTGGTCGCGCCACGCGTCGTGAGGCTCGCCAGTCGGCGGATCCATGGCCAGGATGGCCAAGACTTGCAGCAGGTGATTTTGAACCACATCGCGCACGGTGCCGGCTTCGTCGTAGAACTTGCCGCGATCCTCGACTCCGAACTTCTCCGCCATAGTGATCTGAATGCTTCGCACGTAGTTGCGATTCCAGATCGGCTCAAACATTGGATTAGCGAAGCGGGTATAGAGAATGTTCTGTACCGGCTCCTTTCCCAGAAAATGGTCGATGCGGAAGATTCGATCTTCGGGGAAATAGCGGTGCAGAATTCGGTTGAGTTCTTGAGCCGATGCCAAGTCACGCCCGAAGGGCTTCTCTACCACGACACGCGCATTCTCAGCACAGCCCGACTTGGCCAGCCCTTCGGCAACCGTGCCGAACAAGCTGGGTGGAATCGCAAAGTAATGCAGCGCTTGTTTCGCCGAGCCCAACTCTTTACGCAGTTGGGCGAAAGTCTTCGGATCGTTGTAGTCGCCGTCCACGTAGCGCAAAAGGCCCGTCAGTTTCTTGAACGCATCCTGGTTGAGGCCGCCGTGTTTTTCGAGGCTATCCTTGGCGCGCGCTTTAAGTTGATCTAGATTCCAACCTGCTTTGGCCACGCCGACGATTGGCAGATTGAAACCTTCATCGCGAATCAACCCCTGCAGCGACGGAAAGATTTGTTTGTGCGCGAGATCGCCGGTGGCGCCGAAAAACACAAAGGCGTCAGACTGGAAATCTGCCATCAGGCCGCCTCCTGCTTATCGGCAGATTTCTCCTTGTGGCCGCCGAATTCGTAGCGCATCGCAGAGAGCAGTTTGGCAGCATATTCTTCGTTGCCACGTGAAGCAAAACGGGAACTGAGCGCGGCGCTGATCACCGGCGCCGGAATGCCCTCGTCCACCGCTGCCTGCACCGTCCACCGTCCCTCTCCGGAATCCGACACGCGGCCCGCAAAATTCGAGAGATCAGGATTTCCCCGCAAAGCCGCGGCAGTCAGATCAAGCAGCCAGGAACCGATAACGCTGCCGCGCCGCCAGACCTCCGCGACCTCGGGCAAGTCCATGTCATACTGATAGAGTTCCGGATGGCGCAGCGGGGTTGTCTCGGCGTCAACTTCGCGCTTCACCTTGCCGGCGTTGGCATTCTTAATGATGTTCAATCCCTCGGCAAAGGCAGCCATCATCCCGTACTCGATGCCGTTGTGGACCATCTTTACGAAGTGACCCGCGCCGTTCGGGCCACAGCGCAAGTAGCCGTTTTCTGATGTCGAAGGCTCGCCGGTCCGCCCTGGCGTCCGCACCGCTGAGCCAACACCTGGAGCTAACGACTTGAAGATCGGATCGAGATGACTCACAATCGCATCCTCCCCGCCGATCATCAGACAGTATCCCCGCTCCGATCCCCACACGCCCCCGCTGGTTCCACAATCCACGTAGTGGATTCCTTTGCTCTTCAATTCACCAGCGCGGCGAATATCGTCGTGATAATAGGAATTGCCACCGTCGATTACGATGTCACCCGGTTCGAGCACAGGTATAAGTGAGGTCAACACCGAATCGACGACCGCGGCCGGAACCATCATCCATACGGCACGCGGTTTGCTGAGTCTTTTCGCAAAATCCGCGATGCTTTCGGACGATACTGCGCCTTTTGCCACTACATCTTTAACGGCTTGCGGATGCGTGTCAAACACTACGCACTCGTGACCGGCTTTCATCAGACGTTGCACCATGTTCGAACCCATTCTTCCCAGGCCTATCATTCCGAGTTGCATTCGTATCCTCCTTAAACAGTGGTTGGTTGCGCAGAAGAATATTCCCGGTTGCCGTGCTGACTGGAATCAGCTACGGGATAGTTCTTCGGCAGTACGGAACTGCAGAGTTGGTGATACACGGCCGTGCTCTCAATCACGGTACGGTTCTTGTCGATGACGACCTTCTTCGCCAGTCCGAGGTCGGAAATCTGTATGTTTTTCAGCTGGGTGTCGAGGCCCTCCATTACGGCTTTGCCGCCGGTCAGTTGAGCGATGTCCCGCAACCAACTTTTGCGTTGATCACCCAACCCCTGTACGCTGACAGCCGCAACTTTCAGGCAGCCGCTTAGCTTGTTCACGACCAGAGTAGCCAGAGCCTCGCCTTCAACATCCTCCGAGATAATCAGCAGGGGCTTGCTATTCTTCGTGATCTGCTCAAGTAACGGGAGCAGGTCTTTCTTGAAACTAATTTTCCCCTGATGAACGAGAATGTAGGCGTTCTCGAAGGCAACTTCCATGCGTTCAGGGTCAGTGATAAAGAACGGTGAGAGGTATCCGCAGTCGAATTGGATCACGCCAAACTGAGGTTGTTCGCTAGCCCTGGAGGAGCTAATGCTCCTTTCCGGAATCGCACCCGATCCTTCCGCATAAGCCAAAATGTGTTCGTCTACCGTCGCGAGTTTTGCGGCCATGATTGCGAACCTCCGTCTTCGTGGGATTTTGCAGGCACACCGACAGAGTTTTATTCGAGCACGCCGCGACTCCTGGCGCGTTTATTTGTTTAGCAACAATGTGCTACCACACGAACAAGCGAGCACCGGAGCCCGGCGAGCGGAACCTTCCAGTTTGGACGGAAAGATCGTGGGCCGGAGGCACCTCACCCTGGTCGGCGCTAGGTAGTTCCGGCCGCGATGCGCTGATTTTCTCGACCTCTACAGCGCCGTGGCGGTTCATAATCTCAGTTGCCGCCTGAGCCTTGTCACCTGAGCCGGTAGCGAAGACCATCACTCCTCCCCGCCGTACTCCTTGAACGTAGTCTTCCGCGTCCGCTTCGAGGACCCCGAATGCCGTGAGATCACGAGTCAACCCCACTTCAAAATCGGTGTGTGGCGTACTCATGAGTCCGCTCCCCGCCATCTCCAGAGGCTCTTTCAAAATCCGGACGTCCTTCCGAAGGAAGCCGCTGGCCTCGAGGTCGCGAACGACCTCATCGGCCGATCCAGAGCTTTCAAACAAACCCACTGCAGTTTTTGCCATATTGGCTCCGATCTATTTTGTTAACGAAGTTTCAGTTTTCTAAACAGAAGTTGCCGAGGCGCCGCTGTTGTTGAGACAGCGGCACCTTCGATTTCATCGCTTGGAGCCGTTATTCAGCCTTGGCTACGTGGGCGTATCCGCCAAGCTCTTCCACCAGCGCTCGGGCCGATGCAGGTACGGCAACTTTGCCGTCAAGAATTTCATGGCGGTTTACATCATCGCCATACATGGCTTTATCACCACTTTTGTCGGCTTGCATTACGGCACCATCCAGACTCACCCCGGCAAAAATGCCTTTGGACCGCGAGTAAGACAGAATCTCCGCATTCAATTTAAGGTCAGTGTCAGCAGCGGCATTCCGGCCCACGGGGCCGGCCGCTACAGAAGCGTCTGCGCCAAGCTTAAATTTGTCGCTCATTAGGCTTTGCAAGGCATGATCGTTCATGAAGAGCATCACAAGGTCGGTCGACGAACCCCCGATCTGATAACCCACACTTCCGCCATCAACAGCGACAAACATGGGAGCGCTCCAGCCATGCTCGGTGCGACAGGTTGCTATTCCCCTGCCGTAGCTACCACCGAATACGAAGGCAAACTTTTTGTCCCCTGGAATGATGGCAATACACTTTGCCGATTCCAGAAGATTCGAAGGAATGCCTTGATCAGGAGTATTCATGATCTCCCTGAACACCTGGGCAGCTTTCTGGGTACGATTCACATCATCTTCGCGGTCCGAGGCAACAGCTGTCAGACTCGCAATCACTATCAGGATTGTTACGGCCAAAATACGTTTCAACATTGATATCTCCATTCAAGTTGGAACTCATTAAAAGCAAGGGCTCGCTCGGAGCAGAAACCGTGTGTCTCCGCAGTGCAAATTGCTCAACGTATACCAGAGCGAACTGGATTTAACTCGTCGCATTTCCTTTTCTGCTGATTGCAGCGGCGGCCTTAAACAAAATTCTAGGCGTTACTAATGGGCCATTACTGGTCAATAGTGAGCATGCAACTTCTTGTGCTTTAAGGTTCGAAGTCCTCGTAGCAAAGCGGTCGAGCAGGTGAGATCCCGCCTCAATCAACTCCTCTGTAGCGGCCCCTTTGCAAACCGCCAATCCTTTTGAATCAGATCCCCGCCTCCTGACTGAAATACTGGTAATCCTCCTGCCAGCCGCCCTGGCCCAAACCAATCGTTTTGTGATCTTCGACGAACTCGATTGCGCGAATGTATTTCACCATGGTGAATCCAAGTTGCGTTTCAACGCGAAGCCGGAGTGGCGCTCCGTGCAAAATTGGCAGGGGCTGTCCGTTCATTTCGTAGGCAAGCATTGTCTGCGGATCGTTCGCCAACTCCATGCGAATTGTGCCGTAGAAGTATCCAGGGCCCTGCGCATGTGGTTCCGACGTGGATTTGTTGTCGAACGCGCGGAAGACGATGTATCGGGCGGAAGCAAGCGGCTGGCAGAGTTCAACGATGTGATGCAGCGATACGCCACCCCACTCGGCAATGCCCGACCAGCCCTGAATACAGCAATGCTTTGTAATTTGAGTCTGTTTCGGCATGGCGCGGAGGTCCGCCAGCGTTAAATGCAGCTGCGTTTTTACCAGTCCGTCGATCTCCAGACGATAGTTGGCAAATTTATCGCGCGCCATTGCCGAATAAATCTCCTCTTTTGGCGGACGGCCATTCACCCAAAAGTAGGGCGAGATGTCACCGCGTGAATAGTGTTGTGCGGAGATTTCATGGCCGAACAACAGCGTGCGGAGTGGATTCGTGATTGACTCAGTGGTTTTTTGAACAAAGCGCGGCCGGTGGCGCGAACACATTGTTGTTACGACATGGATAAGCACTACGCCTGCCAACCCCGTTAGCCAGATCGTCAAAGCATGCGTTAGGTGCGGACTGTGCGTTTCACCCAGAACAATCAGTGCCAGCTCTCTCCGGAAACCATGCAGAGCCACGATTGTCACGTGGCCGATGAAAAATAGAATGAACGCGCAAAGAGCGAGAAAATGGAGGCTCCGCGCGCCCTGCCGTCCGTGAAAGATTTTGATATACCACGGGAAACGAGCGGCGACGGCCGGGGACATCGCTATCCCGGTCGCAATACTAAACGGCGCGAGCATGAATATGACTGCCGCGTAGCTCAACTGTTGCAGTGCGTTATATCCCCCCGGCGTCTCCACCAGGTGGAAACTTAAATAGCTGCGCAATGTGTACCATGCGTCCGGGACAATCTGCCAGGAAGTCGGAATCAGCCGCCGCCACTCAGGCGTGACGAAAA
>JBAUVZ010000216.1:0-16671 GCA_049583505.1 Candidatus Sulfotelmatobacter sp.
CGGCACGCCGTCCACCACAGACTTCCCGGAGGACTTTCATACATCCGCTGCCGGATCTCCACATAAGAACGGTTGCGCAACAACTCCACTAGCGCCGACACTTTGTCGGAACCCTGGGCTTGCTCACGGGCTTGGGTTTCGGAAGCTTTCGAGTCACTGACCATAACCGGCATACAAGCAGCCTACCAGTCAGCTCTTTCCGAATTGAGGTGCCCGAAGTGCATATCCGCCCTTCCGTTTCCGCGCACTCTGGGTACTGGTAACGACCTTACCCATGCCCTTTCAGCCATACCGTACCTCGGCCTTTCGTGGCGGTACGAGCGCTACACGCTGTTCGGGGGGTCGGGCGTCATAGGCAAAGGTCCGATCGCGTAGCTGTTGAAACATCGCGATTACACTCACTGACCCACTTGACCGGGTTTGAGGGTAAACGCCTGATTTCATGTTGCGGACATCCCCCAATGGGCTCACCCCAATAGAATCAAGCACTCTTCGGGTAACCAACCCGTGTAACCAGAGGGCGGTGTCCTAATCTGACAGGACACCACCTACGAGAGTGGGTTGCGGCGGCTATTTCTCAGGTCTAGGCTGCTAGTCAATGAGCCTCAACTCCCCACACCCTCAGCCCAAGTCGCATCATGCTGCCGCGGTGGCCGCGGTAGGTATCGTCCGTAATCAGCGCCGGAGCAAGCGGATGGGCCTCAGCGCCTCGGTCGGGTTGTCCGGAGAAGATCGCCTGAAGTGTTCATTTACCATGCCCGCCCGCGCCACCAATCTCAACAAGCACGGAGCGGCTGTGCAGTTGACTCGTGACCTTCCGGTTGGCTCCGTCGTGCAGCTGCGAAACAAGAACGGTAGCCGGGTTTCTGCGCGGATCGTCGCTCTACTGAAAGCGTCCCAGGGAGTTTCCACCTACGCCATCGAGTTTGTCGAGCAAGACGCGGCGCAATCAATTTCTGGGGCATTGCTTTCCCGTCGAACGCCTAACTGCCCGCTGGCCGGGCACTCCAACGCTAGTCGTACATTATTCGTGTGAGGAACCTGGCTAGCCACAAGCCGACTGCGACTTTTGTAACTTTCCCCTTGTAACTATCCAGAGGAGAATCTGGCGATGGACTCCGCCACTCTGTTGTGCATCGACCTTCCACAAGCCTTGGAGCTTCGCAAAGAGACTCTGGAATCTCATGGTTACAGCGTCAGGATTGCGTCGAGCAGCCACATCGCAATGAAGATGTTAGAGGAAGCGTCGGTGGCTGCTGTTCTACTGGAGTACAAACACGAAGGTCTGGACTCGGAAGCCATAGCCTGCCATATCAAGCAACGGTTTCCCAACCTGCCGATCATCCTGCTTTCAGCGTATTCCGAGATGCCGGAGCGAATCCTGTGGTTGGTGGATGAATATGTGATGAAGAGCGAACTGCCGGAACGGTTGGTGCCGATCATCGAACGAGTGCACAGGCTTGCACCCCGTTCTAACGAACAGTTCCACCGCGGGGGGCAGTAGCGCATTCACCTCGACCTTGAACCAGACTCAACCTTGCTCGGCACGTGCACACCTGCGCTGCAGACAAAGGCGCAATCGAATTCGATGGGCCGCCCGCGCGGCTGCCAGAATCGGGCATGGGATGCGGTTCCCATCCTTACCCTGATGGTCTCAACCTCAGACACGTACATTTGCACTGTGCGGGAGCGGTGGCACTGGCGGCAGTCGCGATGCCGTCGCCAGCGCGGGACTTCGGTAATCTTAGCAAAGTCGGTGGTGACAGCTATTCTGTCGGCGCCTGATCTCAAGGAGAAATACTCCGGCTATGCACTCCCTCGCAGATATTCTTTCGTCAGTCCCGCTCCTCTGGTGGATCACCTTGATCATTTCTGCCCTCGGGATCGCTGCAATATGCCTGCGAGTTTTGGAAACCGACGGAGTGCGAGCCAAACATGCCGAGCGGAACAAGAAGAAAGGATTGCGATCGCTAGCTGAGAGAATTTCGTCGTATGGGCACACCGTTCACCAGCGGTACCCGACCGGGAACGTGGTTGTCAGCGAGCGAGACTTGGCAGAACAACTTCGGAAGCGCCCCGATGCAATCGCTACGGCGCTGAACCTGCTGTTAAGCGAGCAGAAAGTCCAACGGGCTCCGTTGAGAGGATATTGGAAATTGAACGGGTGAAGTCCACCCGGCTTTCACGGCTCGCCGACGTTCTTTTCCCGCATCGCTACAATGGTTGTCTGTTGGTGATCGTCGGTCTTACGACGAGAGCATCCGCGTCAACCATCGCCCCGACGCAACCCGTCCCAGTCATCTGCCAGAATCCGAAGGAACCACGCCGCGAGGTGTCGCTGCTCCGCTGGGGGCTGATTCCATCGTGGGCGAAGGAACCGCGCGGCGCGCCTACTCTCTTACGCTGTATCCATCAGTAACTTCAGCGCCTTACTTCCGCCCGAGGGTGCGTTCGGAGTCGTTCGGCGACGGGCAGTTGCGAGGCGTTGGGCAGACTTCGAGCAGCATTTTCATTACAGCCTCGGAGCCAAGTGAACCTCATATTTAACAGTTCGCCATGTGAAATCGCTCAATAGTTGCTTAACGGTTGGAGAGTCACGCGAAACACCAGCAGCGATTTCCAAGTCGCAGTTGCTGATCTGGTTCGACTTGTCCAGCGTAGTTTTGCCACCACGATATATCAGGAGGCAGTTTTTGAACTCGTTGTGCCCGAAATAAGCGTCGTCAAGTTCTTGTCGAACACCGATAAATTGATCTCTGAAAAACAGCGTAAAACGATCCGTAACAAAGCCGAAGGGCCTGGGCGGATCTTCTCCTGGCCTATCAATGTAGATGGCTCCCAGTGTGGTCAATATCTCAAACTTGAAGCTGGAGACCGTTACCGGGGGCAAGCCGGGCGGTTGCTCAATGGAACCTTGGATACGACCATCGGTCAGAATCGCGATCTGATTGGGACCACCCACTTCATTGTACTGATCCGCCGTTTGCTGTTTGAGCGAGATGGCAAGAGCCTTCATTTCCTGAACTGCGAGCAACTGATTCGACGTGCTCTGTTCACATGGGGCGACAAGCGGAGCGCCGATCCAAGCGTTCGTGTCACGGAGTATCTTGAGGGCGAGATTGTTTATACCGCCAACGCAGATGACTTGCCGATGCGTGACTGGAAAGACATAATGCTCCTGCGTAACCGAGCGTAGAAACGCCCCCGCCGCACTTGGTTTCAGAGCCGTACGCAAAACCAGCCTTCCGATTTCGGGAGTTCCGTCCGGATCATAACCCGTCAATAGGAATTGCAGTTCGTCCGGCGCTGTGCCCTGAATGTTTGCGATCCCGGTAAGGTAATAAGTGAATACAACGTTCAGAAGCTCTAGTTTGTCGGAAAACGACAGCGGACGGTTCGTGTTCCTCAACCTGTCCTCATACCGTCCCATAATCGAAGAGACACTATTCAAGAAATCGGGCAGAGCTAAGGTTCCGGCAGACGCGAAACCCGCAAACGCGCAGACCGTTTGATCGTCGATCCGGTAAAGCTTTCGGCCTGGCCATGGCACCTGCCGGTGAGTTACGGTTTCTGTCAACATGCTGTCCGTGAGGACGACGATACCGTGGTCGTTAGCGACTACGACATTGATGGTTCCACTCAAGCTCGGTTGGCGCTTAATGTTGGCGTTATCCTGGCAAAGCGCCTGTACTGCCATGAAGCAGCACACCATCAAGATTGTTGACGATTTGTGCATGCGTCTAGCCCCTTCCCCTGATGAACGTGCCTTCGGGTTTTTCTTGCAAAGAGTGCATCTCTGACTGGGAGTGACACCGGCTTGCACCTCCAAAGCACCTCGGCAACGCCGACGGCGGGCGCCGCCCTTGCCGCGCACTCGGCCCGGACCATGGCTGATAGCCTTGCTCCGGGCCGATTGAACTCACTCAGAGTCGGGGTTGTCTGGCGAAGGTAGTGACAAATGACACTAATGACACTTCTTTTTGGAAACAGAACTCTTAACGCCTAAGCTGCTCAATCCCACACGTGTCCCTCTTCTCTCTCTCTCCTTCTCTATAAATGTCATCATCATCTCTATCTTATCGTGCCGTAGTGAGTTAGCGGATGACGCACTCATAATTCGACGTGTCATACATTCGTCACTGTGTCATCATCGAGTAGAAGGAGCCCAATCGGGCGCCTATGGGCTGTCCGCCTGAGTTGAGCGAGCAGCGGGGCACGATCCTCATCGAGGACCGAGAGCCCAGAAAATTCTGCACTCCGGAGTCTTCGCCCCAGTCCAGTCGCATTCCTCGGGAGGGACAACTCCCCACGCGGATATTTCGTTCGCAACAAGTCCAGCAGCGCGCCAACCTCAGAAACATAAAGCGTGCCGCGCACGTTGCCATGCGAAACATCCGGATGCACTGAAATCGCGCCATTTGATTCCAGAGGGCACTCCATTAGCAATCGTCGCAGAGGATATTCCAGTTCGTTTTCCAATTCGGTGCCAGTGCCAGTGCCCTTGAGGGCTTTGCCCCAACCGCTGATGATCTCGTCGGCCCAGCCTGCAGGTTTTCCGGCGACTTCCCCGTAGGCGCAGAGCAGTTCCGCCAAGGTCTGCAGGTGCCGTTCGAAGTTGTGACGCGGACATGGATCCCAGAATTGCTTGCTCCCGTTTTCCCTCAGCTTTAGCCACGCTTGGAGCACTTGCATAGTGGCCGAGAGGATATTGTGGCGATTCTTCAAAATCGTTCCCTCGATTTCGTCGCGGTCGACCTTAGTCGCGTTGCTAATCGCGTACTCAACCTCGACGCACCGCGCCTGGAGCTCCGGCTTGTGAACCCCCTCGATTGAAGTCAGCACTGCCGCTGGTCGATTTGAGTTGGCGCGGATTCTTCCGTCCGTCGTCGACCTCGCTCGCTGGGCTCCGGTCGCGAGGAAAAGGAGGAAGTCGATCAAGTCTGGCGTGAGGTTGATCTGCTCCCGGTTATCCAGCACCAATAACCCGGGGTCCGGCATGTTCCCGAGCGCAGCCACCGAATAGTCTCCTTTCACCTCACCTAAACCGTGAAGCTGCGTAAACCGCTGGGCTCCACTCGTCTTGCCCTGCTGCGTTGCGCCGATGTGAACGAGCAGGAAACGGGCCCGGCAACATTCGCGCACATATGGAAAGAAACCCTCGTGCATGGCGACAAGCCAGCGCATCTCTGGTATCCGGCAAGACTGGGTGTCGACGACTAACCGCTCGAACAGTTGGAGCGCCTGAGAGACTCCGCCGCCGCTCCGGTATCGGAAGGGAGCCTTCTCCGGATGTTCAACCCACGCTCTATCCTCGTTGCGCCCATTTGGGACCCGCTGGATCTTGCTTGAAGTAATCCTGAGGAGTTCCCCTCCTTCAACCGGGATATACAGTCTCCCATGATCTGGGAAAAATGCTGAAAACTGCCTGAGCGTGATGCCGCTCGCCTGCGCATCGGCCACCACCTGCAGACGTTGGATCGCCGCCTGAGCGCCTGCAGAAATCGTGCTAACGTTGCAGGCATCGAGCATCAGCCTCGCCAAAGCATAGTTCTCGCGGTTATATGAAAGAGGAATTCGACGCCCTCCCATCGCGAGATGGAGTGAACCATCCTCCCCTCGAAGGTATTCGCCCTCATGCTTGCGGATGTATTGATCCAGACTGATCACATACACTCGTGCCTCTCGCTCACTTGGGGGCCCGCTGGCTGCGCCGCCGTTATCGGTTTTCTTTTTCTTCGAATTTGACTTGCGATTGGCCATTTCTTGACTAATGTGAATCGCCCCGCGTGCGGAGCGAAGCCGAAATTAACCACCTGGCGGTGCTGACTGATTCGGCGAAGGGCGCGCTAGTCGCCTTCATCCTCACAAGGAACCGGGCTGAGTTCCCGAAAGTGTTTAGCGCAGAGTCGACGCTCGACTCGGCCCTTTACACCGAAGAATGTGGCCGGTTTGCGACAGTGGATAACCAGGGACGGGAAACTGGATAGATCATCCGGGTCATGGAGAGGCGTCCCGCATTCACAAGAATTGTGTACCTTTCGCCATCCAAATCCGTCAGCAGTTGTCCAAGCTGGGCAACTTCGGTCGTTCATATGTTTCCTCCTCCTTGCCTAGGAAGCCTTCTTGGCCTCAGCTAGCAATCTTTCAACTTCATCGGGTTCAAACAACAGCCTTCGGCAAATTCGTACAGGCTTGATTTTGCCTCTCTTGACGAGCGCTCGGACCGTGTGTGGAGAAATGGACAGCAAATCAGCAAGCGCCAAAAGCGTTAAGAGTTTGATCCGGTCGGTCATCACTCGCCTCGCTGTTTCAGACGGGCCTCAATCGCTGTGGCGGGGATACGCCACTGCTTACCGTCCTTGCGTCCTGGTAGCTTTCCCTCGGCGGTCGAGACACGAACGTAAATGGCAGCAGTTTTCATTAGCTTAGATTCTTCCCTCGGATTCGTTAGGTTTGTGCGGACGGCTCACGTGCCCGCGCAGCCGATCAACAGCCGCTAAACAGATAGTTGATTCGGGAGCGAGCAGGTTCAGATTCGACCAGACCTCATCCTCCAGCAGTTGCCCAAGATTGAAATCACTGAGTTCGCGTAGTCGCTGTGCCAGCACGCCGGGGATGAGGAGTGCCGCCGCAAGTCGCTCTGCTGGATTGCTGGATCGCATTCGCCTCCGCTGCTCTGCGATCAGTTCTCGGATCGTCAATCGAACTCCCAGTCTCAGTAATAGGGGAATTTGCGCAGCAGCGGCTAGAAATTGGGAGAAAAAACGGTAAGCCTTACCAAAGATATTTGGGGATTACTGCTCGTCTAGGGATACGCGGATGCTCAGCGCTAGGTTTATGCAACCCCTGAGTGTAATCTTTCCATCTCTGGAGTTCTTCAATGAGTATCGACATTCGGGGAATGACCCCGCTGCTCCAAGTTTTCGATATGCCAACCTCGCTCAACTTCTATTGCGATGTGCTTGGGTTCGAGATTGTGCAGACCGACTCGAATACAACCGCACCGAACCACAATTGGGTGTGGCTGAGGCGGAACGAGATTGACCTGATGCTAAATACCGCTTATGAAGCGGAGACCAGACCGCCAGTGCCCGACTCACGCCGAATTGCCACTCACGGCGACACAGGGCCTGTTCTTTGGAGCACCTGACATGGATGCCATCTACGCTCATCTGCGTGCTAAGGGAATTGACGCAAAAGAGCCACACGTTGCGCCATACGGAATGAAACAACTGTATGTTCGCGACCCCGATGGGTTCGGCATCTGCTTTCAATGGAAGGCAAACGGGTAATTTCGAAACTATCTTGCTGCGGAGGGAAGATGCAGATATCGAGCGCAATCGCGCAGCTACGCACTACCGACCTCGCTGAGTCGATACGGTTTTACACGACGAAAGTGGGACTAACGCTGGAGTTCCAGTACGAGGACTTCTATGCAGGAGTTCGAGCAGGCAGTCAACTCTTTCACCTCAAGCTCTCAGACGAGAAAGACCCCTCCATCGAGTTCGTGGATAAGGGCGAGCACTTCCACCTCTATTTTGAAACGGACGATGCCTCGGCTGCGGCGCACGCCTTGAAGACGAACGGAGTGCCTCTTGTCAAGGACGTGCACGAAACGGATTGGGGAACACGCGAGTTTGTCATCAAGGACGATCAAGGGCACACGTTGTACTTCGGTGAACGTCGGTAGATTGCTAGGAGTCAGACAGGCTTGCGTCGGTTCCGAGATGGCGAACGCCGAGCCGCGTCAGCAGTCACAAACTTGTGAGCCATGCCGAGCAAGTCCCGCAGGACGTCGGGGGTGACACGGGACAGGCGAACCAACACGGCGTTGTAGTTGAGATAGTGGTCGGTCACGTAGTAAACATCGGGAGCCGCTGCGAGCAGTTCGGCGCGGTCGTCGAAGTCAACGCGAACCGCAAGCGAACCCGGCTCAGCCGAGCGATGGGAGGGCACACATGCCAAAAGTTTTCCGCGAACCTTGAGCGCCGGTGACCCGTAGGCTGTGCTTTCCTCCACGCCGGGCAATTCCAAGCCGATCTTGCGCACGGTGTCGAAGTTGATTGTGCTTCTTGGCATGGGTGCGATTATCCGCAAGAACATGAACGCTCATTTCTGAGCCAAGGGTGACCGTGCGTCCTGAAGGTCGCGCCTGTCTCCATCGGCATGCTCGCAGTTGGCGAGGAGCTTAGCGTAATAGGTTTTTGCCTTAGCGTTATCGCCCGACAGCTTGGCAGCACGCGCTGCGCCTGAAAGAGCGTTGAACCGATTAGGAGCCGTGCGGAGCGTAGCTTCAAACTCCACCATCGCTGCGGCAGGCTGATTCAGTTCCAGCAGCATCTCACCAAGCAGTTCGCGGGCGGGCAGGATTACTCCGGGCGTGACATTGTCCTTGTCGGTCTTGTCCTCGTGCTCGGCAGCAGAACGCATCTGCGTGAGAGCATCCTCGCGCTTGCCCTCTGCCAGCGTAATCCATGCTGTCGCTGTCTCCCGCTGGATGTCCACTTGGTCAGCCCAATAGCTTTCGTTAGCTTGGACGAGTGCGTCGCGAAGGGATGAGAGCTTCAATGCTTCCATTCGGGCAGCTTCGGGGTTGCCTGTATGCGACAAGCCGAGGGCGCGTGCGTAGTGCAAATTCGCCTCCGTCCACGCCGAGCGTCCGCCCGGAAAAATATTTGGCGGTATCGTCAGCCTAGCAGCCTCAGTCCAGCTATGCCGCTCCACAGCGTAGCGTGCTGGCGAAGTGCCCATCGCGTAAAGCCAGTTCATGTACTGTGGGTCATCAGCGCGACCTTGCGGCGGTGCCTCCAGCGCCTTTTTCGCCTCGCGATCCTGTCCGCCTTGGAGGTAGGCATAGATCAGGTAATCCTTCGCGTGTAGCTCGTTGCCGGGAGCGTTGTTCTTCTGTGCTGAAGCTACCGAAGCGAGGTTGGAATCAATCGACTCCTGCCACAAACCGAGCCGGGTGAAAATGTGTGACGGCATGTGGAGCGCGTGCGGGGAGTCTGGCGCGATCTTGGCGTAACGTCGCGCTGCATCCAGTGCCCTGTCAGCCAGTGGCGGATAATCATAGGCGTGAATGAGGTAGTGGGCTATACCGGGGTGCTCAGGTTGTTCGACAAAAAGCGGCTCAAGGATAGCGCCAGCCTTTTTCTGATTCACATAGGTCTTGTCCGTTGGAGGCGTGTTGAGCAGCGCGAGCGCATGAAAAATGGCCGCTTCGTGGTCGTCCGGGTAGCGCGTTTGCAGTTGCTCCATTGCTTTCTCATAGGCTAATGCGCGAGTGCGGTGGTCGAGTTTATCCGAGTCCCGGTAAAACGTGTCGATGGCAGCAATGTAGTCCCGTTCGCGCTGCGTCTTGGCACCAGCTAGCCTTGCTTTTTCGACAGCAGCAGTTCCCGCTTTCAGATCAGCCGGGCCGGGCGCTGGCCAGACCTGATGGTAGTACGTCATGGCGATTCCCCAGTACGCCATGCCACACGTGGGGTCTTTCTCGGCGACAGCACTAAAAGTCCCACTGGCTTTCTCGTACCAAAAGGAATGGAGCATTGCCACGGCGCTGCTGAACTGCTGCTGAACTGTTGGGTCGCAGGAAACGGGGAAGCTGACCTTACCGAGTTTTGTTGAGTCTCCTGCGGGATGCTCATGTTGCGCAAAAGCCGTTGGCACAAGTACGGAGTACACACCGACAAACAGCACTACGCGGATCAAGTTGAGTCGCAACATGCTGCCCTCCAGAGTTCCTACTTGGTTTCAGGAATACAATGTCCCGCTAGTCAAAGAAACTTGCCGCCTATTCTGGTCGCGAACTCACTGACAGTCAAGGTAGGCATTATCAAGCTCGCGGGCTGCGCGAGCGACTATTGCAGTTTCGCGTACTCGGCTTTGGCTTGCTTCAGGGAGGTAAGTCTTGTTATTCCACGTCGCTCATAGTCCAGATGTCGCCTCCCTGCGGACGGAAGCGGTCGAACATCACCCACTTCCCATCCGGCGACCAGACCGGGTAGTCAATTCTCACGTCTGCATCGGGGAATTCGTAGACTTTTTCGGGCTTCCCTCCGTTGACTGGGGAGACCCAGAGCACCTTGTGCCCTACGACATCCATGATGCGGGTGCGATCCGGTGAGAAAGACATGTGCGAGCCGCCCATCATCGTTTCAGCAAACGATTGCGGTTCGCCTCCGCTGACGGACACCTTCATCGTTGCGGGCTTTCCGTTGCACGTGCAGCGGAAAACAATGTCCAATCCGTCGGCAGCCCAGCGCATGAAATGCCCCGTCACGCCAACATTCGTCAACCGACGCGGGTTGCTACCGTCTGCGTTCATGAGCCAGACCTCAAGCCGACCGCTCTCGTCGGACTGGTATGCGATCAGTTTTCCGTCCGGCGAGTAGAACGGATTCACGTTCACGCCGGAGTTCGATGTCAGACGCCTCAAAGTTCCGCTGGCGATCTCCACCTCCCATACGTTCGGGCTGCCCGAACGGGACGAGAAAAAAGCGATCCTCTTCTCGTCTGGCGACCAATTGGGCTGGAAATCGCTTCCGTGTCCTGTGGTAAGTTGCCGCGTGGTTGAGTCAGCGAACGTGTACAGCCAGATGTTCATATCTCCAGCACGGTCGGAGTTGAAGGCAACCATTTTGCTGTCAGGTGACCATGAGCCTCTGCTGTCTTCTCGTGTCGTGCTGATCACCGCCTCCAGTGTCCCGTTTGTGAGTCCGGTTTCCGGCGAGACTGGAAGCCTCCAGATGTCGGCGTTCTGGCGCAGCGTGGCGTAGGCGAGGTGCTTGCTGTCGGGCGAAACGGCGACTTCAACGTCCTGCCCGGCTCCGGTGGTCACCTGTTGCAATGAACCGCTTTGTGTTCCATCCTTGTTCACTCGTGCCCGCCAGATGTTTATGCCGCCGCTTCGGTACGAGGAGAAATAGATGAACCTGCCTGACGGTGACCATGACGGGCGTATGTTGGTGAGGGAGTCGTTGGTGATCCAGTTCATCTGCTTCGAGTCGAGATTCACCGTCCGAATGTCGAACTTCGTCCGCACAAGATTCTGGAAGACAATCTTCCTGCCATCAGGAGACCAAGCAGGTGCGACATGATCGACCTCCTCACTCGTATCTGTCGTGACCTGCTGAGGGTTGTGCCCTTGACGGTCGAGTACCCAGATACGACGTGGGCCAGCCCAAGATGCATCCACTGCTATATGCTGTCCATCGGGCGAGTAGGCCGGATTGAACGCGTTCTCAATAAGTTTCGTTTCTTCGCCGGACGCGAGATCGAGTACCCATACGTCTCCCTCTTGAAACATCCCAAACACATCGCCGGGCTGTAGTTTCACGTCGGGTTGGTGGGCACGCACAAATGCAACTTGCTTGCCATCAGGTGACCACGCGGGCTGGAGTTCGTCAGAATCCCCACGCGTTAGTTGCGAGTCCTGACCAGAAGCCAAATCCTTGCGGAAAATCTTTCTGATCTTCCCGACTTCGCCCGTGTACAGGAGCGCCTTGCCGTCAGGCGACCATGCCGGATACTCCTCGACTCCCTCGGCAAATGTCACCTGTGACAGCGTTGTATGCAATGCGGGACTGGAACCCTTCCATCTGGCACTGATCACGAGAAGAATGGCGACGACGGCGATCCCGGAGGCAACAGCAAACCAACGCGACCACTTTTTCGACGGCGTGGCTGGCTGCGGCAATGGCACTCGCGCCGACTCAGCATCCCGCTTCAGCCGTTGCAGGTCGGTGCGAACCTCCGAAGCATGCTGGTAGCGGAGGTCTCGATCTTTCTCAAGACATTTTGTCACGACATCTTCGAGCCGAGGAGGCAGTTGGGGATTCAGTCGTCTAGGCGCAACAGGAGCACGGTTTAGAATTGCGTCGAACACCAGACCAGAGGTGTCAGCGCCAAACGGCAAAACTCCGGTTGCCATCTCATATAAGACAGAGCCGAACGAGAACAAATCAGTGCGTGGATCGAGTTCCTTGCCCCTTACCTGCTCTGGTGACATGTAGGCGATTGTTCCGAGCGTCGAACCGGGACTGGTGAGATGATCGTCGGTAATTTCCAATGTAGGAGCGCTCTCGGACACGGATTGTGCCTTGGGCGAGAGCTTCGCCAGACCGAAATCAAGAACCTTGGCGTGTCCTCGCTTCGTGACAAAGATGTTCGCAGGCTTGATGTCCCGGTGGATAATGCCAGCCGCATGCGCGGCGTCCAAAGCATCGGCGATCTCGATGCCGAGCGAGAGCGTGGTCTCCGCGTCGAGTGGCTTTCCCGCAATCCGCGCTTTTAAGGTCATGCCATCCAAGAATTCCATGACGATAAAAGGCTGCCCGTCTTGCTGCCCGATTTCGTGGATAGTGCAAATGTTCGGGTGGTTCAAGGCGGAAGCCGCCTGCGCCTCGCGCTGAAAGCGAGCCAAGGCTTGCGGGTCGTTGGCGACGTCGTCCGGCAGGAATTTCAGGGCGACAAAACGATGCAGCGATAAGTCCTCAGCCTTGTAGACGACACCCATCCCCCCGCCGCCCAGTTTTTCGAGGACGCGATAGTGCGAGACGGTCTGCCCCACAAGTTGGGAAGAAGTGCCCATTGGCGGGAATCATAGGACTGTGACGGCACGGGGTCAATGAGGACGGGAAAACTGTTAAGAACTGCCCCAAGCATTGTTTTTCTTGGACTTGGAAGTTGGTGGTCAAAAGGGCTTCGCCGCGAGAGCAGCAAATCTTTGGTGTCAACGCGGGCTTTTCACTTTTCGGCTGGTCAGCCAGATACCTTCTGACCACCTGCTGCTGATGCTCACTGCGGCAGTCCCATCCTATGCAACAGGTCGGCGTAACGAGGATCGGAGTGGATGGAATCCCACGTAGGATTGACTTTGATGAAGTTCAAGCCGAAATGTGCGTCGTAAGCCTTGTTAAGCCAGACCAATGCCTGATCCTTGTCATCGAGAAGGATGTAACCCTCAGCGACTCGCGCCGGGTGATATTCTTTCGGCGAAGGATCGCTGTTCACCTGAATCATGGTTCGCAACAATCCCTCGTACCCATCGTGCTTGTAACTGGCGGTTACAGCGTTCGCACTAAGCTCTCTGCCCTCCAATGTGAGCGACCGCTCCAATTCTGACGCGGCTTGATCGTGCATCAACGTGGCGCTGTACAGGCGAAACAGGTTGTAATGCGTGAGAGGGGCGTTCGGACTGTTTTCCAGAGATTTGTTCAACTGCGCGATTGCCCCGTCGTAATCGTGCAGTGCCCAATAGCCCAATGACAGTACATTGCTCGGGCCGGGGACAAGGGGATCAAGTTCCTGCGCCAGTCTTGCTTCGGTGATACCATCCGCGACCTTGCCGATATTCAACAGGTAGACAGCATATTGAAGGTGAACTTCTGACAGTTTAGGATTCAGTTCAACGGCTCGTCGTAGCTCACGTTCTGCAAGCGTCCAGTTCCAAGTTTCTGTTGAGGCATTTCCAAGGGCAACGTGTGCCTCAGCCGAATTGGAATCCAGATCAACGGCGCGATTGGCATTGGCGATGGCTTTTGGGAGGGCGTCCGTTGGGGGCAGATAATTGTAGTGTGCCAGCATTGTGTACGAGCGGGACATCCCGGCGTAGGCGGCTGCATAGCCGGGGTCTTTCTCAATGGCTTGCCCGAAGAGATCGGCTGCTTGTTCAAGACTTTCCTCTGTGAGCTTGTCCCAAGAGTAGCGCCCTCGGACGTAAAGTGCGTAAGCGTCGGGATTCTGCGTTCCCTGTCGAGCAAATGTTTGCTGCTGCTCGCTGGACAGCCTGACTCGGAGTTTCTGCGCGATGACCTGCGCGAGTTCCTGTTGCAAGGACAGAATGTCAGAAGATTTTCGATTGAATTGCTCACCCCAAATATGGCTGTCGTCGCTGGTATTTACGAGTTCAGTGCTGAGATCAATGTTGTCGCCTCGCTGGGTCAGCTTGCCCGTCAGCACTGCTTTCACGTTAAGCTCGCGTCCAATTACTTTTGGCTCGACATCCTTCCCTTTGTAATGGAAGACTGAGCTTCGCGACATCACTTTTAGATTCGGAAGCTGGGAGAGGCTGTCGATCAGGCTGTCAGTTATTCCATCTCCGAGGAATTGTGCATTCGTATCGCTACTGGTGGTGACGACTGGTAAAACCGCAATGGAGTCGATGTCAGGTGCTTGCTTAGAATGCAACGACCGATAAATCAAGAGTGCAGCGGCCAACACAAATAAGACAAGGACGGCTCCTGCGATTGCCTTATTGCTGAACCACGACGATCTCCTCGGCAATCCTTCGGTGATTTTACTGCTTGGGCTAGTTTTCCTCGTTTCCTGATCGCGCTTCAGCCGCTTTAGATCGGCTCTCAACTCAGCGGCGGATTGGCAGCGAACGTCGCGATCCTTCTCCAGCGCCTTATTGATGATTTCTTCGAGTTTCGGCGGGGTGTCCGGGTTGATTCGAACTGGCGGTACAGGTGCTCGATTCAGGATCGAATCAAACATCACGCCTGTGGTGTCGCCTCGAAACGGCAAGGTGCCCGTGCACATCTCGTACAGAACCGCACCGAACGAGAACAGGTCGGTGCGAGCATCGAGTTCCTTTCCCCGAACCTGCTCCGGCGACATGTAGGCGACGGTGCCCAGCGCACTGCCGGGGCTGGTCAGATGCTCCTCGGACTCGATGGTTGCGGCGCTCATGGCAACGCTTTCCGGCTTGAGCGACACCTTCGCCAGCCCGAAATCGAGAATCTTTGCCTGTCCTCGATTTGTCACAAAAATATTCGCGGGCTTGATGTCTCGGTGAACGATTCCTTTTGCGTGTGCCGCGTCCAAGGCATCCGCGATCTGGATGCCCAGATCGAGTACCGTTTCGATCTCCAGCGGCTTGCCAGCGATTCGGTGCCGGAGCGTCTGCCCCTCCAGCAATTCCATGGCAATGAAGGTTCGAGCGTCCGATTCGTCGATTTCGTAAATTGTGCAGATGTTCGGGTGGTTCAGCGAGGACGCAGCTTTGGCTTCCCGTTGGAAACGGCTGAGGGCTTGCGCGTCGTGGGCGAGTTCGTCGGGCAGAAACTTCAGGGCGACGTGGCGACCGAGCTTCAAGTCTTCGGCTTCATAAACCACGCCCATGCCCCCGCCGCCGATCCTGCTGAGGATGCGGTAATGGGAGACCGTCTGACCCACGGGTTGAGAAGGCGTGGACACTGGTTAGACATGTTAGGTGGGTGTTGAGGGACAGGTCAATGCGAGTAGAATTCGACATCATCAAACGGAGGGTATATGGGGATTCGCGTTCATCTTGCGTCGTTGCTTCTTCTAGCGACCGTGATGTCATCCGCTCAGACCACTTCCGCTCCAGCCCAGACACTTATCGGGCAAGGGTGGGGCGTCGATCACGTCGGTATTGGAGTTCATGACCTCGCCAAAACCCAACACGACTACGAACACCTTGGTTTCAAGGTCAGCAAGGGCGGTCACTTTCCCGGAGGCCTTTCCAATTGCAGCGTCAGTCTCCAAAATAACAGCTATTTGGAACTGCTCGCGGTCAGCGGAGGCACGCCCAGTGCGCACAGCGATGCCTCCGAGGTCGCTGAGTTCGTGACGAAGCACGAAGGCGCTATGTTCCTTGGCATCGACGTTTCGTCTGCCAAAGCTGCGGCGAACTACCTGAAAGCCAACAACTTCGATGTGACAGGCCCAGACCCCGGCAGCATCATGAAAGAAGGTGAGACCACACCCCCTCCCCCGATGTGGTACGACGTGAGCACCGCTGACAAGCCAGCGGCCAACAAAAAGGCATTCACCATACCAATTTTCTTGATCGAATACCTGTCCAGCAGTTGGAAGGATAAGGCCCGCGCTGAGGGGCGGATGGATCATCCCAACACCGCTATGGGCATTCACGCGGTATGGTTTGCCGTGCACGACGCTGATTCACAGTTACGGACGCTTCGCGATGCTGGCTTCGAAGTGGGTGAATCACGCGAGGCGAAGTTCCTCAGTGCGCACGGTGGGGAAGTAAAGGCTGGTCAGGGGGTGCTCGTGCTTCTGGAATCGAGCGACAAGGACGGCCTGCTTACAAAATATCTATCCGATCACGACGAAGGAATAATCGGTCTCAGTATTGAAGTGGCCGATCTCGCCAAAGCCCGCCAATTAGCTGAGTCCGGCACGGGGAGAAAGCTGGAAACCTACAAAGGCTTCTATGGCACGAGTTTTCTGCTACGCCCAGAAGTTACGCATGGGGTGTGGGTGGAAATGTTCCAAGTCGAGCACTAGCACTGAACAATCTTGAGGGAGTAACCAATATGAGATCACGACAGCGGATAGTTGCGTGGTTGGTGTTTTTGGTCGTAATCGCGTGCGTAGCACTGGGGCAGGCAAGCGGAAAGGAAACGGATGCTATCTTGGCGACTGACGCTGCGTGGATGAAGGTGTACGCCGCGAAAGACCTCGACAAATCGGTGGCGTTCTGCGACGAACAAGGCTCGATGCTGGCTCCGAACGCTCCCATCGCGGTTGGGAAGGATGCCATCGCGAAATTGATCGCAGAGGATTTTGCTCATGACAACATCGAATGGCACGCGAATAAGGTCGGCGTCTCCCGCTCCGGCGACCTCGGCTATACAAGCGGCGCAACCGGAATGACCTTCAAAGACGCCTCTGGGAAAACTG
>JBAUVZ010000217.1:0-65723 GCA_049583505.1 Candidatus Sulfotelmatobacter sp.
AACCCTCGCCCACTAGATGCCCAATTCGTCGAGCGTCTTCTCATCGTCAGGCGTGAACTTTTCTTCCTCGACCTGCTTGCGGTATGAATCCAGGTTGCGCACGATCAGATGCGTCAGATTGCCCGTAACCGCAACCTCGCCTTTGATTTGCGCCGCTTCTCGCAGCAGTTGCGGCATCAGCAACCGTCCCTGACCGTCCATTTCCACCATCTGCCCGTAATAGTTCACCCGGTCCAGAAACTTCTTCTTCGTAGGATTGAAGGTGGAGAGTCCGGCCAGCTTCTGCTCGATCCGTTCCCACTCCTCGAAGGGATATACTTGAGCAACCTTTCCATCGAGACTCGTGATGTAGAATTGTTGTCCGTACTTCTCGTCGATCACCCGCTTGAATTCCGCCGGGATCTTTAACCGTCCCTTTTCGTCGACGCGAGTTGGGTGATTGCCGCGAAACATGTGTAAAGCCTCTGCGGAGGCCGGTTCCCTTTACGGGTCTGCTCTTTCTGTTAGCCACTACGACTGCAACAAGGGAGGTAAAAGCAGCGCAAAGTTCGGTCAAACTCGGGTGGTTCGGGCTGTTTGTCGTGCTTTTGGGTCGGTTTCCCACCGGCTCCTCTTTGTCAGCTTCCTGTTCCCACGACTGCAACTGTCTTGACCACTCTGTGCCACTTTGTACCACATCTTACCCGTAAGTCATTGATTGTCAAGCACAAACTTGAAGGTAGGGGTCCCACTCCGGAAGTGATTTGGCAAAATACGATCCGTTGTGGTTAACCACAAAGACGACCACAAGGGGTTGGGTTTACGGTCCGGGTTCCTTCGCTATTTATTCGCTTAGATTTCTCTTGCACTCCGCGCTGCTGGCGGACTTTCCTGTGGAAAACACTGGCGGATCTCAATACACCGCATTCCCTGCGCGGCTGGTGTGGACCTGTCCCGACACTACCGAGATCAAGTAAGGCTCGCCGCCGTCGCCCCTCCAGGCCCGTACGTCGAACGTGGCTCCCGTGGGCGCCCGGTAGGCGGCGACATTGCGCAGGGTCAACGGCTGGCCGGGCTTCGATACCTCCGGTGCGTCGGTGATTTGCAGAAAATAAACGCCGAGCCCAGTGCCCACCACCTTCGCTCTGCCGCTAGCCTCTACCAGCAAAGCCGATTTCTCATCGATGGCAATTTCGCGCGGCGTTTTCGACCACCCATCCTCGACGATCCGCGCCAGGAATCCCAGGCCGCGCCCCATGCGGTCGCGCTTCGCAAAATGACTGTCGGTGAGAATGTTATCCAAGCCGGGAATCTTCAGAAAATCGCGTACCACGGTCACCCGCTTGATGTAGGGATCGGCGAGCACCTCGCGCGACGTCAGGTCGGCATCATCCGGCTTGTCTTCCAGGCACCCGTAGACAAACTGTCCCAGCACCGCCAATCCCGCGCTGGTTCCGCCGATGGGCTTACCCGCAGCCACGTGCGCGTTAATGGCATCCTCGACCGGAGTTCCCTTCCAGAAGTTGACGTAGCGAGACTGGTCGCCGCCGGCAATGAAAATCACCTCGGCTTGCCCGATGATCTCAGCCACCCGTGGCAGCTGCGCTGCTTTCCGGCTGGGAATGATCAGCGTAGCCACTGAATTCATCTGACATAGACTGGCGACGTAGGGGTTGTAATCGGCGCCGCCGTGCGCCCGCACGACCAGGAAGTCGCCGCCATTGGCCTTCGCGCATAGCCAGCGAAACGCTTCGTCCAGATCGCTGCCCCCACCCATCATGGCTACTCCGGCTTCGGCGCGAGTTTGCACGTCCTGCGGGTTACCCTGGCGAATGTACTCGAAATCAGCCGCTTGGCTGACTGCGGCAGTGCCGCACAGCACCAGACTGAAAAGCAAGAAGGGCGGGAATCTCATGATCCGACGACTATACCGCAAGAAGATTGATGTGTAGTTGAAGGCGGTTTGATCGCCATCGGCTCACAAATAGGTGTAGACTTCGTCCGTTTGTTCAATGATGACTTCCGGAGGAACTTATGCATCTCAACCGAGGCAGGATTTGGCTCGGTGGTCTGGCAGGAGGCGTGGTCTGGACAATCTGGAGTTTTCTCGTCGGCCACTTTGTCATCACCGATGCGCGTTACCTGGCGGCCCAGAATGCTGGGCTGTTCCTGAAAACACCGCGCTATCCGTTCTTCGCAGTCCAGTGGACCGTCCTCCTGTTTATTCTGGCGATCGCGATCGCGCATCTTTATGCCTGGGCACGTCAGACTCTGGGAGCCGGTCCCGGCAGCGCGCTGAAGATTGGCTTTCTGGCCGGCTTTTTCGCCGGCTTTCCAGATAACTTCGGGCAGGCTACCTGGTCCGCTATCGACCGCGGACTTCCTTTTGGCTGGATGATCGACATGTGGCTGGGCGCCATCCTGGCCGCGCTGGTTGCGGGCTGGGTGTACAAAGACTAGCGAGATTGCTACTTCGACGGTTCGACGAAGACCGCGGTCCCGTAGGCCAGCACTTCGGTGACACCTTGCATCACTTCGGTCGCGTCGTAGCGGGCACCTACCACAGCGTTGCCGCCCAGTTCTGCGGCATGCTGCAGCATGAGGTCGAAAGCTTCGGCGCGCGTTTTCTCGCACAAGTTGGTGAGCAGGGTGATATTGCCGCCAACCAGCGTTTGCAATCCCGCGCCGATCGTGCCGAAGATCGAGCGGGAGCGCACGACGATGCCGCGCACCACCCCCAGCGTGCGCGTCACGCGAAAACCATCCAGCTCGAACTGCGTCGTGACCATATTATGCGCCACCATCCGTCCGCCGCCTGCGTAGCTCGTCGCCATCGCGTCATTCCTTTCTGAATCTGGATCCCGATTGTTCTTTTGCCGAGCAGCTAACTATAGCGCGATTACGATCGAGAATCAGCCATAGAGAGGATCTGGCCACCAAGTCACTCCAGCGCCGCCGCAATGAAGAATTCCTGCGACGCCACATCGTACTTAACCTGCAACACATTCGGCTTACAGCAGACCTGGCAGTCTTCGACGTAGCTCTGCCGGTGTCCCGCGAACTCATCGACCGTGGTGGCATTCCACTCGCCGCAACCTGCACACTGAAAGCCGCATTCCATGAGGCAATTATGCCGCAGTTCCTTCGCGACCAGCACACCTACTGTTAAGTGGACATTTCAACTGCCCTATAATGGCCGGACCCTTATTCTTTTGATTTGGAGGCTTCATGATTTCGCGGCGGCGGTTTCTGGAAGTGGGCAGCGCAGCGGCAGGAGCCGCCGCCATGGCTCGTCCCCTGCTGGCCTCTAGCACCCCAACAGACGAAAAGACGAATGACTCTTCCCTGCCACCTTCTGTGGCGCGCTTGCAGTCGCGCAGGGGCGATGCCATTCCTATTACTCGCGAGGAACGGCACGAACGCCAGAAGCACGCCCGCACGCTGATGCGCGAGAACGCGCTTGACGGCATCGTGCTCATGGAAGGCACGTCACTGAGCTACTTCACCGGTATTCGTTGGTGGGGAGGCGAACGCCTGTTCGCGCTGGTTCTGCCAGCCAAAGGCGCGGAATTCTATGTGTGCCCGGCATTTGAAGAAGGCCGCGCGCGCGAGCAGATCTCCGGCGCGCCCGACGGCGAGAATCCTGATGTGCGCACCTGGCAGGAAGACGAAAGCCCCTACCAGCGCGTGGCGCAAGGCCTTAAAGAACGCGGCATGGGCAGCGGCAGGCTGGGGATCGAAGAGACGGTGCGCTTCTTCTTCTCCGATGGAATTGCCCAGGCCGCTCCGCAAGTCACGCTTACTAGCGCGACGCCTGTCACTGCGGGTTGCCGCCGGATCAAGAGCGCGCACGAGATCGCCCTGATGCGTTTGGCTAACCAGGTAACGCTGGCCGCGTACGAGGCCGTCTATCACGCGCTCCGCGAAGGCATGACGCAGCAGCAGGTGGAGGATTTGGTTGCAGCGGCTTACGGACAGCTTGGCTTCCCCGGCGAGGCCAGTGTACAGGTCGGTGAGTACTCCGCCCTGCCTCACGGATCGAGCACGCCGCAGGTGATTCGCGAAGGTTCGATCGTCATGATTGACGATGGCTGCGACGTGGAAGGGTATCAATCGGACATCACGCGCACGTTCGTGCTGGGCAAGGCCTCCGAAAGAGTCGGCGACGAGATGAACAAAGTCTTCGAAATTGTGCACCGGGCGCAGTCGGCTGCATTGGCTGCGGCGCGTCCCGGAGCGGAATGCGGCTCCATCGATGCGGCGGCTCGAAAAGTAATTACTGACGCGGGGTACGGGCCCGATTACAAATACTTTACCCACCGCCTGGGCCACGGCATCGGCCTGGACGGGCACGAGTGGCCTTATCTCGTCCGCGGCAACACCACCAAGCTTGCATCTAACATGACTTTCAGCGACGAGCCCGGCATCTACATTCGAGGCGAATTCGGCATTCGCCTTGAAGACGATATGCACATCACGGAAAACGGGGGGGAGTTATTCACGCCGCAAAGTCCGTCGCTCGAAGATCCCTTCGGGAAAGGGTGAGAACTGCAATCTTCATCCCCACCTGCGGTTTCTCTGCTTCACCAGCGCAACTGGCGAAGGTAGTCGTAGCTGGTTTTGATGCTCTCGAACGGCGCTTTAGGCTTGTCGTGTTCGACGATGTAGTGCTTGATACCCGCCTTCTCGGATTGCGCAAAGATCCGCTTCCAGTCGATGACGCCGCTGCCGACTTCGGTCATGTCTTTGAGCGAGTCGCCGAAATCCTGGCCACCCGCTGCGGAAACGTTCGGAAGCTTCTTCATATCCTTGACGTGGACCAGGGGGAAGCGTCCGGGATAACGGTCGAAATACTTGAGCGGATCGCCGCCGCCGACGGTGATCCAGCAGAGGTCAAGCTCCATCTTGACCAGGTTCGGGTCGCAAGTCTCGAGAAGAAAATCGTACGGCAGTTTTCCGTTGACGGGGAGGAACTCGAACCAGTGATTGTGATAGCCAAACTGGATGCCGGCCTTCTTGCTGGCGTCGCCGGCGCGGTTGAAGGCTTCAGCGGCACGCTTCCAGCCGTCCGGCTGATTGCGGATTTCTTCGGGGATCCAGGGACAGATGATGTAACTCTGACCGATGATCTTGGCGGACTCGATCTGCTCCGGCCATTTGTCGCCGAGGACATCCCAATCGACATGGCAGGAGGGTGAGACCAGACCATGGCGGTCGATAGCGGCGCGCAGCTCTTTGGGCGAGTGATCGAAATATCCCGCGAATTCGACTTCCTGGTAGCCGATCGCGGCAACTTTGGCCAGCGTGCCGTCGAAGTTCGCCTTCATCTCGTCGCGCACGGTGTAAAGCTCCACGCCGAGCTTTTCGATCTTGTGGTCCGCCGCGGCCCAGCCTATTCGGTTGGTCAGCAGCGTGGCGGCGGTAACGGTGGTGGCGGTCTCAAGGAAGGCGCGACGATTCATCATGGCAGTTCTCCGAAGTGCCGGTCAGAATGCGAGGCAATTATACGCACGAGAGGATGGCAGGAGGAGCGTCGCTGTCGAATGGGAAGGAGCGCGGCAACGCCAAGGCAGGCGCTGCCGGGCTGGGCTTGTTACTTCGATGGCACGACTTGAAGATTGTTGGTCACCGAGAAAGTGCCGGAGACCCCGTTCGCACGGATTCCGGCCAGGTTCTTGTCGCCGTCGTTGTCGACCACGCCTTCGAGAGCGACGTGGCCATTCTTCACGATGATGCGAATCGGCTTCTGCACGCCCAAGGCGTACTTCTCCAGCGCGGGATACCCATAGATCGCGCGGTATAAACGCAGGCGCAGGCGATCATCCATGGGCGAGGGAGGAAGTACTTCGATCTGGTTATCCACCTTCTCCACGCCTTCGATGCGCTTCACTACGTTCTCGGAATCGGACTTGAGTGTAGGCCGCGTGACTTGCCCGAGCAGCGTGACAGTGAAGCCGTCCACTTTATAGGCGATATTATCGAACACGCCGAAGTAAGGGAGCATGAGAAGCTCATGGCGAACTTCCCGGGTGATGCGTTCTTGCGACTTGGCCGAGGGCTGGTCACGATCCTGAGCAAGGCCCAGCGTCGCGATCGATAACAAAGTGATGACGAGAACCGGTAACCTGCACCTCATAATGGTTTCTCCTTTCTCGAACTTTTCTGGAACGGCCAGTTTACTCCAGGCTGTCGCCCATTGGGAAGGTAACAGGGTCTACCGTGTTTGCCGTAGACTGCAATTCGTGTGAAAGATAATCAGTCACAACACGATTTGCTGGAGGACGCCAGCGAACTATTCAGGCGCAAAGAAGCGGTAGCTCAAGCCGTGAATGCTAAGACTTTTCTGGAACTGGTGGCGGCGTTGAACGCGCCGGTGCAGTGAGCAGGGGAGAGGATTTGGTTCCCGCTGACTGCACCGGCGGCCTTGCCCGGTTCAAGCCGAAACGTTGAGGCCTCCGCTTGGAGAGGAGCTGCTTGAGGAACTGCTGGCGGAAGAGGAGTCGCCCAGCAGGTTCAGAACGATCTGCTCATTGCTGTTGGGATTCAGATTGAAGGTAATCTCCTGGGCGTTGGAACCCTGGTTGCCAAAGCTGAGAGAGACCTGGTCTTCTCCGCCGTTGGCGGAGTTGCTGATGTCGATGGTGATCTGCTCAGGGCTCGTATTGCTGCTGTTGTTGCTGAGGTTGATGATAATTTCGGGGCCGCTGCTGGAGGCGGGGCTGGTGCTGGGCGGGTCTTCCGCGCCTGTCCCTCGTTGAAACGTGCTTTCGAGGGTACTGAAGGCTTGCTGGGCACCCGCCAGGTCTCCCGATTGCAGGGCTTGTCCGAGGGTGGTGAAATCCTGTTCCCGCTGGTTTTTCAGAAACGGATTTCCCCCCGCAAAGGGACCGCTTTGACCCAGCGCAACAATGTTGTTGTAGATGGTCTGAGCGCCAGCCAAGTCGCCGGACCCCAGCGCCTGTCCGAGTTGTTGCAGATCGCTCTGCCGAGTTTGAAAATACTGCTGCAGTTGCTGGTTCAACGAAATACTGGAAACGGCGGATGTCGACATTAGTGTCCCCTTAGGAATGGTGGATATGACGAGGAACTCTGTCTAGCCTCCTGTCATCCAAGGGCCACATCGGCTCTCGCCGGGACAAACTTTAGGTGTGCGGGTGCTCCGTTTCGGTTGAGATCTTCCCCAGCAAACTGCGTGGACAACAGGAAATGTCCTGATCAAGCCGTTTGTGCCGGCTCGGGGTGGAACCCTTTTACCGCCAGGACGGCAAGCCCCACGAAAAGCACCAGAACGACCAGCTGTGCAATCAGGAATGGCGGCTCTTTCTGGGTCGGTGCCAAAGCCTTCAGTGCTCCAACCTTTTCGAATAACTGCGCCACCAGAACGAAGACATTTAGGTAGAGGGCCATGACGGCGCTGACGACGTAGATCGAGCGCCAGGCGCCGGCGAAATGCAAGAGATAGCGTGCCAGGATCGCAACCGCCAGTGCTACGAGTGAGATGATGCCGACCTTGTGCGACGGCAGAAGGTGATCGAATGGAAATCCGAACCCGGTTAGGCTCGTAGCCACAGTGGTGGCCAGAAAGAGTGCAGTCCAACCATCCATCCGCTTCCCGGTGAGGAATCCAAACATGACAACCAATCCGGAGCCGATTCCCACCAGGCTGATCAACACATGTAGGAGAGTGTATGTAGCCGTTGACATGCCGAAGATCATGCTCGTCCCCTTTCATAACACGATGTTCTTTACGTCCACCACGATACATTCATTCAGAAGCTCGGACAAATTGCCTTGATGGTCTGGTCGCCACTAGAAAGGGGTACAGTTGCAGTGGGGCAATTAGGGTTTGGCCGCCAGTTCCTGGCCACGTAGATGACCGGTAATCGCCGACTTCAGCAGAAGTTCGTATATGTGTCTCGAAAGTTGGGCACCGCATTGGAGAAAAGGACGGGATGCACGGCAGTCGCTGCGGGGTTGAGGCAGGTCATTTTCCGGTACGCTGCTTTTCTGCTCTGGATCCATCCAGACAATCAAGCTATCGGTATCGAAAAAATAGCGAGCTTCCCCTAACTCACGGTCGATGGAATACCGTTTGGACCTTATTATGTTCATGGGACCTTCCTTCCCGCATCCCCGAGAGGATTCAGAGAGACCTTATCTTGATGCGAATATCGCCTGAACAGCCAGACCTCCTGCGGCGAACCGTAGCCGCGGGCGTAAGCTCCATTCGAGACAGCATAGGTCTTCAGTTCGCTCCAGTTCCATCGACTGCAAACAGGCGGCCGACGGCAAGGACAAAGCAACCTGTACTCTTCCGACGAGTCAGTCACCAAAGACACAAGGTACGCACCGTTGCGGTACGGACTAAACCCAATCAAGTATCGGGCACTACATTCTGGACATTCTACGCAGTGACGAAGACGGTCAGCCATGCAGGTTCCAGTCAAAATCAAAATCGGTTACTGTTGGCGGAATCGAACAGATAGAGAGCAGTAATTTCCTGCCCCGTGTCGGTTTGCTTCGTGCTTTAGCAACGTTCATTGAAGTTCCGTCGGCTTTGGCGCCAGGCAACGCGTCCGCCGGCTCCGAAGCTACGCCGAGGGGAGCGTAACCCGGCGCAACCCTTTCAAAACCAGATTTGGGACTAATAGACGGACAATAGGGACAAGATCACCACAAGGCAGGATTGACCTGGTGCGCGGGAGTTCCGAGAGTTAGTGGAATGCTCAAACCCACTCAATCATCCCGGAGGTTCGGCGGCCGCTGGCGACATCGACGCGCTCGATCTTGACGGGCACGCCGAGAACTTTCGCCTATATAGCCGGCCTCGATTGGGATGATGCCTGTAAACCGGGAGTAAGTGTCGACAAGTCATCCAGAATCGTCGCATCGGCTGCAACATGCTGGTCTGGCTATCCGCTGTGTCCCGAACCAGGCTACTGCCCTTGATTGATCGTCGCTTGATACATCGCCTGCAGCAGGTCTTGGGAGTGCCCGTCGTAGTCGGCATCGAGCGACCACATGAAAGTACCGCCCAGCCCAAGGATCCAATCGGAGTATGAGACCCGGAGATAAGTCGAAACCGGATCATCGTAGGTAATGTAGCCATCCGTCCCATCGGTTCTCAGCATGTACGGAACGAGTGCAATTGGGTCATAGAACGTCTCCCACCCATCCCGGTTGACACGATTCTTCATGAATGGCGCGTAATTCTCCGTCAAAACGTACTTGTTGTTGCACTCTTGGTCCTTGTCAGTCAACGAGTTCGGACACACTCCGAATAACTGGTTGATGTTGGTGTAGAAATAGCCATAAAAGGGAGTTCCCATGTTCAGTTGGAGGGGCGGGACTACATTGAGAAATATCTTGGCAGCTCCCGCGGCACTGCCTCCCGGTTGGCACTCCCAGGGCTCGGGATCGTGCCCGTCCCAAAAAATCGGCGAATTGAGCTGGCCGTCATCGGTCCAGGGCCCGGCGCAGTCGTACATCATGATATTGAAATAGTCGATCGATTTCTGCAGTTGAGCGAGATCGTAACCGTATCCACCCCAGGGCGCTGCGTCGATGGACAGAACGTAGTCTGAGTTCGTGTCGCGGAGTCCCGCCATGAGTTCTACAAAGAAGTCGCGATCCTGCGTCGTCGCCGGATACTCCCAGTCGATGTCGAAGCCATCGTAGTCATGTTTTGCAGCGAAGGCTGTAAGTTTCTCGATCAGGGTTAGAAGGGTGCCATTGGCCTCAACCCCGGGGAAGTCGCCGCCAATGAGCAGAAGAACCTTCACCCCATTCGCATGTGCCTTGGTGATGAGGTCGGGCTCAAGGAAGCCACTGGGAACGGACAACGAACCATCTGCGTTAAAAGACACGCCAGCATGGTTTATGTGCGTCAACATGTTAAATGGAATCTGCGCCGCGCTGTAAGGTGGGTCCTCCGTCCTAGTCCAATAGCCGTAGTCGCCCACTATCCGTTTGGGGAGCTGTTGCGCGGCAGTGGAATCCTGCGCATAGGTCGGTTGAGAGAGAATCGCGCTGGCCGGAACAGCCAGCAGCAGCAGGCAAACCGGGAACCGTGAAAGGAATCTCATTGACCTGTCCTCTGGGAGAAAGTTTCTTCGGGCATGTCCGGACTGGCCCGCGCCTAGCCCACCAAGGCGTCGAATCCGAGCATTCTACTACCGATTCAGGGCAGGTCGCGTACTAAATTTATCGACATCAACGACCCGAAGTAACACCAAAAGCCGCGCCGGACGCCTTCGTTGCCGGAGAAGGTGAGAAATCGGTCAATCTTTCAAAGCGTTAATCCTTCAAAGCCTTAATCCTTCAAAGCAAGGACGGACACCGAGAAGGGCAGCAAGCGGACTTTCACATCTGCAACATTTTGCATCATTGTGTCGGGTGACGTTCCTCCGATAGTCTGGATTGCAGCCCCCAAACATTCTTTCGGAAGCTCTACCGTAACCTCACGATTTCTCTGGTTAATCAGCAGCAACTTTCGGTGGCCGTCTCTGGTAAAAGCCTGGGCTTCGATGGCGTCGGACTCTGCCAGCGAACCATTGCTTCGTACTTCGGTGTCAGGAAGCTCGTCCCCTGGACCAAAATTATTCTTGAGCAGCTCCAGAACGGTGAAGCGTGCATTGGGTTTGCCGTTCGTCCAATCGACCATGCTGACACTCGGAAACTGAGAAGGGTAGCCGACGAGCTGCGATTCGCCCACGGTGTCGACGCCAAGTTTCGCCAGTTCGGCGTAGAGGTAGGCATACAAGGCTCCACTCAGATTCCAGTAGGCGGGGGGAATCGGTTTCTCTACGTGATTGGGCTCGCCTTGAACCATGTCACCGTTAAGGATTGAGCCGGCTTCGTTGACCATTATCTTGGTTGACGGCGACAGTCGATCCCGAATCTGAAGGATGTAGCGCGTGACCGCAAGAAACTCGCTTGCCTGACTAAAAAAGGTGTACTGCCAGTCCTCCAATGTTTGATCTCCCGATGGCGTGGCATAGACATGGAAGGAAATGTAGTCCAACGGCACACCCGGCTTGTGGTTCTTCGGGTCCAGAAAATATGCGAAGGTTCGCGGCGCCTCGGACGGAGAGGAGAGGGCAAGAGCAACAAACTTCATCTGCGGCGCGACCTTCAGCACCGCCTGCGTTATGGCATCGTAACGTTCTACGTAATGCTGGGGTGTGGTGTCGTGTTCTCCGTCAATCTCGTTGAAGACCTCCCAGTAACGGATGTCGTAGTGATGGCCCGAGGCGTGGAGTTTCCCCAATTCGTCGGTGAAGCCACCCTGCGTGTACCAGGCCGCCAGCCGCGCATAGTAGTCGGCGAGCGCCCCGACATCGTGGAGCTCGGTGCCTTGCGAATAGTCCCAGAAAACTTGATTAGGATCATCCGGATACAAGACCGGCTTGGGCGTCTCGAACATCCACTCGGGGATGGTGCTGAAGCTGAAGACCGGGCTGCGACCTTCCGACGCATGCAGGAAGTCCTCGACCACGGGATCGATGTATTGGAAGTCCCAGAAGGTCTGGTTAGCGTCGGGAGGGCGCAACTCTGCAACGGCGAGTTTCGGATATGGATACCAGAAGGCATAACGAACATAGTCAGTCCCCAGCCTGTGGAGAGCCTCGAGCGAGGCGTCGTGAATGGGTGATCCACGGCGCAGCATCGGATTGACAACGGCTTGCAGCGTGGGGACGGTGCGGTTGGGTGTTTTCTTCTCCCACTTCACAACCACTGAGGGTGCGCCCTGCGCAAGCAGGACACCGCTGGCGATCACCACGAACAGCGCGAACATCAGAACGATTCGGTAGTTTTCTGTTTTCTTATGCATTTGGTTAAGTTGCACGTTTATGAGCACTCGCTCTTACACAAGACTCAGCTCCAGCTTGGTGACGGAAGCGGGTGCGATTTGGATAGTGAGCACTCTTCCCGTCGATTGCAAGTCTCTGATCTGCGGAGTCACTACGTTTCGTTGATCGAAGGTGTTGTGAGCATGAAGATCGGAATTTGTGAGCACGGTTGTCGTCCCTGACTTTGTGGAGGCGCCTCGAACTGTGATTTCCGTCTCTCGGATTTCGCTCACGCTCGGGTTTACAACGGTGAGTACCAAATTCTTGGCATGCAGCGATGCGGAACCCTGCAATCCCCAGAACGGCGTTGGCTTGCCATCGCGCGCGTATTGGACGTTTGGGGCCGAAATGATTGTGCGCACTGCCTGACCTCCCTGGTGTGCGGCATACATTGCGAAAGCATGGCCCACCGGCGTTACACAGAATTTATCTCCATGGGCAAGGTAAAGGCTGTTCAGACAATTAATCAGCTGCGCCGGACTTGCCAGAGTGACCTTTTCCGGATGCCGGTTAAAGATATCAAGAGTCATTGCGCTGAACAGGGCATCTCGGAGCGTGGGGACCTGCTCGAGGAAGTTATCCGCCGTGAGTTGACTGCCAGGACGATACCATTGACCCCATTCGTCAACCACCAGCTTTACCCGATGTGCAGAATCAAACTCGCCCATCGCCTGCCAGTGACCCTCAATCAGAGATTCCAGCCGGCCGCCTTCGTGCAATACTTCGTACCAGTCCTGAGCATCAAACTTAAGCGCCTCGCCCTTGCCCGCATCCCAGTCCTGGGTGTGCCCCCGGCTCAGGTTCCAGGAATAATAGTGGAGCGCCCAGCCGAAGATAGAGGTGAATAGATCTTTGTCTTTTCGAGCAATCTCTTCAAAGAACCCGCGTGTCCATTGCCAGTTATCCTCATTCGGGCCCGAGGCAATCAATGACAACGGCTGCCCATACAGTGGCAACCAACTGGTAAACCTGCGGAACTCGACCGAATATTCCTGGGCGGTAAAATTGCCGCCGCATCCCCAGGATTCATTTCCCACTCCCCAGTAGCGGACATTATAGGGTTCGACGACGCCGGAAGCGGCTCGTTCGTCCGCCAACGTGGTGCTGCCTGCGGGGGAATTACAATACTCCACCCAACGATAGAAGGTCTCGACCGGCAACCTGCGAACATTGGCAGCAAGATAGGGTTGACAGCCAATCAGCTTGCAGAAGAGCATGAACTCATCTGTGCCGAAGCGGTTGGATTCATAGCGGTGATTCGCGGGATCCGAGCTGGGCTCGGCCTCAATCCAAAAATTCGTTCTTCGTGGACGTTTAGCCGCCGGACCGACTCCGTCGCGCCAGTCGTAACTGTCCGCAAAGCAACCGCCCGGATACCGAACCACGGGAGCTTTGATCTTGCGCATCTCATCGATCAGATCTTTGCGAATGCCGCCGATATTTTGGACCTTCGAATTTTCTCCAACCCAAACACCGTCATAGATCACGCCACCAATATGCTCGATAAAGTGTCCGTAGATATTCGGAGAGATCGTGCCCAAAACCTCGTCCGGCAAAACCTCAATGCAAGAGTCGGGCGCGCTCGATGTGATCGTGCTCGCCAATCGCGCGGGTCTGGCGAGCAAGAATGCCGCTGCACCTAATGCGCTGTTGCGGATGAACTCTCTGCGCCTGATCATGACCGTGCCCGACTCCAGAGATAGACGAGTGCCGCTCTTGGACTTCGCATCTCAGCTTCTGGGTTTATAGGATGAGATAAGCAACTTTCCAAACTTTTGAAATGCGGGAAGAGTATATACTCCCTTCGTCCTGCTAAAGCCCCTTTTAATCATGCATCACTCTCCGAGCCCCTTTCGGCCAAACTGGCTGTCTCCGGCGGGACTCGTTTTGGGTTGCGGTCTGCTCTTTCTTTCCTCCGTTGCATTTGCTGAGCAGTCCAGGCAAACCCTGGAACTTTCACGGCCCATTCGATCATGGGAGTTCGTTTCGGCCGTGGGCACGCGTGCCGGGGTGTTCGGGAAAGAACAAGGAACTCTGGAAGCGTGGGTCTACCCGTTGAAAATCCTGCGTGATTTTCATTTGCGGTTCCATATCAATGGCGCCACGCTGCCTGCGGAAGCTCTCGCCCGAACTTTGATAGTTCATCCAGAGTCGAACACCATTGTCTACAGCGGCGACGTTTTTTCCGTCCGCGAAACTTTGTTCGTACCGGTGCATGAATCTGGCGCCATTATCGCCTTTGAAGTTGACACCGCCGAGCCTCTGGAAATCGAGGCTGTTTTCGAACGTGATTTTCAGCTGGAGTGGCCCGCAGCTCTTGCCGGAGTTGGTGAAGAGTGGGATCCAACGCTGCGCGCCTTTCGTTTCGGAGAAGAATCGGGAAAGTTTGAGGCCCTCGTCGGTTCTCCCACAGCGGTCAAGAGCTCCGAAGAATACTCCACCAACTATTTCTCCTCTCAGCAGGACTCCATTCTTCTGGGCCCGACAAAAAAAGGGAGCGAGACCAAGCTCATCGTCATTGCCGCAGCGTTCGAGGGACCGGCAGCGCTGGCGAAACTCTACGATCACTTGGCAAGAGACTATTCGGAGTTGTTGCAGAGCTCCACAACGTATTACCGCGACTATCTGGAGCGCACGATTAGCCTGAAGCTTCCAGACGCTCAACTCGAAACAGCGTATGACTGGGCGAAAGTGAGCATGCAGCAAGGCGTCGTGCAAAATCCCTTTTTGGGGGAAGGCCTGGTGGCCGGGTTCAACACGTCAGGCAACGACTATCGCCCTGGCTTCGCCTGGTTTTTTGGTCGAGACGCGGAGTGGACTTCTTTGGCGCTGGACGCGGAGGGCGACTTCTCAACTGTCCGTAGCGCTTTGGAATTTCTCGGCAAATACCAGCGGGCCGACGGCAAGATCCCTCATGAAATCGCTCAAAGCGCGAGCTTTACGGATTGGTTCAAGAACACCCCGTACGCTTACGCCTCCGCGGACGCTACGCCGCTGTTCATTATTGCCGTGAACGATTACGTGACGCACAGCGGAGACGTTGGATTTGCTCAGCAGAAATGGGATAACCTCTGGAGAGCCTACCAGTTTCTCCGATCCACGAATGACGCGCAGGGACTGGCAGAGAACTCCGGCGCGGGTACCGGCTGGATCGAAGGCGGGCCACTCTATCCGGTGCGCACTGAGCTTTACCAAGCATCGCTGGGCATCGAAGCTACACGCGCACTTTCTCGCCTTGCTCATCTCCTGGATAAAGAAGATCTTGCTCAAGAGATGGAGCAGACGTTCGAACGACAAAAGCCACTTCTGGATAAGACGTTCTGGTCCACTGAAAAGAAAATCTACGCTTATGCTCTCGATACAAATGACAACCGCGTTGATGTCGCCAGCGTCCTGGCCACGGTTCCGATGTGGTTCAAGCAGCTTAACGGAGATCAAGCTCGAAGCATGATCGACGAGCTCGACCGCCCCGATCATCAGACTGACTGGGGCATGCGGATTCTTTCTTCGCAGAACCCGAAATACAATCCGGGCGGATATCACTATGGAACCGTATGGCCGCTATTCACTGGCTGGGCATCGATCGGGGAGTATAGGTACCATCGCCCGTTTCCCGCCTACTCGAATTTGCGGGCCAACGCTCTACTTACTCTGAACGGATCACTGGGCCACGTCGCTGAAGTTCTTTCCGGCGATTACTTTCAGACGCTAGCGACAGGAACCCCTCATCAGATTTGGTCGGCGGCTATGGTGGTCAATCCTCTGCTGAGCGGATTGCTTGGCTTGCAAGTAGACGCTACAAGTTGCCGGTTGGATTTCGCTCCTCACATTCCAGCGGACTGGAGTTCGTTCTCCGTCGACAATGTGCGCCTTGGCGCAGTAGCGTTGAACTTAAATTACCAGCGGACGCCCGACAGTATTCGATTAGAGCTGCAATCGACGGGCACAGGACACTGCTCTCTGCAATTCTCGCCAGCGGTGAGTTTGCGCTCCAAGATTACGGGAGCTCGACTCAATGGACGCGCGCTGCCGTTTCAAATTGAAGCGAATTCATCGGATCAGCATGTAACCGTGACTGTCCCGATCATTGGTAACCGAAACACCATCGAAATCCGGATGAAGAATGACTTTGAGCTTAGCGAGGCATCGACTCTTCCAGCATTGGGGAGCACCAGCCACGGTTTGCGAGTGCTCTCTGAATCGTGGTCGTCGAAGCGGGACGCTCTAACCCTGGTAGTTTCGGGTGCGGCAGGAGAGAGTTATGAACTCTCCGCATGGAACCCGGACCAGATTTCTTCCATCGAAGGGGCTGCGCTTGAGAAGAAAGCCGGGGCAGCAGCGAAAGTCCGCGTACAATTTCCGGCGAGCGTGCCCGGAATCGATCCGCAGGCCACCGTGGTCTTTCATTTTGTAGGGAAGTGAGCGCGCAATGCTTTAGGTAGCGGCTTTTGAAAATTATGGAGAGCGATGCGAAATGCCTCAAAACTTCAGGTTCATAGCTTTACTAGTTGTCGGTGTGTGCCTTGCACTTTCTTTTTCCGAGGCGCAGGCAAGGGCGGTGGATGCCGAAGGCCACGCGTGGTGGCAGCATGCCGTTTTCTATGAAGTCTATCCGCGCAGTTTTGCCGACAGCAACGGCGATGGTATCGGCGATCTCAGAGGGATCGAGTCCAAGCTCGACTATCTGAAGCAACTCGGCGTGGACGCCATCTGGATCACGCCCTGCTATCCCTCGCCCCAGGTCGATTTCGGCTACGACGTTTCTGATTACGAGAATATCGATCCCATGTACGGAACCTTGGCCGATTTCGACCACCTGGCAAAAGCCGCAAAAAAAAAGCACATCCGCATCATCATGGATTTCGTCATCAACCACACTTCTGACCAGCATCCGTGGTTCCTGGATTCAAAGTCATCGCGCACGTCCGCTCATCGCGACTGGTATATCTGGCGCGACGGCAAAGGCGACGGCCAACCTCCCAGCAATTGGATCTCAGGTTTTGGAGGTTCAACGTGGCGGTTCGATCCGACAACCGGTCAGTATTACTACCACTACTTTGCCACCGCGCAGCCTGATCTGAACTGGCGCAACCCAGCCGTGGAAAAGGCCATGTTCGATGTCACTCGATTCTGGTACAAGCACGGCGTCTCCGGGTTTCGTCTGGATGCGGTTGATCTATTGTTCGAGGACCCCGATCTGCACGACAATCCTGTTCTGCCGGGAAAGAACGAACTGGGCGACCTGAAAACGGACGAAAAATACAATGACAAACTGCCGGAGAATCATGACGTTCTTCGCCGCCTCAGGACCGTTGCGGACGAAAGCAATGCCGTTCTGGTGGGTGAGACCTACACGGAGAGTGCCGCCGAGCTAAAGGAATATTATGGGGCTCACAACGATGAAATCCAGTTGCCCATGGATTTCATGTTCTGTACTCTCGACAAGCTTTCCGCGCCCGATTTCCGCAAGCAGATTGCGCTTGCCGAGTCCACAGGCGGCTGGCCGACCTATGTCATTGGCAATCATGATATGGCGCGGTCCTTTGTGCGCTACGGTGACGGGAAGCACAACGACCAGATCGCCAAGCTGATGGCCGGTCTCTATCTGACGCTGCGGGGCACGCCGATCATGTATTACGGCGAAGAGACCGGCATGGAGAACAATGATCCCATACGCAAGGAAGATGTGAAGGATCCGATGGGAATTACGGGGTGGCCGGGATACAAAGGCCGTGACGGCGAGCGCACTCCCATGCAATGGGACGACTCTGCCAACGCGGGTTTCACTCAGGGAACACCGTGGCTGCCCGTTCCGCCGAGTGCGAAGACACACAATGTTGCGAGCGAATTGAACGATCCCGACTCCATCTTGCAGTTTTACCGGCAGTTGTTGGTATTACATCATCGAAATCATGCCCTTCTGGACGGAGATTACGTCGCGTTGAACCAGGACGATCCCAACGTGCTTGCCTATCTGCGGCGATATAGGAAAGAGGCTGTGCTGGTCGTTCTGAATATGTCAGGAACGGCGCAGCAGGTCAGATTTAATCTCTCCGCAGAAGGCTTCTCGTCCACTAAGGCCAAGACTCTACTCACGACCTCGGCGCCAGCGCCCAGTGGCCAGTTGGATCAGATCGCTCTGGAGCCATTCGCCGTCTACATCGCACAGGTCTCGCGATGAAGGAGGTTCGCGTGAGGAAAATTAGCCAACGACAGCTTTTGTGGTTACAGGCGATTCTTCTTGGCATCATTCTGACGTGCGGCTCTGTCCGGGCCCAGTCGGATGGCGGTCAGAGCGCAACGCTTTCCAGCCTTGCCTCACCCCATGCGTATGTTCAGAAGCGGGCTTCCAGCTATGACCGCACCGGCGGCAACGACGACTTTTACAAAATTGCTGCCGGAGACACGATCACACTGCTCGATGACTCCGGCCCCGGAATCATTACCCATATCTGGATCACCATCGCTTCGCCGGAGCAGTATCACTTAAAAAAACTTGTTCTACGCATGTATTGGGACGACGAACGCTCGCCGAGCGTCGAAGCTCCAATCGGCGATTTCTTCGGCCTCGGTCTTGGCGACTACTTCCAATTTGAATCCATCCCACTGTCTGTGGCTTCGGATAAAGCCTTGAACTCGTTTTTCCCCATGCCTTTTCGGAAACGAGCCCGAATCACCGTCACCAACGAAGGACGCGAAGGCGTCGATGCGTTTTATTTCAACATCGACTATCAGGCCTTGCACAAAGACCTTGCGGCCGACACCATGTATTTTCACGCACAGTACCGTCAAGCAACGCCGGCCAAGGGCTGGACCAGTCAATGGGAATCAAACGACACACCAGCCGTGACCGCGAAGAAAAATCTTGATGGAGAGAACAATTACGTGTGGATGGAAGCGACCGGCCAGGGACACTTTGTCGGCGTGACCATGTCAGTTCTTCAGAACCAGGACGGCTGGTGGGGCGAAGGCGACGACATGTTTTTTGTCGACGGAGAAAAGCGTCCCTCCATTAACGGCACTGGATCGGAAGACTACTTTCTGGGAGCTTGGGATTTTGGCGACCATCCGTTCTCCTATGCCATGTTCGGAGCACCGGTGAAAGGCGCCGAGCTTGCGGGTAGCCGATCTTCCGTGTATCGGTTTCACCTGGATTCGCCGATCCCTTTCGCCACATCTCTCAGAGCGACGATCGAGCATGGCCACGCCAATCATCGCTCCGACAACTATTTCTCTGTCGCGTATTGGTACCAGAGGGAGCCGCATGCCGCTTTTCCTGCGCTGCCTCCGGTCGAACAGCGCCTTCCCCGTATTTATCCCGTGGGAGGTCCGGGAAATGCAATGAAGTGACCATTTCCGAGCAATCGAGAGTCGCGATGCGGCGCGCGAGACACCCTGGAATCGAAAGGAGTCAGTTCTTGGCATTGGGAGTGAAGCGATTTGTTATTACCAGCCTGCTGGGTTTTTCCAGCCTGGGTTGCGCCCAGGATACGCATTTTGAACCCGACCATCAGCAGATTCCAGCACCGGATTGCCTGTCGATGAGAGGCGCATGGGAAGGTGGATCGAAACCTTGCACCCCAGAAGACCATGAAGCGTGGCTTGCCGACATCCGGCATTGGCGCAGCGAGCACTTGATTCGCGTCGGCTACGATGGATCGCGCTACGACCTGCCCCAGCTTAAATGGACGCAATCCAGTTTTTTTCAGCCGCAAATGATGGTGCAAGACCGCTACTTCTATGACCCGGTCGCGCGCCGCTACACCGTCGACCGTTATCTCAATGATCTGGAAAGACGCTACGGAGGCATCGACGCGGTGTTGATCTGGCCGACCTATCCGAACATGGGCGTCGACGACCGGAATCAGCACGACCTGATTCGGAGCATGCCGGGAGGGATAGCGGGAGTGCGGCAGATGATCGCAGACTTTCATAAGCGCGGTGTGCGCGTGCTGTTTCCCATGATGATGTGGGACCAGGGCACCCACGACCCCGGCAGACCCTGGCCGCAGGCGGTTGCTGAGCTGATGGCGGAAGTCGGAGCCGACGGCATCAATGGCGATACGCAGGATGGCGTTCCGCTTGCCTTTTCAACGGCCGCCGATAAAACCGGGCATCCGCTCGCCTTTGAGCCGGAGGATGGGCCCTCCGATGAGGCTCTCGCCTGGAACGTCATGACCTGGGGACAGTACAACTTCCCGTTTGTGCCTCTGGTTGACAAGTACAAGTGGCTGGAACCGCGCCACATGGTGAATATCTCGGATCGCTGGAATCGCGACAAAACCAACGATCTGCAATTTGCCTTCTTCAATGGTGCCGGGTGGGAAAGCTGGGAAAACATTTGGGGTATCTGGAACGGGATCACGCCACGCGACTCCGAAGCAGCGCGCCAGGTCGCCACCATCGAACGTGCCATTGCCCCATTCCTGATCAGCCCGGAATGGGAGCCGCTCGCGCCGACGCTACGCTTCGGAGTTTTTGCCAGCCGCTGGCCCCGGAATGACCAGACGGTCTGGACGATCGTAAATCGCAACGACTACGACGTGGAAGGTCGCGAGATCGAACTTCCACCAGAAGAAGGAATGCGGTACTTCGATCTTTATCACGGCGCTGAACTGAAGTCCGAAAGCAATCCGGAGGGCAAGGTGGTGCTCAGCTTCGATATCGAAGCGCACGGCTACGGAGCGTTGCTGGCTACGAAAGCGGCGCCCGATCCTGGCATCCTGGCGCTCATCGCGAAAATGAAAGAAATGACGGCCAAACCATTGGCCAGTTATTCGCACGAGTGGACCGTATTACAGCAGCAGATCGTACCAATAACTGCGACTAAGCCACCCTCAGCAGGTTCCACGGCACCCCCGGCCGGTATGGTAAAGATTCCGGCCGGAAACTTTGTCTTCAAAGTGCAGGGAATCGAGATCGAGGGATCCGATGACATCGGCGTGGACGTGCAATATCCCTGGGAGGATTCTCCACGGCGCTTCCACGAACATCCCATGCAGATGAAGCCATTCTGGATCGACACCTATCCCGTCACTAACGCGCAATTCAAAAAGTTTTTGGATAGTACGCACTATCATCCGCAGGATGACTTGAACTTTCTCCGTGATTGGAAAGGCGAAAGCTTTCCCGCGGGCTGGGACAACAAACCAGTTACCTGGATTTCTTTAGAAGATGCGCGTGCTTATGCGGCATGGGCGGGCAAGCGTCTGCCACATGAGTGGGAGTGGCAGTACGCGGCCCAAAGCGGGGATGGCCGCACATATCCCTGGGGAAATGACTGGAATGCAGGCGCGGTTCCTTTGCCAGACAAAAGCCGCAGCATGCGTGGGCCGGATGCACTGGATGCGCACCCGCTAGGCAAGAGTCCTTTCGGTGTGATGGACCTCGTCGGCAATGTGTGGCAGTGGACAGAAGAGTTCACGGACGACCACACGCGCGCCGCGATTCTGCGCGGCGGCGAGTACTATCAGCCGCAAGGTTCGATATGGTATTTCCCTGTGACCTACAAGCTCAACGAACATGGCAAACTCCTGCTGACGGCGCCGAGCCTGGATCGTTCTGGCGGAGTTGGCTTCCGTTGTGTCCTGGATGTGGAGTAGCTCCAGCGAGGATTCCATATGCAATGGTTTAGCGGCAAGAAAGCCTCTTGCACGCGGTTGTTTGTCAGTTGTTTTTTTCTCTTGATCCCTGCCTGGTTAGCGGCGGGAGCCCAGGCCAACCCGAGCACGCCCAAGTTTGACGGTATTCGCGTTGACGCCCTCGATGCCGATGCATGGAACGGCGTGGTTTTCGCAGCACGGGCGTTCCGGCAGCCCTCCGATTTTGCCTTCCGGTTCGGGTCGTTCAGCCAAGCTTTCATCGATGGACCGGCAATCTTCGATGCGGTTCGAGAAGTCGGGCCCCACGCCCCGGATGCGTCGTACTGCCGCATGTCGTGGGCAGTTCCCCCGCGCAATGCACTGATCACGCTCGAATGGTCGCGGATTGACGAGACTACTGTCGTAGGAACGATCACTGCTGACTCTGATTTCCAAATTCTTCTGGAAACCTATATTCCCCTGGCAGCGAGTTCCTGGGGTTTGCCCGGCGTGTACGCGGTAGAAGAGAGCAAGCAGGCGATTGTAGGCGAACGCTACTTTGACGGCGTCTTTGGAACGTCCAGCCAATTTGTGGTGATGATCGATCGGCCGACGATGGGAAGCGGCACGTACCCTTCCCTCGATCAACTGCGGGACACACTGAAAAATGCTGGAGTTCTGGTCAACTCACTCGACAGCGACCCGTCGAGGAATGCAGCAGGACTCCAGTTCGTGACGGGGCAGTCGCGCACGGCGCACTTTGTGGCCACGCTGGGATGGAACAGACAGGAACTTCTTGCGCGAGCCCAGGCATTGCTTGCGCCCGGGAAGATCGATGCCATGCTCAAGAAAAGCTCCGAAGCCTACGCAGGTCGGCGGCCCGCAGCGGACGGCCTGTTTGCGGGTGCCCCGGATGCGATCGGCAATAACATGTTCTGGAACACGCTGTACGGTCCGCAGCCCGATCTGGTGTTTCCCAGTATCAGCCGGAAAGCCGCTCACAGCGCGGGATGGGTGCTGGGAGAGTGGGACGGCTTCTTCGGATCATTGCTGAGCAGCTTGGAGGACAAGGATCAATCCCTGGCCACGATTCGAGCGCTTCTGCTGGCTCAAACGGAGAGCGGATTGATTCCCAATGGCGTTACCGGAGGTGGTGACACGCCGGATCGTTCTCAGCCTCCGGTAGGAGCGTATTGCGTTTGGAAAGTATTGCAGCGCTATCCCGACGACGAAATGCTGAGGTGGGCTTATCCCCGGCTCAAGAAGTGGCACGAGTGGTGGTTCAAAGACCGCGGTGACGGACAGCCGCGGCGCGATGGCAACCGGGATGGACTGCTCGAGTGGGGCAGCGACCGAGGATCGGGCGGGTCGGGCGGCGGGCGCGGTTTCCTGATGCAGGCTCGCTGGGAATCGGGGATGGATGACAATCCGATGTGGGATGACGTCCACTACGATCCGCATACCTACACCATGGACCTCGATGATGTAGGATTGAACTCACTGTATGCGCTCGACGCGGAAAGTCTGGCAGCGCTCGCCGCGCAACTCGGCAAAGAAGACGATCGGCGAACTTTCCTGGCCGATTACGAGAAGATGAAAAGGTTGGTGCGGGAGAGGCTGTGGAATGAGAGTGATGGAATCTATGAGAACCGATTTTGGAACGGCGAGTTCTCGAAGCGGCTTTCTCCGACTAACTTCTATCCGATGCTTGCCGGCATCGCTACGCCGGAACAAGCGGAAAGGATGGTGCGCCAGCACCTGCTCAATCCTGCGGAGTTCTGGGGAAACTATGTGGTTCCAACCACTTCGCGCAGCGACCCGGTATTTGCTGACCAGTATTACTGGCGTGGCAGCATTTGGGGGCCGACCAACTACCTCCTCTACCACGCCATTGATCGTTACGGCTTCGACCAGACCGCACTGGAGTTCGCGCAGAAGAGTTATGCCCTCTTCATGGACGACTGGAAAACAAACCAGCACGACAACGAGCTCTACCACGCCTGGGGCGGCAGCGGCGGTGGCGATATCCACTACACCTGGGGCGCCTTGTTGTGTCTGATCGGGCTCGAGCAATTCATGGACGCGAATCCGTGGGACGGGTTGCGATTTGGGGCGCTGAATCCTCGCGCTGAAGGCCACTTGTATCGCGCCACATGGCAGAATCACACCTACGGCGTATCCGTCGGACCCAGCAAAACTGAGGTGGCGCGCGATGGAAAAGTGCGTTTGCAAGCGGACGCGGGAATTGTGGTGCGAAGCTACGAACAATCTCCGGCTCGTGTAACTATGAGGCTAAAGAGCGAGCGTGGCTTCCACATTACGATCAGCGAGTTCGATGCTGGGCCGGTAAAGGTGGTGATTGACGGCAAGAGTGTCCCTCAAGTCAAAGTGATAGAGGGAGCGGCTAGCTTCGCGGTTTCGGGCGGAGAGCACGTGGTGGAACTGACGCGTTGATCTTGTTCGGAAGTTATTAGCCACGGCACTCTCCTATCGAGTCAGGAGCGGCCCGAAGGGATTATGCCTTAGGAAAACGGTCAAAGAACGGTCAAGTCCTCACGTGGGTTAGAACGTGCTGGTTCTACGCGTGCTGGATCTGCGCGCCCTTAAGAAAAACTAGCGGAGAGAGTGGGATTCGATTTTTTGCTATTTACCGCAAATCGTGGTGAAAACTAGATATAGCGATAATAGCCTGTGTTTATGCTGGCTTCAAGCACATTTTCAACTTTGGGTCCGTTGCCTTCGGCGACCTCGCATGACCTCCATTGACCATGAAGTATCACTGGTGTCACTCCTACATGGCGTAACTCACTCTTCTGGCTGCTCCACAGTGCCGCTAAAATGGGTGATTGTTGTTTCAAAAGCGCGAGTGGTCAGGCGGCCGAGCGGCCATTTTCGCAACTCTTCTGAGAGCACCTCGATTCCCCATGCCCCGCGGTATCCGGCGTCTTGCATCGCCGCGATAAAGCCTCTAATGTCGAATTCTCCTTCGCCACATAGCCGGCGGTGGTTTACGGTGTCTTCGTGCAGGCTCCAGGGACACTCAAACGTGCCGTCGTTCAGTTCGACGCTGATGATGTACTGCACGGGAACGCGGCGCAATTCAGCGTAAGGAATTTCGAGCTTCACGATATGCCAGGTATCGAAACAAATGCCGCCATTGCTCGCGCCGGCGCCTTCCACGAGCTTGAGTGAATCCTCCAAAGTCCGGATCATGGCGAACGGCATCAACTCGAACCCCACTTTCGTTCCGCGCTCTGCAGCCTCCGCGCACAGTTCAGCGAAAGACTCGATCAGTCGCGGCATAGGCGCTGCTTCCTGATAGAAATCGCCGACCTTTACGTGATGTGCCTGCAAAGCTTCGGCAGCATCGAGCAGCAGCTTCTTACAAATATCCGATTTCCTCTTTCGTTCGCCATCAAGAAACCAGTCGGTGAGGAATTCAAGCTCGACGTGCTTGATCCCGTTGTCGTCGAGAATCCGCTTCATCTCCTTGAGCGTGCGCGTCCTGAGCACATGCTCAAGGTCAGCGTGCCAGATTCCAAACCCGGTGAAACCCGCTCTAGCAGCCGATTCCACGCGGTCGCGGAAATCGAAAGGGCTGTATTCTCTGTCGGTGTGAGGAAGCCCACAGGAAATGGTCCAGTAGGAAGCGAGCAGATCAACCTTGCTCTTCATGGCACATTCTCACGCGGCCACGGCTTCGTGCGCCATAACAGATTTCACCGCCTCGACAATCTTGTCTTCATTGGGGACGACGTAGTTTTCCAGTGGTTCGCTGTAGGGAATAGGGGCGTCGAGAGCAGTCACCATTCTGAGTGCATGCAAGCACCCGACGGCATGTTCCGCGATCTCGCCGGCGATCACCGCAGCCGCGGACGATTGCCGCGGCGCCTGGTCTACCAACACCACTCGGCCCGTCTTTTTCACGGAATTGACGATGGTCGTGACATCGAGCGGTGCGAGCGTCCGTGGGTCGACGACCTCGGCGCTGATCCCTTCTTTGGCCAGCCGTTCCGCCGCGGCCAGCGCCTTCTTCACCATCCAGCCGACGGCCACAATCGTTACGTCGGTGCCGGCGCGTTTGATATCAGCAACCCCGAGCGGCACAACGTATTCGCCATCGGGCACTTCGCCTTTATCCAAGGTGAGCATGTAGGGATGCAGATACACAACCGGGTTATCGTCGCGAATAGCTGCGGTCATCAGACCCTTTGCATCGGTCGGCGTCGAAGGCACCACAACTTTCAAACCGGGGATGCCCATCATCGTGTGGTAAATGCAGTTGGAGTGCTGGCCGGCCCATCCCGCGCAAAAACCGTAGCCGGCTTTCAGCACCACCGGCACGCTCACTTGACCGCCTGACATGTAGCGCAGCCGAGGAGCTTCGTTGATGACCTGGTCGAAAGCAACCAGCATGAATTCGCTCATCCACAGCTCGACGATGGGGCGCAATCCGGTCATGGCAGCGCCAATACCAATGCCAATCTCGGCCGTTTCCGAAATCGGCGCGAGGCGCACGCGCTCTTTGCCGAATTTCTTGAGCATGGGATCGCGCTCAGTCATGGCCATATTCTGGCCGTAGAAGACAACGTTGGGATCGCGCTGCATCTCTTCGATAATGGCTGCGGCGATCGCATCGCCGTACATCATTTCTCTCGCCATGCTCTCCTCCTACGCGTAAACGTATAGCAACGCCTCTTCGGGCGCGGGCAGCGGGCTTGCCAGAGCGAACTGCACGGCATCCTCCACCTCAGCGCGGGCGGCGGCCTCAATTCGCTTAGCCGAGGATTCGGTTAGCACTCGATCTTTCAGCAGGCGTGCGCGAAAGCGTTTTATGGGATCCTTGGATTTCCAGTGCTCGAGTTCTTTCCGATTGCCATAGACCGCGACGGCCTCGTGCTCGGGAAACTGCGTTGGCAGTGGGGGGACCGTGATTACATTGCCGTGGGCGCTGAGCCGATAGAACTTCGTTTCGACCAGACTGGGTCCCTGGCCGGCACGCGCACGATCGGCAGCTTTCGCGACAACTTTTCGCACTGCTACTGGGTCCGTGCCATCAACGGTGGCGCCAGGGATGCTGAAGGCCTCTGCTTTCTTCGACAACGGATCGCCGGCCATGGCATTGGCATCCTCCAGGCTGAAGTGTGTGTACGCCTGATATTGATTGTTTTCGAGAACGTAGACGATTGGTAGTTTCCACACCGCAGCCATGTTGAGTGACTCGAAAAACGCGCCTTGTTTCGAAGCACCGTCACCAAAGAAGCAGTAGACGATCTGGCCGCTCTTCTTTACCTGCGCCGTCAGAGCAGCGCCCGTGGCGTGGGCGATGCTCTGGCCAATAATTCCGGAAGTGCCGGGAAAATACCGAGCCGGGTCGGCCAGGTGCATGGAGCCGCCGAAACCGTGGCACAAACCGTCCTTGCGGCCAAAGATTTCCGCCATCATGTTGCGAAGGGGGGTTCCCAGAACGATCGGGTATCCGTGACAGCGGTAACTGGGCATCACGAAATCTGTACCGCGGCGCGTAGAGAGCGCCCCGACGATGCTGGCTTCAGCGCCATCGCCCAGGTGAGAATGTCCCCGGATTACACCGGGATGTTCGATAAAAGTGCGCTTGACGGATTCTTCGAACTCGCGAATGCGAACCATCTGAGTGTACATCCATCGCAGTTGGTCGCTGCCGGCTTTCCCTTTTCGCGGTGCTGATTTGTTTGCGGTCTTTTGGGGCATATGGCGCCTCCTACCTCTTCGTTCTTGCAGTCTTTGCAGCCGATTCTGCGATCTCGCAGAGCGGGTCTCCGACCGGGACCTCCACGGTTTCGTGCGCCAGGAGCCTCGTAAGTATGCCACTAAAAGGCGATTCGAGCTCGTAGCTGACCTTTTCGGTTTCCAACTCGACCAGCGGATCGCCGGCCTTGACGCGATCCCCTTCGTGCTTCAGCCAGCGCACCACCACGGCTTTCGTGCTAGTGACGCCGCCGGATTTGGGTACGATCACGGTTGTCAAGAATGCATCCTCAGATAAGATGCTTACGTTTCCGGAGTTCGCTTTCCCCCAGGGGCTAAAGCCCGCATTTTTGCCAGTCCGAACGGCTCGGCTAAGGCCGAGCCCTTGCAAAACTGATTCATGAGATAGCTATAACTTCTAATGCACCTGCCGTTCGGCGTGTTTCCAGAACGGGGCACACATCTTCTTTCGATCGATTTTGCCCGCAGCGGTCTTGGGTATCTCGTCAGAAAATTCGACCGACTTTGGAGTCTTTACTCCACCCAACTTTTGCTTGCAGTGCGAAATAACCGCTGCCTCGGTCAAGGATACGCCCGGACGAAGCACAACGAATACCTTGACTGCCTCTCCCCATGTGTCGTGTGGAACGCCAATCACGGCACACTCGTGGACTTCAGGCAGCGCCATCACGGCCGCTTCCACTTCGGCGCAGTAAATATTAAAGCCGCCGGAGATGATCATGTCTTTCTTCCGGTCGACGATGTAGACGTAGCCTTCTTCGTCCAGGTAACCGACATCGCCGGTGTGGTGCCAGCCGTGCGCGCGGATTTCCGCGGTGGCCTCCGGCATCTTGTAATAGCCGCCACAGATGAGCGAGCCACGCGCCACAATTTCTCCGCGCTCGCCCGGCGGCAAAATTCTGCCGGCGTCGTCCATGATGGCAAGGCGCACCGCCAGCGTGGGCTTGCCGCAACTGGCTAGCCGTTCCGGATGATCCCCGGCGGCCGCTGCCGCCACTGTTTTCGAATCCAGAAAGGTCAGGACCATCGGCGCTTCCGTCTGACCATAGGACTGACACATGCATGGGCCGAAGACTTCCACCGCGTTTCTTAATTTGTCTGGAGCCACAGGCGATCCCGCCAAGAGAAAACCGCGCAGGCTGGAATAATCAAACTTGCGCGCTTCCGGATGCGCGAGCAGATTGTAAAGTGCAGTTGGGGGAAGATAGAGGTGCGTCACCCGATAGCGCTCGATATTGCGAAGTACTTCAAGCGCATCAAACCTGGGCATAATCACATTGGTCGCCCCCAGCGAACACATTACGAATGCCAGCACGCCCGCGGCATGCGACAGCGGTGCCGTGTTCAGACACACGGGATGTTCCACATCGCCGCGCCAATAGTGCGTGGCCAACTCTGTCATCGTACCCAGCGCGAGATTGGTAACACGAACGCCTTTCGCCGGCCCGGTGGTTCCCCCTGTCGGCACCAGTCCGGCAAGCCGGTCAGGATTTCCGTAGGCATCGCCCCAATCCGGCACCTCAGCACCTGAGCCACGCTCCATGAAAGCCTGCAAGGATGGATCTTCGTGATCTCCGCGATCGAGACAGATTACGCCGCGCAGCGAAGGCACGCGATGCTTGATTTCGCCGACGCTGTCTCGAAACTCGCTGTGATAGAAGAGCCAAGCCATTCCCACGTAGTTCATGTATTCGACGTTGGCGTCCAGGGCGTTGCGGTAATTAATGGGCACCCACACGGCTCCTGAGCGCATGATGCCCAGCATGCAAAACAGAACTCTGGCGTCATTGTGCGAATAGATTCCGGCAGGCTCCTGATCGCGCAATCCGCTGGCACAAAGAGCGCGAGCGATGCTTTCCGTGGCGGCTTGCATCTCGCCATACGACCACGAGCCATCGTCAGCGATGATCGCTGTGCGATCGAGGTTGTCCTCGACGCCCTTGTCGAAATAGTCGATCGCACGCATGACCAGATTTCCGCCAGTCAGTGAGTCAGACGAACCTTGGCGAGACCATGCTCTTCCAGAACCCGCAGTATTTCGTGATGTCCAAAGGCTTCCGCGGGAGAAGCAAAACCAACCTTGCGCGGGGCCGCATGCGCCAGATGGTGTGCTGCAAACGCCTGTAACAACCCCGTCTGGCGATAACAACAGGTGCCGAAGACCACGCACTGCGCGTAATCGGTGGAACCTCGGCCCACTACGACGTCGATGGTGCGTTGCTCGCGCGGGTTTTCGCGAGGCGGCGTTCCCGCTTGTACCGCGTTGGCCATTTCGGCGAGCTTCTTTTCCCGTTCCGCTTTCGGCAGCGGCCGAATCTGTTCTTCAAACATTTTCTCCGTGGCCGCGACACCTTCCATGATTTGACGATCGAGCAAACCGCCCATCGACCGCACATTCGCGATCTGCGGGTGGTTCTTGAACCAAACTGGTTGCGGGAAGCCTCCCCACGCGAGAGCCAACTGAGTTTGCAAATAGCCAGGAATGGCTACATCGTAGCGACTGGCACGCGGCCAATCCTTGTATTGATTCTGCTCCAGATAATATGCGTCCGTTTGAATGACTGCAAAAATCGTCTGCGTGGAACCAAAAGTTGGAATGCCTTTGAACATGGTGACGGTTTCGAGGGTATCGATTGCCCCGGATTCCAGGCAAAGCCGGGCGGAGGCGTCGCTGACCGCGCACATAAAAGCCGTTGCGGGCGCGGCAAGAAGGCCGCGTTCTCGGAATTTCTCGCCCCAGTTCTCGGCGACCTCACGAATCCAAGCCTGCTCGCCCCCAATGTCGATGTAATGGCAACCCGCCTTCAAAGCCGCTTCAATAACTCTCGGTCCGTTATAGATGAATGGGCCGGCCGTGTTGCAAACAACCTTGCCGCCATCGAAGATACGCACCAAGTCTTCGAGAGTGCCGGAGGTTTCCACAATCTCAAAATCGGCGCTTTCAATTCCCGGGACGTGATCCGTCACCTGCTTGATTCTCGCAGCGCTTCTGCCGGCGGCGATGAAGGGTGTGTTGTATTCGCGGAGGAATTCGACGATCAATCTTCCGGAGAAGCCATTGGCTCCGTAGACCACTACCGGTCTTTTGCTCATGGGCACCAGCTCCTGGGAAGGTAGCCTGTTGTTGGCCTAGGCACCATTCTGCCGGGGCGCCCCCTCGGCACACACTATGGCAGCGCAACGCTGCCTGCCCCGGCGAATGGCCGCACCCGCCTGTTGGCTAGCCTCAATCGGGCACCAGGCCAGAGGACTTCCCCTGGTTCAGATGCCGATTGTAGGCTAAAGTATCCTTTTTGCCAGTAGGCACTTTTTTGTAACCTTTGATCCTTAAGGAGACTGACGTGGAAGAATTTTACTGCCCCGTGAAGCTAACCACGGACGTGATTGGCGGCAAGTGGAAACCGCTGATTCTGTTTTATTTAGAAGGTGGCACCAAGCGCTTTGGAGAGCTTCGCAAATTGATTCCCGGCATGACCAAGAAAATGCTGACCCAGCATCTGCGTGACCTGGAGCGCGATGAAGTCATTCGCCGGAAAGTGTATGCCGTGGTGCCGCCCAAGGTTGAATATTCGCTGACGAAGCATGGAGAAAGCCTCAAGCCCATCCTCAAGCAGATGTCGGCGTGGGGCGCGAAGCACCGCAAGCGCTACGGGATTCCAAGGAGTAAGAACCGGCCGTTGATGTTTCCCAATTCTTCAAGACAGTCCGCGGCCTCGCAGCAGGCGCTATCAAGCGGCTAGCCCGCAGACAGAGTGCGACGACCTTCAGGCGCCCTTCCGCGTCACAACAGGTGGACCCCAAATTTCCTCGGCCGTTTCGGCGACCAGGCGTAGCTTGGCCTCCTCATCTCCCACGCTTACCAGGTTGCCCTCGATCGTAGATGCAAAACCGCACTGCGGACTGAGCGCCAGCCGCTCCAGAGGGATGAACTGCGAGGCTTGCTCGATGCGCTGTTTCAGTTCGTCCTTGCTCTCCAGGGTTGGCTTCTTGGAGCTGACGAGTCCCAGGACGACGGTGCGATCTTGGGGAACCTGGCGCAGTGGCTCGAAGCCGCCCGAACGCTCATCATCATATTCAAGAAGAAAGCGGTGAAAACGCGTTTTCTGAAATACCTTGGTGATCGGGCCGTAATCGCCGGAAGCATAGAACCGGCTTTGATTGTTGCCGCGGCAAAGGTGCAGGCCGAAAATAACGCCCGGGTGATTGCCAATCACCGCATTGTCCATTTCGGTGGAAAGATCGAGCAGACGGTCGGGATCATTGCCGCGCTGGCGGTATCCCTCGCGCAACTTCGGGTCGAGCAAAGCGGCATACTGCGGGGAGTCAATCTGGATATACGTGCATCCGAGGCGGATTAACTCTTCGACTTCATCCCGCAAAATGTCGACCAGATCGGCCAGATAACTGTCAATCTTGGGATAAGCGGCAGACGACTTCTTGTTGTCGTAATAAGCCGCTGCCTGCTGTGCGCTGATCATGGTCGTTTTGGCAGGATGATTTGTACGTGCTCGTAAGTAGGTGAACTCCTCGGCGCACAAGGGGCGTTTCCGGCGCAGTTTGGAAATCACGACCGGCCGGGGCTGCAGTACCTCCTCACCTTTTTCATTGCGGAAAGGAATGGCCCAGCCGCCAAACTTATCAAAGCCCTCCACAGCATCAATCAAGTGCCCGTAGAAAGCGTAGCGGCGCATCTCGCCGTCGGTGAGTATTTCCAGCCCGGCGCGCTTCTGCAGCTCGACGGCTTCGTCCACCGCCCGGTCCTCGAGAGACTTGAACTCGGAATGTCTGATCTGTCCTTTCTCATGACGTTCGCGCGCCTCCTTCAAATACGAAGGGCGCAACAGACTTCCAACCACGTCGCTTCGATACACAAAACCTCCTTTTCAATGCCCCTGGACATGGGCGTCCTGATTGCGGCGAAAGATTGCATATGAGCGGATTGCGGCAGCATCATCGCGAGACAGTTCCGTCGAGAAAGAAACCATTCCTTCTGATTGCAGATCGCCGCGCAACACCGTCTCAAACCATGTGTCGTCGGTGAGTGTGCTGCTGCGGCGCAAATCCGGCAGCACTCCTCCACTCACAGCGACATCCCCGTGGCATCCGGCACAATAGCGTTGAAAAAGCTGCTCACCTTTGCGAACCGTTGCAGAACTCGCTGGATTTGGCAGCGCCGCCAATGGTGGCGGCTCGGTGGCCTGCAGGGGAAGCAGGCTCGCCTTCCCCCCGAGTTCGAAGACGAGCATACGGCTAATATTACGTACTCGCCCTGAAGCAAACGAGACTTCTCCCGCGGCCAGCGGAAACACGCCACCCCAACCTGCGAGTACGGCAATGTACTGTTGGCCTCCAATCTCATAAGTGACCGGACCCGCCATCACTCCGGTCTGAGCCGCGAATGACCACAACTTCGCACCAGTATCGGCACGGTAAGCTTCGAAATTTCCGCTGGCCGTTCCTTCAAGCACCAGGTTCCCCGCCGTCGCGAGCGTACCGCCATTCCAGGGGCCGGGCCGTTCAACCGTCCAGGCAGCCTTTTGCTGCACTGGGTCCCAGGCCACCAATTTTCCTTTCACGGTACCGAGAATCATCTTCTTCACCTTGGGATCCTGCGGCATGCCGGCCGCCACTACATCGATTCCATAATTTGGGGCCAGCTTCTTCGCCAGGAAACTGTCCGGGAGCTTGTATCTGAAACCGGCATCGTTGACCGGAATGTAGGCAAGACCGGTGATCGGGCTGTACGACATCGGTTGCCAACTGTGCGCCCCAACTGGCCCGGGCACGATGGGTGCAGGATCGGCCCCAGCGTACCTCGCCACGGCAGTTTCGATGGGGCGACCGGTTCTCAGATCTACTCCACTCGCCCAGTTGACGAACGTGTAAGGCTTGGCAGAAAGGAGTTCGCCGTTAGTGCGGTCGATGACATAGAAGATGCCATTTTTCGGCGCCTGCAACAGAACTTTACGAGTACGACCGTCAATGGCGAGGTTGGCGAGGATGATATCTTCGGCGGAGTCGAAATCCCAAGCATCGCCGGGGTCTTCCTGATAATGCCAGATGTACTCCCCGGTCTCCATTTTGAGCGCAACAATAGAGCAGGTGAACAAATTGTCGCCGCCCTTCGGGCTGCGAAATTTTTCGCTCCACGGTGTGCCGTTACCGGTGCCGATGTAGAGCTGATCGAGCTCCGGATCATAGGCGATCGCGTTCCAAACCGTGCCGCCGCCGCCAAGCTTCCACCACTCCCCACTCCAGGTCTGAGCAGCCTTCGCTAGAATCGGATTTTCAGACGGTTTCGAGCGATCGCCCGGCACGGTACAGAAGCGCCAGACTAATTTTCCGGTTTCGCTGTCGTATGCCGAAACATAACCGCGCACTCCGAATTCCCCGCCGCCGTTGCCGATGATCACTTTGCCCTTGACTACGCGTGGAGCGCCCGTAATTGTGTAGCGGAAGTTGGTATCGATGGTAAGCGTTTCCCAAACAAGACGGCCGGTCTTCGCGTCGAGGGCGATCAAGCGTCCATCGAGAGTTCCGACAAAAATCTTGCCATTCCATGCTGCGACTCCACGACTCACAACATCACAACATGCGTTCACAGCCCAATTGCCGGGAACTTTCGGATCAAAGGACCACAGCCGTTCTCCGGTGGCGGCATTCAGCGCGAAGACTTTGCTCCATGCGCTGGTAAAGTACATCACGCTGTCGACGACAAGGGGAGTCGCTTCCTGGCCTCTGTTCGTGTCCAGGTCGTAGTGCCAGGCCAATCCGAGTTGGGAGACATTATGATCGTTAATCTGATTCAACGGGCTGAAACGCTGCTCGCCGTAGGTGCGGCCGTAGGTCATCCAGTTCCCCGGCTCGCGATCTGCGTTGGTGATGCGAGATTCGTTGACATCGGCAGGCTTGACAGGATTCTCGGAAGCAACTCTGTTTTGGTTGCACCCCGCGATCGCTGCCAGAAAAACTGTGAGAGCGAGAAGTCTGCTTATGCGGCGCCGCCGAAGTTTCGGATTTTGAAGTCTCATGCTGAGGCGCGCAAAATCACACGTCGAAGAAGACTGTTTCGCGATCTCCTTGAAGTATCACATCGAACAGCCAATATCCGGGACGGGCTGGATCCCGGCGCGCCATGAGCGTGTCCCGCCGCTCGGGCGGAATCAGTTGGAGCACTGGGTCCTTGTCGTTGGCGGCATCTCCAGCGAAATAAACTCGCGTGTAGAGCTGCTTCAGCATTCCGCGGGCGAACACCGCAAGGGTCAGATGCGGCGCCTGCAACGTGCCGTTGGGAACGCGTCCGGGCTTTATGGTCTCAAGCACGCAACTGCCATCTTCTCCAGTGGCGAGACGACCGAAACCGATCCATCCCGGATCGAGCAGTTTGGGTTGCGAATCGTCCCGATGGTTGTACTTGCCATTGGAGTCAGCCTGCCAAATTTCCAGCATCGCATCATTAACCGGGACGCCGTCGCCATCCAGTACGCGAAACGTGATCCATACCCGTTCTCCCTTGGCCTGCGGACCTGCGACACACCGGACGCAGTGCTCGTCGGTGGTCAGCTCAATCCGGAAAAATGGGCCGACCGTCTGCGAGGGGGTCGGGACCAGATTCGTGTCAGAGTTCAAAAGGTGTGGCCTCCGGCCCGCGCAACACAATGTCGAACTTGAAACCCTTCGCCCATTGCGGCTGCGTCGTCTCCAGATCGAATTTCGAAATCAGCCGTTGTCTTGCTCGCTCATCCGGTATGGACTGAAAGATGGGATCGTATTCAAACAATGGATCACCTGGAAAATACATCTGCGTCACCAGACGGGAGATAAATGCGGCCCCAAAGACCGAAAAGTGAATATGCGCGGGCCGCCACGCATTGTAGTGATTGAACCACGGGTATGCCCCGGGCTTAATGGTGATGAAACGGTAGGCTCCGTGTTCATCGGTCATGGTTCGACCCGCGCCACTGAAGTTAGGATCGAGCGGAGCGGGATGTTGGTCGTTAATGTGCCGATACCTTCCGGCGGAGTTCGCCTGCCAAATCTCGAGAAGCGTGTTGGGGACGGGCCGCCCGTTGCTTTCGAGAACGCGACCGCTCACGATGATGCGCTCACCGATCGGTTCACCCGGGTGCTGGCAAGTCAGATCGTTATCTTTTTCCCCGACCCTTTCATGCCCAAGAACCGGTCCGGTAATTTCCGAAAGCGTATGCGGCAGCAGGATAAGGGGCCTTAAGGGCGCGCGCTTGACAGTGGCCTGGTAAGGCTCATACAACGACGGCGGCTGACTGTCCCTGGGGGGCCGGGCATAGGGTCTGATTGAAACGCGCGTAGTCACAGAATCCATGCATCTCCTGGGGTCGACGCGCGCACTTTCGGCAAGAGAGTCATCGCTCGTTTCCGACCACTGATCGTTCGCTTAAAGTCGCCGCTCACAGTCGCGCGCACACCGACTTGGCTTCGGTATACAACTCTAACGCCGGTTTGCCCCACTCGCGTCCCCAACCCGACTGTTTGTACCCTCCGAAAGGCAGAGCGGAATCGAAGACGTTGTAGCAGTTGATCCAAACCGTCCCCGCTTTCAACTTTTTCGCCAAAAGATGTGCCTTGCTGATGTCACGCGTCCATACGGCTGACGCCAGACCGTAAATGCTGTCGTTGGCAAAGCCCGCCACTTCGTTGAGGTCGCTGAACGGAATCGCCGTGACTACCGGACCGAAGATTTCTTCGCGGACTACTTTCATGCCCGGCTTCACGTCGACCAGCACCGTGGGTTCAACAAAGTATCCTGGTCCATCGATCTTCTTGCCGCCGACCACCGCCTTAGCGCCGTCCTTACTGCCGGAGGCGAGATAGCCGCAGACTCGATCTTGCTGTTCTTTTGAAACCAGTGGCCCCATGTTGTTGGCGGGATCGATTCCTGGACCGATATGGAAGCTCTTAGTGAAGTCGGCAACGCCTTCCACCACTTTGTCGAAAACACTCTTGTGTGCAAACAGCCGCGAACCGGCGGCGCAGATTTCGCCCTGGTTAAAGAAAATAGCCATCGCGCTGCCCGGGATAGCCTGTTCCAGGTCGGCATCCTGAAGAACAACGTTCGGGGACTTGCCGCCCAACTCCAACGAGACCTTTTTCAGATTTCCGCTGGCCGCGTTCAAAATGAGCTTGCCAACCTCGGTCGATCCAGTGAAAGCAATCTTGTCTACATCCGGATGGGCTGGGAGAGCGGCTCCGGCCGTTTCTCCGAAACCCGGCACAATGTTGACCACGCCTTCCGGGAAGCCTGCCTCCATGACCAACTCTCCCAGTCGCAGCGCGGTCAAAGGAGTCTGTTCAGCAGGCTTCAAAACACAGGTGCAGCCCACCGCCAAGGCCGGCCCCAGCTTCATCGATGCCATAATCAACGGGAAATTCCACGGGATAATCTGACCCACGACACCCACGGGCTCGCGAAGGGTATAAGCGAGGTATTGTGCTCCCTGAGCAGAAATCGGAATCGTGGCGCCTTCCACCTTCGTCGCCCAGCCCGCGTAGTACCGAAACGCGTCGGACACGGTCGGGACGTCCACAATACGAGAGAAGAACACTGGTTTGCCATTGTCGAGCGTTTCCAGTTCAGCCAGTTCTTCGTTATGCTCGTCAACTAACTCGGCGAGTTTCCACAGCAGCCTGCCTCGTTCCGACGGCGACATCTCGGGCCATGGGCCGGATTCGAAAGCTTTGCGGGCAGCTTTGACCGCCAGATCGATGTCGGCTTTACTTCCTTCCGCGACACGCGCCAACACCCCGCCCGTGGCGGGATTGTAGGTCTCAAAGGTTTTGCCGGAAACCGCATTAACCCATTTGCCCCCGATCAACATTTTCCGCGGTTTGGCGACGAACTCGGTAACACTATTTTGTATTTGCGGCACTACGGTGGTAGCCATGTCTCCTCCTGCTTGTACCAACTCAATCTGAATCGTAATTTCTCGTGCGCTTTTTCAGATGCTTCATGCGCGGACCCAGCCGTATTGAGTGTTGCTCGGCGCTGGATTTCCCGCTTCCTTGTATTGTTTCCGCAGCCGGTCTACGTAATCCGCCGGCACCGGATTGCCCTTCGCCTGTGGATTAATTCCGTACAAGCGAGCGGCATTGAGTCCAAAGATCTTGGCCTTTACGTCTGGAGTAAGCGGTGCGTAACCGAATTGCTTCATCAGCAATTCTGGCATCTCCAGGCGGCGCAGGGCTTCGATCTGCCACTGCGGCGATCCCCACCATATGGAGTCGGTCCCCCAGAGTACGTGATCGGCGCCGAATGCCTGAATAATCATTCCCAACACGTGGGCTCCCAATGTGGGATTCGTCACGACCATGGTGCCGAAGCTGGTTCCCAGTTCCATGTACACGTTCGTCATGTAGGAATTCTTGCGCCGGTAGTCGCACAGATCGGAAACCCAGGGAACGTAGGGATTCTTGCGGAAGCCGTCCTCAGCGGCAGGCAATGCGTCTTCGACGGTCTTGAGGCCGGAGTGATAAAGCAGGAAATTCAGCTCCGGAAAATCCTTCGAAGCCTTGACCATGTCTTTCGGATGGAAGTGCGCCTCATTAAAAACGCCAATGGCTAATCCCTTGTGCAGGCAAATGTTACGTATCTTCAGCTTATCGCGGGTATACTCCAGCGCTGGATATGTGATCTTCTCGTCGTCCATCCACCATCCGTCTTTATCTGCGCCCAATCCCTGCCCCGTATAGCCCTTCCACGCGTCAATCTTCAGGGTCTCGGCTTGGCGATGCATGTTTTCGAGATTCTTCGTCCCTAAGTCGGGAGAAAACAGGCCGTGGCTCATCATTCGTTGGGAACGCGTCAGTTCATTAACAATATTGCGGGTTCGCACCATTTCATCGGGCGGGATGACCATCTTGGCGTCGGTTATGTCGGGTATCCCGCTTAGGCAGGCTACATCCGTATCACTGTCGAGAAAAACTTCTTTAATGTAGTTTTCCAGCTCGAAATCGGATTGTCTAGGCTCTTTCCCCTTCAGGACGGGATTAAATTGTCCGGCTGAGCGGCGAGTGTCGAAAACGTTCGCCGGTCCTATAAAATGCCGCCCTGCGGCCACGTGATGGGTTTGCACGTCGAAGATGAAATAATCCGTCTTCATTGCGCGGGCAGCGGCCGGGTCGTGCAACTCCGCTGCATCTACTTTGAAGAAGTGACCGAACACGCAATTCATGGCAGCAAAGCCCGCGGCCATGCCGCATGTCATGCGAAAGAACTCCCGGCGGTCGATGCCAAGTTTCTTCGAGATTCTGCTGCCCATGTCGAACAACATGTTCTCCACCGCGCGTTGCTTTGCCGTCTGTGGAAGGGGAATGAATTCCTCGTTGGAGACGACTTGCGTAGGGATGGGAAGGTGCCGGTCAAGGTAATCATCGAGTTCGTGCTTGCGCACCCAGCCCCCGTGATTGTTAGGCTTGCGGATCGGGGGGATGGTCTTGGAGTTGCTCATGCTCTGATCTCCCCAATCTGCGGGAGGAATGCCCATGATCCCGCTGAGTGCAGAGGCAAGGAGGGATTTGCATCGCACTTGCGGTTGAAGGTGGACTCTGTTTCTCAGCAAATGCTCGAATTGCCCCGCTACCCAAAACCCCTACCACGTTTTCGCCCGTTTCACTTTCCCTGTATCGATTCAAGGTATCGGTTGAGATTGGCAATGCGCATCTGAAGCTGCTCTTCGTGGCCCTGGCTCATCTTCCAGAATACGGGGCCCCAGACGGGCATATCCTGATCGCCATGCGCCACCAGTTTGGTCTGCCCGCGAAGAATGCTGGTGACTTTATTCGAGGGGTACTTCCCACCATTTTGCTGGGCCAACACGGTCAGATCGGCCGGAGCCTGCTTTAGGGCGCCAGCAGCGGGACCGTCTCCCTTGGCGTCTTTGCCGTGGCAGGAGGCGCAGTAGCTCATGAACATTTCCTTACCCGAAGCAGGCGAGGTAGCGGGCGCCGTGGTGTGCTTGACCGTGGGCGTTGCGGCCTCCTGCCCAGCGGAAATAAACGGAACTGCGACCGCCAATGCGGCCAGGAAATTCAAGTATCGAAATCTCATGAAACCCTCCCCATCAGAAAGCCTCGATCAAGCCGCCCAGGCCCGAAGGGTGTATGCGCCTGGGAGTTATATTTTGCCTTAAAAGGTGAATCTCGCAGAGAACTGAAGCTGTCGCGGATTGAACGCCGTGCGCGGCAATCCAAAGTTTGTATTTGGCGTCGTTGGAATGAACAGAGTCGTTCCGATTGGGGTAGGAGCCAACGACCCCCCAGGAACCGAGATTCCCCCGTTCGGGCAGGCCACGGATGGCGAGCCCTGCTGAATTGCCCGGGTCATGGCGTCGTTGTAATGCTTTGGAACGCCTCCGCAAAACACAGGTGAGCCGTAAACACCGGTAACTTCATCAAAATTGGCCCGGTTCAGCAGGTTGAACGCATCGAACGCGAGGTTCGCGGTCAAGCGGTCATTGATGTGCACAGCCCGGGTTACCCGCAGGTCCCAGTTGTAATACGGATCGCCGGTGTACGTATTCCTGTCGATCATGGTCTTGCAGTCTTGTACGTCGGGACATGAGCCCGCGACGAAGGCGGAGCCGCCGACGCGGTCCGTGGAACCGCCGGCAACATCGTTTAGGGTGTTGCTGCCGTAATAAATCGTGAAAGGCCGGCCCGATTCCAGGGTGACGATATTGCTCAGCTCAAAATTTCGCCACGGCCCATTTTGCGGCGCAATAGCGGTAAAGTTGGCCACCACGCGATGCCGGGCATCCTGGTTGGAGTTGGCGCGTTCCGCCGCGTAGTCAAACTGGTTGGGCGGCAGGTTGATGAAGGTCGTGAAGTTGCCATTGTCGATGGTGTGGGAATAGGTGTAGTTGGCCGTCAGGCTGAAATGCTTCCCACGTTCAAGCACGGTCAGCGTTCCACCGTGGTAAATGGCGTTGGCAACGTCGTTGTTGTAATCTTCGAGGCCCGAGCTGATGGTTCGCAGGCCGGAGCCAAGAGCACCACCGAAGAAGGGCCCTAGCCCGGCAATCGCGCCTGTTCCAAGGGTCGGTGTTCCGGTGCAGGGCGAGAGTGTGCCATCGGCATTGAGCCATCCCGGCACCCATTCCGGCAGCGGGTCGGTGACTGCCGACTTGGTGGTGCCCGCCGGGCAGGGGATGTTGAGGTTGTTCCCGCGAACCAACTTGTGGGCCTCCACGAAAAGATAGCTTAGCTGGAGTGCAAAACCACGGCCGAGCTGGTGATCAATCTCGAAGCTGCCCTGCTCGGCATAAGGCGCCCGCGCGTTGTGGTCCATGCCACCCTCGCCAATGCCGCAAGCACCGGTGGTAAAGCAGGTGCCGGCCATCTCTACAGACGGGAAGGCCGTATTATAGGCACCTGTTTGTATGATTTTGGCTGCAAGACAAGGCGCCTCCGGAACACCAGCGCAGGGTGAGCCGGGAGGGCCGGGCGATGGCGGGTCTGCCAGAAGCTGATAACCCTGCCCAGCCTGCGCTAGATTGGACGCGATGTTGGGAAACTTCTGGGGCTGAATTCCGGCGCCGCTGCAAATGGCTGCGATACCCGATGTCGCCTGATTGCCGCACTGGTACCCTGCCACAATCTTCTGCGTGTTGGGCACGAAGAAGAAGGTCAGATTTTGCCGGTCGAAGAAAATCCCGTATCCCGCGCGAATCACTGTACTGCTGTTAGGAGCATAAGCTAGCCCGATACGCGGCTGAAACTCGTTGTAGTCATTGTTCACAAATGCCGAGAGGCCGGTTTCATAATCCCATCGCAAGCCGTAATTCAGGGTAAATTTGGGAGTCAGTTTCCATTGATCCTGCGCGAACCCGCCCCAGTATCCGTGGTTAATATTCCGGCTGAAGCCGTTAAATAGCGAGGAAGGGTAAGCATTGGCCCACGTCGAATTAGGGAATCCGCCGCCGTTGAGAGGATTGGCTGTGGTAACGGTCGGAGTGCACGGAGTGGGGCCGGAGGCATTGCCGCCACAGGCAGTGGGATTGGTCGGCAGCGGTGTGCCAGCATACACAAACACGACGCCGTTATCTTGGGGAACTGGACATGGGATGGTAGATGCGTCGAGGCCCGTACCGGCGGTTGGATAGCTCGCGCCGAAATTCCTGTTGAAATATTCTGCGAAATCTGTGAAGCAGCTTATGCCGGGTACGAGCAGGCGTGTAGGCATAAAGCCGGGGAAGTTCTCCAGACTCGTCAGCCAGTTGCCATCAACTCCAAACTTTGCAAGGTGATTGCTCTTGACCCAGGAGAGGGACTCTGAGAGTTGGACTCGAGTCTCGTAAAGCCGGTCGTTCGTTCCGAAATTATGGCCGACTTCGAGATCATTCAGGATGCTGAAGTCCGGCTGGCCCGTCGCGCCGGGAAAGTTGTAGTGCCGGCGCGCGTATTGTGCGAGCACCGTATTGACTAAATTGGACCTCAGTGACGAGTTCACGGTGGCGACGACGGCCTGGTCGCGAATGAAAAGATCGCGGCCTCCGCTGGGCACACCCACGCCTCCACCATCCAGTGTTTGCCCCACAAGTTGGTTCGTTGATCGGCTGTCCTCCACGTCGTAGCGGAAAGCCAGGCGATTGTTCGTGGTCAGTTGATGGTCGATTCTGGCAAAACCGGAATCGTCGTTGCCGGTTTTCAGAAAGCCTTGCAGAAATCCGAAAGCTTGGCCCTGGGTGATATTGGCCGGATTGCCGGCAAAATTGGGCAGACACGTGTTGACCGCGCCGAGGCACGCCTCGGGAGCCAGCCCCATCAGCGCCTTGGCTTGGTCTATGAGCAAAATGTTGTTGACCAGATCGGGCGGATAGACCGGGGATTGGGCGCTGCGCTTACCTTCATAGTTGAGAAAGAAGAAAGTCTTGTCCCTTACAATGGGCCCGCCCAGCGAAGCACCGAACGAGTTCTGCCGAACAGCGTGCGGCAGCGGGGGAGGCTGTAGCGGCGAGTGCGCGTCGAAGGCGCTGTTTTGAAAAAATTCGTAGAGCGAACCATGCAAATTGTTGGTACCTGACTTGGTCACGATGTTAACGATTCCGCCCATCGCACGGCCGTATTCCGCGCCAAAGCTGTTGTTCACGACGCGGAACTCCTGCACGGACTCCTGGGGGGGCGTGGAGCGCTGGATGCCACTGGCGGAGTTGACGAAGTCAGCGCCGTCCACCGTGATCTCGTTGCTGAACGAGCGCATACCGCCAAACGAGATTTGTGTCACTTCAAACTCGGTGAAAGTTGTGCCCAGGCTGGTGCGGCTAGTGGCCACACCGGGAGTGAGCAGCGCAAAATCCGTAAACACGCGACTGCTTATGGGCAACGACTCAATCTGTTCGGTCTCGACGACCTGGCTGATCTCGGTCTTGGTGGGCTCGATGAGTGCGGCTTCGGTGGTCACGGTAATGACTTCGGAGGCGCCCGCAACCTTCAAAACAGGGCTGACGGTGAAGACTTGGCCAACGGTAAGGACGATGCCAGTCTGCTGATACTTGGCGAAGGTGCGTGCGGTAACCGTTAACTCGTATTTCCCGGGGGGAAGGTTGGGTACTACGAAAAAGCCCGTCGTGTTAGTTGTTGCCTGAAAACTTTGGTTGGTATCGGGCTCACGCACAACCACCTGCGCGCTAACCACCACTCGCCCTGCAGCGTCGACGACCGTGCCGTTCAGCTGCGCGAAGCTAAGGGCACCTTGAGACACGGCGAATGGCGCAGAAGCTGCCAGTACAACCAGGAGGCAAAGAACAACACCCAACAAGCGTGTTCTCATAAAGTCCCCTTCCTGAGCGAATCGTTTCCAATGCAAAAGCAGAAACACGGCCCAAACAGCCAATCTGAGAGCCGACTAGCAGTCCATCAGTATTGATCAGTATCGAGATCAGGAGCGGAAAACCGCACCCCACAGATTCCCCCGGAAAACGGCCCCATAATTACTATGTTCCAATGCATACTGTCAACCCAAAAATGTATACAGGAATCGATATAGGACCGAGTCGTCGTCGTTTTTCGTTGAACTTAAGCGAAGCGCTCAAATTTACTGTATGCAATCAGCGATTACCGGATTCCCGGCACGGCCAGCAGCTCCCCAAGGCTGCGTAGGACACGGTGTGGCCTTCTGCCCGGAGGCTGCCTGGCCCAGTCGGACGCTTTCGAGATGCCCGTGGTCACCCCGAAACCCACGGCGCCCCCTTGTCGCGCCATAATCATTTCGACCAGAGGATCGTCTCCGACCACCCCCACCTTGCTCTTGGGGATGCCCAGCCTTTTCGCCACTAACCTCAATGCGTGGAGGGATGGTTTCCCGGTGAGAATCATGGGCACGCGTGTGATCCTGCGCACCGCTGCCGAGATCGCGTAGGAATAACCCATGGTCTTGCCGCCAGCAGTAGCGAAAAATGGGACGTCCGAAGCTACATACAGCTCGGCCCCGTTCCAGATCGCCTTCACGGCAGCCTCGATGTCTTTCATGCGGCAGTCGGGATGCCATCCGATGTAGACGGCATCGACACGGTCAGTACCTTCGTCGTTGGGGAAAACCGCCTGCATTCCTGCCCGTGCCAGCGGCTGTCCAACGCCGGGGGTCCCTAACACCAGAACTCGCTCAACACTGCGGCGGGGCATAAGGTCGGCGGCCACGCTGGAGGGAGTGAGCAGAGCCTCATCGGAGATCGGCAGGCCGACAGCGCGCAGCTTGGGCGCCTGTTCTTCCGGTGGATAGTTCGTTCCATTGGTGAGGACAACGAAAGGAATGCCGCGAGCCTTTAATGCGTTCAGTATCTCAACGGCGCCGGGCAGTACTTGATATCCGCTTAGGGAACGATCACCCAAGACCAAGGTGCCATCGAGGTCAAACACAAAACCCTGTACGGGTCTGAGCCGTCCATCCTTGCGAAGGCTCGATCTGTGTTTCATGCTCTCGCCTTGCGCCGCGCCGGCGTGCCGTTCAACTCCAGCCTGAAGCCAGGCTTCTCAACCGACAGGCGTCCGATGTCGCTACGCGCTGCAAGCTGGCGAAGCAAGTGAATCACGGGGGCGAGGTCGGGATTGTAGGTTTGCGATGCGGGTCGAGCAACTTTCATGGCGTCGACTTGCTCGGCGGGCATTGTCGCGCGGAGGAGAAATTCCTCATCGCTCAGTTCGAGCCCAATTCGTCTTCGCAACTCGGCAAGAGGCAGCATATCCGGTTCCTGGCGAAGCTCGCGCGTGCGGGCCATGGAATCGATACGATCCATGACATCCGGCGCAATGGGCAGACTGGGTTTCCCGAACCGGCCAAGGGCGTAGCGAATCACTTCGTCGGGCACAAGGGCGTAGCGTTCCTTGTCCTTGCGAGTTATGTTCATCACCGCCTGGCTCAGCAGCATCTGCGAGAAGGGGGTCATCACAATCGGCCAGCCCAATTCCTGACGCACCCGGCCTAATTCTTCAATGACTGCGCCTTCCAGGTGTGCGAGCCCGCTTTCCGCCAAGTGCCGCCGCATGGTGCCAGTCATGCCTCCGGGCAACTGGTGATGGAAGTATGCGGCGTCAAAAGGCTGCGGGCGGCCGGCAGGAAGTCCTTCCGCTTCTGCCAGGCGTGTGAAATAGCGGCTAACTTCATTCAAAGCTTCGTCGTCAATATCGATCTGGTGCCCGAGTTCTCGCAGATTGGCCACAACCCGCTCGGCGGGCGGATTGGAAATCCCGTCGCTCGCCGCGCCCGAGGCGCACTGCACCGTGCCCACCCCCCAGTTCGGTGCGTCCATGTAGACCAACTCGCCAAGCCCGATAGTGCAGTGCGAGTGGAGTTCCAAAGGTTTGTCACCAATCACGGCCTTGACCGCCGGAATCATGTTGCGCGCGCGCAGCGGGCTCAGAAGTCCGCCGGGGTCCTTGATATATAGGGCGTCAATATCCGGACTGGCGGCAAGTTTGCGGGCACGCTCTACGTAGCGTGCGTCATCATCAATGGGGCTTACCGTGAACACTAAAGCAGCGACGACATATTCGGCGCCAACCTGTTTGATCGTGCGCGCGCAGGCGATATTGGAGTCGGCATTGTTCATCGGATCAGCCAGAGCAAAGCGGCGAATCCCGTTTTTCACGAGCGTAGCGAACGCCAGCTTCATGAATTCAGGGCTTGCCGTCTCCCAGGAAATAAAGCGGAACCCGGTCGAGAGAAATTGAAGTGGCGTATTCGGTGTGGCCCTAGCCATCAGTCGAATCCGCTCCCATGGGTCTTCTTTTTTGTAGCGGACCGCAACGCCCATGTGGGTCGAGGTAGTGAAGTCGATGGCCTTGAAACCGACGCGGTCCATGACCGGCGCAATGGTCAGAGTTTTTGCGGTGTCGATGCCAAGGGCCGCCCAAAGACTCTGGTTGCCGTCGCGGAGTGAAGTCTCAACGATCTGAATATTCGCCACAGTTCATGCCTCTGGACGCACGCGCATCAGAACTTCGCCATACTCGACCGCTCCGCCGTTCTTCACCAATATCTCAACTACCTCGCCTTTTACGCCCGCACGGACCGTGTGCATGAGTTTCATGACTTCGATGATGCCGACCATTGTCTCCTCCGCGACCTTCGACCCAACTTCCACGAACGGAGGCTCACCCGGCTTGGGCGTGACATAGAAGATTCCCAGCAGTGGAGCGGTGATTTCCAGCAGGCCCGGTTCAGATGCCGGCTTTGGTGCCGGCTGTAGCGGCGAATTTGGCGGCGGCGAGCCTGGTGGCGCGGAAGCGGAAGCCTGCGGCAGCGCAGACCCTCGCTGTAGACTTAATTTCACACCATCCATCTCGAGCGTCAATTGATCGAAGCTCGATTCCTCGAGGATGCGCATGATCTCGGCCACATCTTTGGCCGTGAGCGTCAACGGCGGCCTCCAAAGATGTTCATCACATGCGAAAGCGGATTCTCCGCCGGCTTCGCAACGGGGGCTTTGTCTTTGCCAGACCAGACCGTCTCGGGACGGCTCTGCAACAAAATGATCTCGCCCCGGTGATCAATCGCCCATTCGATATCCTGGGGCCGCCCGTAATGACGCTCGATTTTGCGGCCAATTTCCGCCAGCGCCTCCAGTTCCTCGTCGCTAATCGAAGGTGCGCGCCGAAACTCTTCCGGAGTTTCCATATGCTTGATCCCGCCGCTCTCCGCGGGCACGTCTTGTATGCGCTTGTCGGAAATATCACGCACCGAAATTTGGCCTGTTATTTTGCCGATGACAAAGCGATCGGGTGTGACTTCACCGCTCACTACAGCGGAGCCGAGACCCCAAGCTGACTCGATGGTAATCACGGAGCGATCGCCGGTCAGCGGGCTGCGCGTAAACATCACTCCCGCCGAGCGCGCCTCTACCATCTTTTGGACGACGACCGCAATCGCCACTCCGTTTTCCGGCGTGCCGTCTTTGAGGCGGTACGAGATCGATGGAACGGAGTACAGGCTGGCCCAACAAGATCGGACGTACTCCAAAACAGTCTCGCTGCCCTTCACCCAGAGATAAGTATCCTGCAGTCCGGCGAAACTGGCTTCCTCCGAATCCTCCGAAGTAGCCGAAGAGCGTACTGCCAATGGCGAACTGAGATCCGGTCCGCACAGATCTTCATGCGCCGCCACGATATCTGCGCAAACGTCTTCCGGCAACGGCGCGCTCTTGACACGGGTGCGAAGTTCTTCGGACAACAGGCGAATTTCTCTTAGGTCCTGTAGCGACAGCGCCTCCACCCGTGAGCGGATACGGTTTTCCTTTTCCAGTTCGGCCAAGACTCGTTCAAACCCCTGAGTGGTTACGACGAAACCAGGTGGCACGGCGATATTGGCGCGGGTCAACTCCCCCAAGGAACCGCCCTTGCCTCCAACCATTGCGCGATCGGCGAGTGTAATCTCGGCGAACCAACTGATGTTTGCGGTAGAACGCATCGTTGCTTTGAATTCCGGCTGTCCAATCCCGACTGTTCAATCCGGCTGTTCAGATATAAAGCTGTTTGTTAATCGGAATGCCGTGCTCGCGGCAATAGCTCTCGTAGTGATTGATGAACCACCACACATCGACCGTTTCGACGAATTTGCCGTTGTCATCGTAAAACTCGAGCGGCCCCTGGAGCCAACCGAACAACTTGACGCCGTTGGGATGGTCGCTCACGAGGGTATGGACCAGTCCCGGCGTCTCGTAGATGAAGTTGCCGGGACCGGCAACCCAATCGTATTCGAGATAGCGGGCGCTGCCCTCGAGGCAGATCATTACGACGGTGCCGCGATGCTTGTGTGTGCCAATGACGCCGGCAGACTTTATCCACAGAATGTTACTGAAAATGTTATGGCGAGTATCGAAAAGAAGATGGCGAATTGCGGCATTGGGGCCGAACGGCACCCAGGGACTCTCTTGCTCCGAAGAGCCGACAAACGTGCCCGCGATGCCGTGCCGCTTGATCACATCCGTATAAGCTTCCGGTACGTCCACGATTTTGTAAGCCGTAGACGGCGGAGCCGTCATTCTCGTAATGCTCGATGTTGTCATCATGCGCCTCCTCGCGCGGCTTGGCCGCGCCGTCAACTCTGCATCTGCGGTGGTTGAAGCTCTCGTACCGAATGCCGACAAATAGAAAGCAAGACTACTGAAGAATCGTCACCACGCCCCGGCCGCCATCCACGCGAATGCGCTGGCCGTCCTTAATCTTCTGTGTCGCTGTGCCTGTGCCCACTACTGCCGGCAATCCGTATTCCCGGGCAACGATTGCCGCGTGGCTCATCGAGCCGCCGATGTCGGAGACGGCTGCCGCAATCTTCTGAAAAACCGGCGCCCAACTCGGGTTGGTAACGTGACAGACGAGAATGTCGCCGCGTCGCAGGCGGTCAATTTCGTCCACCGACATCACCACCCGGGCGATGCCCTCGACTACGCCGCTGGACGCGGCGAATCCCTTGATCTCATTGGAATCCGGCTTCTCGCCAGCGGCCAGCCATGAATCCAGGTTTTCACGGGTAATGCCCCACAGCATGACAATGGCAGGGTCATCAATGACGTCGGGGACGGGGCCCAGGGCCGGGGGAGTTTCGTGCCTCGCCCATTCGGCAATCGCTGCTTTGCGCTCCTGCACAATCGGCATCCAGCGCGCGGGGCCACGCGGCGGGGAGCCGTTTGACCACGAGGTCATGAGATCGATAATCGCCGCCTCGACTTCATAGTGAGTCAGGTGAAAAATGTCCTCGGCGTTTGGGAAGAAACCACGCTCGGCCAATAGCGCCCCAAATTCCCGAATCTTGTTAAAGAACAGATTGGTGTACCAATGCTCACAATAAAATTTGTGTCCTTCGACGTAAGGGAACACGCGATGCACGAGCTGAATCATCTGGTCATACGCGGCGCGCTCTTGCTCGCTATTGAGCAGCTCGCGGTAATCATGGATGAGCTGCTGGCGCTCAGCCATCAGCTTGGCGACCGGCCGCTCGATGCGTTCGCCGGCTTTCAAATTGGCGATGTAGCCGGGCAGCGAGGCAAAGGGCATCGAGAGATCGTCGTTCCAGGAACGATGGTAGTGGTAGAAGCCGTCACCAACATTAATGTTGAACCACGGGTCGCGCGAGACCGCCAACTCCTCGAGCCACTTCCGGCCAGATTTAGACCGCTCCAGAGCTTGCATGATGTCGCCGGGAGCAGCGCCATCGTGGAAAAGGGCATCGACTCCCAGTTCAATAGCGCATTTGGCGAGGCGGCGGAGCTCGTCGTCGGGACGAAAGATTTCCGCTTCCATGCCGGCGACCATGCAGGCCACCGTCTGGTCGCTGATTTCCGGGAAGGCCTTTTTACAAAAATCAAAGAAAGTAAGATATGCGCCATAGCCGAGCAGGAGAAACTCGAAGTGATGGTGCCACATGCGGAAGTAGCCTTCGAGCGTCTTCTGGTAGATATCGAGGAGGTAGTGGTTGGAGGCAATGCCGCGCCCAGCGCGGACATGCTCCAGGGGCTCGAACTCGGGCAGCGAAAGCTTCGGTAGCGCCTCGGCAGCCCGGATCAGGGCCAGCATCTTGTTTTTCCAGTGTGCGAATAATTCTTCCCAGTGCTCGTAGTAATAGAAGGCCCGTTGCTGGAATTCCTTTGTGCGCCGGGCAATCTCGACAGGATCGGTCACCGCGTTGCCGCCGATGTAGATTCGCCCGTTGATGATGCGGTAATCAATTCCGAGCGTCGTCGGGAGGCTGTGCACCCGCGTGTTGGCCGCGCCCAGGGCGCAATAAGCGGCTTCTGCCGTGGTGACGTCGAACACGCTCATTGGCTCCGGGAAATGCATGGAGTTGTAAAACCAGAAGCGGTCGTCATCTTCTTTGGCGAACTGCATGTAGTAGGGATAGGCGGCTTGCGCCGTTTGCGTGCCCGGGATGACCTTCAAGGAACTCGGAAGCGGAAAGCATCGCGTGTTGACGGTTGTGCTCATGCGTACCTTCCGATCGACGGCTGTATTTCGCACCCGACCCTACTGAGATTGGACCGGAGATGTCGATTCCCTTTCCTGCTTTGAAGCCCATGTTCCGCGGCCGGAGAAGACGCTGTCGAGGAGCCTCCGCACAGTGGTTTAGATCCGAAACATACCTGCAGTTGGAATCCCCCAGTAATGGCGGAGATTATACCCCTACTCGCAAGGCCCTTTGCAGAGGCTTTCGCAACGACGAATGTTCATCCAGTTACACGAGCCTATCCCCGCTATCGGCTTCCGTTCCGCGATTTGACGAAACCTCGATCAAGAGGTGCGCGGCTTTCATCGTTGTTCAGGTGAACGAATTTCTTCAGGAGTTGCATAAAAATCTTTTGCTCTTCCCTGTTCAGCGCTTGAAGCAGGCGGCTGGCGAGAACGGCGCTGCGGGGAATAAGCTTTTTCAGGAGCGCGGCCCCTTCCGGAGTCAGATGAAGCAGGCGAAAGCGTTTGCTCTTCATCGGCATCATCCGGCGGACAAGTCCCCGCTCCTCCAGTCGCACGGCGAGATCGGCGGCGGTGGAAGTATCGAGGGCACAAAATCTCGCCAACGTGACTTGATCAATCTCCGGATGCTCCTGAAGAACACGCAGCACGCAATATTGGATAGGGGTAATACCATTACCCATGGTCGAATGAAACAACGAAACCGCTATCTGTTGGGCGCGCCGGATTAAGTGGCCCGGTTCGTCGTACACCTCTCCGGCCGACCCGTTGTTGCGGCGGATCCTCTGCGTAGATCGCTTGGCAGTAAAGCTCATGCTGGCCCTATTGTAAGAGAAGACGTGGGCGCTTCCCACCGCTTGCGGCGCGGGACTACATCCAGTAAGCTCGTCCCGTTGAGTACACTGAACCATAGTACGGATTCTCACCATTTGCCGCTACGGCCAGTACGCTTCTTCTCCCCCGATGTCGAACTAACCCGCCGTGCGGACGGCAGTTTGCTGATGCGGTCCGTGGAGCCTTTGGGGGAATACAACTCTCGCGTGGGGGAGTGGCTGGACCGGTGGGCGCGGGAAGCGCCAGACCGTACTTTTATTGTTGAGCAGACTCCAACGGGAGAGCGATGTACCTCTTACGGAGAGGCTCGAAAGTCGGTGCTGCTGCTGGCTGAGGGCTTGCTCAGCTACGGACTGGGTCCGGAGCGGCCGCTCGCAATTCTCGCCGAAAATGGGATCGATCACGCACTCATCATGTTGGCGGCGGTTTACGTGGGCATTCCGGTTGCTCCCATTGCTCCTGCTTACGCCCTGCAATCGATCGATTACGTAAAGCTGTCCTATGCTTTTAAGCTACTGACCCCCGGAATGGTCGTGGTCGACGATGGGGCGCGTTATCGCCAACCGATTGAATACGCTCTCAAAACCGATATTCCAGTAATCGCGCTACGCAACGCGTCAGCCGCTGCCAAATGGCGCGATCTTGCATCGCTGCAGGGTGATGGCAGTCATCACGGTGAAGTGCGCGAGGCAGCGGCGCGGGTCGATCGGCAAACGATCGCAAAGTTTCTGTTTACCTCCGGCTCGACCGGCATGCCGAAAGTTGTCATCAACACGCATGGCATGATCTGCTGCAATTCCCAGATGAAGCGCCAGGTTGCGCCATGCCTGGAGGAAGAACCGCCCGTGATGGTCGATTGGGCTCCCTGGAATCACACCGCGGGCAGCAACAGCAATTTCAGTATCATTCTTCACAATGGTGGAACTCTGTATATCGATCCCGGAAAACCGACTCCCGCAAAGTTTGCCGCCAGCCTGGAACTGCTCCGGCGGGTTTCGCCGACCATTTACTTCAATGTGCCTCGCGGCTACGAACTGTTGCTACCGCACTTGGAGGCCGACCGCAAATTTCGCGAGCATTTTTTTCGCCGTCTGCAGTTTCTCTGGTATGCAGCGGCTTCGATGCAGCCGGCGACCTGGTTCGATCTCGAACGGCTCGCCGTGGAAACGGTTGGGCACAGGATTTTAACCGTGAGCGGCCTCGGTATGACCGAAACCGCACCCATTGCGCTCTTCGGCAACGCCGAGGCAAGCGGCCCCGGCGTGGTTGGCATACCGGTCGCGGGCGTCGAGCTCAAGCTCATCCCGGACGATACCAGCTTCGAAGTGCGTTATCGGGGTCCGAATGTCACGCCGGGCTATTGGCGCGATCCTGCGGCCACCGAGGCTGTTTTCGATGAAGAAGGATTCCTGCGCTCCGGCGATCTGCTGAGTTTTATTGACCCGCAACGTCCGCAGGCGGGTCTGCGTTTCGATGGAAGGATGAATGAAGTTTTCAAGCTGGACTCGGGCACTAAGGTCAGCGCCGGCAAGTTGCGCCTGGACGCACTGGACGTGCTGCGCCCCCTGGCCCAGGAAGTTGTGGTCGCCGGAGCTGACCGCAAAGACGTGCGCATCCTTATTTTTCCCGACTGGGAGGTATGCGCCGCCGCTGCCGGTCTGGATGGCGCCGCTAAGCCCGCACAAATCGCCGTGAACCCAACCGTCCGGGCTATGTTTCACGAACGCCTCGCCAAACTCTACTCCGCCGGAACCGGCAGCTCCAACCGCATCGTCGCTGGGTTGCTGGTCGAAGACCCGCCATCCAGCGAGGCCGGCGAGCTGACAGAGAAAGGCACGGTCAACAGCCGCGCCTTGCAGCGCAATCGGCCTGAGCTTCTCGACGCTTTGTTCGGGGACCGAGATGAACGCGTGCTGCGTGCAGGACGTGCTTGATTTCAATCAGCATCGTCTGGATTGTGAAGCAAACCGATTGCCTACTGCAATGCTGACGTCTTGTCCCACTGTTCGAAGCTCACTCCCTCGGCCGCAAGGCGCTCAATCAATGCGGCCGGGCGCCAATAATGACCGAGCGTTTCATGATAGTGGCGAATGCGCTCTAGCACGAGGGGAAGTCCCAGCGCATCGGCGTAAAACATCGGCCCTCCCATGTGGCGTGGAAAACCGTAGCCGCTGGTCCAGACCACATCAATATCGGCGGCGCGTGCTGCGATCCCTTCTTCGAGCACCATGGCCCCGACATTGATCAGCGACAACAAGCATCGCTCAACGATCTCTTGATCGCCGATCTCGCGCCGCTTTATACCTCTCTCGGACGCAAGCTTCTCAATGAGGCTGATCACTTCGGGGTCGGGCACAGCTTCCCGGCTGCCACTTTCATAACGATAGAAACCGCGGCTGGTCTTCTGCCCAAGGCGGCCCATCTCCGTGAGGCGGTCGGCGATGACGAAGTACGGGTCAGGGCGGCTCTCCCGCTTGAAAAGCTGGATGCGCGCCTTGGTACCGACATCGTTGCCCCCCAGGTCGCTTACTCGCTGCGGCCCCATGGCGAAGCCAAAGTTCTCGAGCGCGTCGTCAACCTGTGCCGGTGTGGCGCCCTCCAGCAGCAACTGCTCGGCTTCGCGCCAGTAGCCATCGAGCATCATCCGGTTCCCGATGAAACCGAAAGCGTCACGCGAAATAACCGCAATCTTTTTGAGCAACTTTGCGACGCACAATGCCGCTGACAGGCTGTCGGGCGTGGTATAGGAAGTGCGAACAATCTCCAAAAGCTTCGACGCGTGTGCCGGAACAAAAAAATGCAGGCCCAATACGCGTTCTGGATGCGCCGTGGCACGGGCCAGTTCGATCACAGAAAGCGTAGAGGTATTGGTGGCGATGAGGCGCTGAGAAGGAACAAGAGAGTCGAGGCGCGACAAGACCTCCTTTTTCAACTCCAGGTCTTCGAATACAGCTTCGATTACAAGATCGGCATCGGCCACCTCGGCCAAAGCCGGGCTGCTTCTGATGCGCTGAATACGCTCCTCGGCGACGCTTTGGGTAATGCGGCCACGCTTAACGCTGGATGCGTAGCCTGATTGAACAGACTCACGGCTGCGATTCAGGGCGGCAGGATCGTTATCATTGACCAGCACTTCGAGTCCAGCGTCTGCAAAAGCCATAGCGATGCCGCTGCCCATCGTCCCGACGCCAACGATCGCCACGCGCCGGATTGCTGGTGGCTGAGCTGGTCTGACATTGACAGAAGACACTCCCGGTAATTTTCCGGACTCGCGCTCTGCGAAGAATACGTGCCGCAGCGCCAGACTCTCGCGCGAAGCCAATGACTTTTGTGCAAGACCGGCTTCTATGGCGATCCCTTCCGAGAATGGCAGTTTGGAAGCTTTGATCGCCTCGATTACCAGATACTGCGTTGTGCGTCCCCTCAGCGCGCGGCCATGACGAAGCAGTGCAGCGTCAATCGCGCCTTCATCGAGGTCGTCGACGACGGTGCGGTTACACGTCGGGCGCGGGCCGAGTTGCGCGTCTACAACGCGTTTGCAGAAACTGAGCGCGGCCTCCCGTAGATCTCCTTCCGCAACCTCATCCACCAGTCCCTTGGCCTTGGCATCAAGCCCGGAAATCGGTGTGCCAGACAGAATCATATCTAACGCCGCGCTGGCGCCGATCAACCTTGGGAGGCGTTGTGTCCCGCCAGCGCCCGGAATGATTCCCAGCGTGATCTCCGGCAATCCGAGTTTTGCGTCTTTGTGCGCGAGGCGATAATGACAGGCCATGGCCAGTTCCAGTCCACCGCCGACAGCGAGTCCCTGCATCGCGGCGACCACAGGGACGGGAGAGGATTCAATTTTGCTCTGAACTGGCTGAAAAGAGGGCTCGCCTTGCGGACGATCGAACTCAGTGATATCGGCGCCTGCGCTGAACATCTCGCCGCGGGACGTGATTAACAACACCTTGACGCCGCCGTTCTGTTCGGCGCGCGCGAAGGCATCCACGAGCCCCTGCCTCACAGAGTGGCTGATCGCGTTCACTGGCGGATTGTCGGTCCAAATCAGCCCCACAGGCCCGAAGACATCGAATGTCACGATTGTTGACGCGGCTGTGTGTCCGTTCATGTCTCTATCTTTAGCATATGACAAAATGCTTTCATGTTCCGTATACTGAACGTCGCCTTGCCTAGATTCTCGCATACAGTGCCGAGAGATGGGGTGCTGAGATGAAAGCGAAAAATTTGGAAGAGCTGCTTCAGACCGTCGGGAACCCGGTCAAGATGTTGCGCAATTCACAGATTGGCGCTTACGTCTATCCGGTTGTCCCGTACGAGTACTCCAACTGGCGCGACGAGCAACGCGCCTGGCGCGAGACTGCGGTTCTGTTCGACCAGTCGCACCATATGGTGAACATCTACGTGGAAGGCCGTGATGCGCTGAGAATGTTCTCTCATCTCGCAACCAACAGTCTTGCGAACTTCCCCGTCAATCGCGCCAAACAATTCGCACCCTGCAGCTACGATGGCTTTGTCATCGGCGACGGCATTCTCTTTCATCTGGAAGAAAACCGGCTCGTTTTCGTGGGTCGCGCACCAGCCGCAAGCTGGATTGAATTTCATGCCCAAACCGGCGGCTATGACGTGAAAGTCGAGAAGGACGACAGGTCCCCTTCCAATCCGAAAGGCAAAACGGTTCTGCGCACCTGTTACCGCTACCAGATACAAGGGCCCAACGCTCCGCAAATTCTAGAAAAGCTGAACGGCGGGCCGGTTCCGGAGATCAAGTTCTTCCATATGGGTGCGATCACCATTGCCGGACGCAAAGTTTGCGCACTGCGCCACGGCATGGCCGGCGCGCCGGGGCTCGAGGTCTGGGGGCCATACGAAGAGCGCGAGGAGATTCGTGCCGCGATGGTTGATGCGGGCAGGGATTTTGGCCTTCGCGAAGTCGGGGCCAGAGCTTACTCCACCAATACACTTGAATCGGGATGGATTCCGTCTCCTCTTCCTGCGGTTTACACCGGCGAAAAGATGAGGGCCTACAGACAGTGGCTGCCTGCCACCAGCTATGAAGGAACGGGTTCGATCGGCGGCAGTTTCGAATCCGATGACATCGAAGACTATTACATGTCGCCGTATGCTCTGGGCTATGGGCCGTTCGTCAAATTCGACCACGACTTCGTCGGGCGAGAAGCGCTCGAAAAAATGTCTGGCCGGCCGCAGAGAAAAAAAGTAACCTTCGCATGGAATGCCGAAGATGTATTGAAGATTTTCGCATCGATGTTTGAGGCGGGAGACATTTACAAGTATATCGACCTGCCGCAATCAAACTACACGTCCGCCTCGTACGACAAGATACTGTTCGGAGGCAAGACCGTCGGGTTCTCCATGTTCGCGGGGTACAGCTATAATGAGCGCTCGATGCTCTCTCTGGGGGTCGTCGATCCGGACATTCAAACCGGTACAGAAGTCAGACTTGTGTGGGGCGAAGCGGGAGGCGGTACGGAGAAGACCACGGTCGAGAGGCACAAGCAGACGGAGATTCGCGCCATCGTCAGCCCGGTGCCTTATTCCAAAGTCGCACGCGAGACTTATGCCAAGGGATGGCGTAGCGTTCGAGGGTGACGGGAGTGCATCAACGACCGCTCGGCATCAATCCAATCCATCGTTTTCTTGAAGCCGCCAAAAACGTAGAAGTGCAGGCCAGCGATGCCGAGTTGTCTGCCATCGCCATCCGCCATGGAAGCGGCAAGTTCCCGGATAATCGGCTCGGGCCCTCGTTCCGTCAGAATTCTGGCGAAGAATGGATTTTCCTTCAGAACGTGCAGCGAGTTGCCAACTCCGCACCGCACGGCATAACGCATGAGGGTTAACAGACTGGCGGGGCCGGCCAACCCTACTCGTATCGGAACATCGATGCCGCGTGCCCGAACTGCCTGCACCCATGTGATCACTGGTTCAGCCTTGAAACAGAATTGCGTAATGATCGAAAGTTGCAGCCCCTCCTTGCGCGCAACGCCGACTTTTGCCCGGAGCGCTTCGCTCAGGATCTTCTCAGGGATATGAGGGTTGCCTTCGGGAAAACCTCCGACAGCTATGCGAGTTATACCGAGTCTCTGAAACGCACCGGTCTGCATGACTGCCAGGCTGCTGTCATATGGGCCGGCGGGAGCGGCCCGGTCGCCCCCTATGATCAGAATGCGATCCACGCCTGCATCTTTGAACTGTTCTGCCAGCGACTGGAGCTGCGCCGCGCTCTCCAGATGACGCGCGCCCACGTGGGGCATGGGGATGTGACCTGCGCGCTTCAAACTTGCGGCCGGCGCAATCATGTCCATTGGATTTGAGCCCGGAATCCAGGCCAGAGAGACTTCCGTGCCGGGATCCAGACGTTCAGCCGCTGCCTGTAAGGTTCTGGCGTCGCCCGGATTCAGCTCAATCGAATGGCCACGCAGAAGTTCAATGACGCCAGGCGAAGCGGTTGCATAGTCCATGGCAGGCATCGCACTATTCAGTATACTGAATGTCGGTACATTTGCTCATGGCGATTGGAGAATTGTCAAGCGCGATGTATACATATATGTGCGCTTCTCCTGCATCGGACCGGCCACAAGGAACATTTGACACCCTGTTCGACAGGTTGTTCGTGATCGAGAGCTTTAGTGAGTGTGCTTGCGCCGTCTGCGAGGAAACTGTGGCGGATGATCCGGCCCGCGGGTAAGGAGCCAAGCCAACGTTGAAAAGCTGCGCTCACAAAAGGTGAATCGTGGAAAACGAGCCGATAATGGATCTCGCTCATCTCGGCCACTTGGAATTGCTCACTCCCAAGCCGGAAGAGAGCCTGCGGTTTTTCGTGCAGGTTATGGGAATGACGGAGAGCGGGCGGCAAGGCGACTCGGTCTACTTGCATGCCTATGATGATTATGAGCGGCATTCGCTGAAACTCACGGCATCTAAACTCCCGGGTCTAGGCCATGTAGCGTATCGCGCCCGGAGTCCGCAAGCTCTCGAGCGGCGAGTGGCGGCCCTCAAAGGATCGGGCTTCGACATCGGCTGGACGGAAGGCGACCTGGCACATGGGCCTGCGTTTCTTTGCCAAGACCCGGACGGACATAAGATCGAGCTTTACTACGAAACCCAGTGGTATCAGGCGCCGCCTGAGCTGCGGCCCGCACTCAAGAATCAGGCGCAGAAATTTCCCGCACGCGGCATCAACGTGCGTCGCCTCGACCACTGGAACGGGCTCGCGGCCGATGTCAAAGCCAACCGCGAGTTCTTCGAAAGATATCTCGGCTTTCGCTTGACCGAGCAAATTGTCATGGACGACGGCTCGGAAGCCGGCATCTGGATGACGTGCACGAATAAAAGCTACGATTTTGCCTACACGCGCGACCACACCGGTGCCACGGGACGCTTTCACCACATCACCTATGCAGTCAACAGCCGGGAAGAAGTTTTGCTTGCGGCGGATATCTGCCTGGAAAATGGCGTTTACATCGAAACTGGTCCTCATAAACACGCAATTCAGCAGACCTTCTTCTTATACGTGTACGAGCCCGGAGGCAACCGGGTTGAGATTGCCAATGCCGGTGCGCGTCTGATCCTGGCCCCGGACTGGAAGCCGATCCGATGGAGTGAAGCCGAACGGAAGAAAGGACAAGCGTGGGGGCTGAAAACGATCGAATCGTTTCATACGTACGGAACGCCTCCGGTGGAGCCGCAAGCAAAGCCATAGGCGGCAAGCGGTCAAATACATAACACAATGAACAGCAAACGCACAGCCCTCGTCGTGAGCGCCCATGCGGCGGACTTTGTATGGCGGGCAGGCGGGGCGATCGCCTTGTATGCCGAGCGGGGCTGGGAGGTTACCGTTGTTTGTCTGTCGTTTGGGGAGCGTGGCGAATCGGCGAAACTCTGGCGCGAGCCGGGCATGACGATGGAGAAAGTCAAAAGCAACAGGAAAGATGAGGCGACGCACGCGGCTGGGATTCTCGGGGCCAAGATGATTTTCTTCGATGTTGGCGACTACCCCATGAGAATTTCGGATAGCGTCCTTTACGACCTAGCTATGCTTTACCGAAAAGTCCGGCCGGAGTTCGTCCTTACCCACTCCCTCAAAGATCCTTACAATTTCGATCATCCTCTGGTTTCTCATGCTGCGCAGGAGGCGCGCATCGTGGCGCAGGCGCATGGGCACGAACCGGGCACGCCGGTAATCGGTGCGCCGCCGGTTTTCCTGTTCGAGCCACACCAGCCAGAACAGTGCGAATTTAAGCCCCAGTTGCTGCTCGACGTCACTCCAGTTTGGCCCAAGAAATATGAGGCCTTCAAAGCCATGAACGCCCAGGAGCATCTCTGGCATTACTACGAGCGGGTTGCGCTGCAGCGCGGTGTGCAGGCCTCGCGCAATTCCAATAAGACCATCAAATATGGAGAAGCCTATCAGCGCGTATTTCCGCAGGTCACGGAGGAGCTGGCATGAACGAACCTGTTGTGGTTCGCAACGTGGAGCAACCGCCTGCCGAAGTCGTGGCCGCCCTGGAAAAACTCGGTGTAACCACGGTGCACGAAGCGCAAGGACGTTGCGGCCTACTCGCCTCCTACATGCGTCCGATTTTTCCCGGCACCACCATAGCCGGCCCTGCAGTAACCGTCTCGCTTCCTCCCGGCGACAACCTGATGATCCACGTGGCCGTTGAAGTATGCCACGAAGGAAATATTCTCGTCGTGGCTCCGACTTCACCCTGCACTGACGGTTATTTTGGCGAGCTGCTCGCGACGTCGCTCCGTGCGCATGGCGTAACGGGACTAGTGATTGATGCGGGTTGTCGTGATATTCGCCCTTTAACGGAAATGAAGTTTCCCGTCTGGAGCCGTGCCATCCATTCCCAGGGAACCGTCAAGAGCACACTCGGATCGGTGAATCTTCCGGTGGTATGTGCGGGAGCGCTGGTGGAAGCCGGTGATGTGATCGTCGCAGATGATGATGGAGTCGTCGTGGTCAAGCGAACCGTGGCGGGCGAAGTGGCCTCGGCCGCGGAGCAGCGGGCGCGCAAGGAAGATGCGACACGCCAGCGGCTGGCCCGCGGTGAACTCGGACTTGACATCTACGGCTTGCGGAAGAAGGTCGCGGACCTGGGACTGAAATACATCTGAAAGCTCTTGCCGCAATGTTTCAAACCTTGCAAACAGCCATCCCTTGTACGCTGATGCGCGGCGGCACGTCAAAAGGCCCTTTCTTTCTGGCTAACGACCTACCCAGCGATGTGCAAACACGGGACCGGGTGTTGCTGGCTGCTATGGGCTCGCCCGATACCAGACAGATCGACGGCATCGGCGGTGCAGATCCTCTGACCAGCAAAGTCGCCATCCTTTCCCGTTCGTCGCGGCCCGGAATTGATGTCGATTATCTCTTTGCTCAAGTTTCTGTGGACCGTCCGCTGGTCGATGTGACTCCAACCTGCGGAAACATGTTGGCGGGCGTTGGCCCCTTTGCGATCGAGCGCGGCCTGGTTGCACCCGAAGATCCCATCACGCCGGTGACAATTTATATGGTGAACACGGAAACTGTGGCCGTCGCCCACGTGCCCACGCCGGGTGGCGAAGTTACCTATGCCGGGGAAGCATCGATTGCCGGCGTCCCGGGTACGGCGGCCGCGATTCGCATCGATTTCCGCGATACTGGTGGTTCGGTTTGCGGCGCCCTATTGCCGACCGGCAACATGATCGACCAGATCGACGGAATCGAAGTGACCCTGATCGACAACGGCATGCCTATGGTTGTGCTGCGCGCTTCAGATCTTGGGAAATCCGGGTACGAAACCCCGGTGGACCTTAACTCCGACCAGGAACTCAAAACACGTCTGGAGGCAATTCGTATTCTGGCGGGGGAGCGCATGGGCTTGGGCGACGTGCGTTCGAAGGTGGTCCCGAAGATGACCCTGATCGCGCCGCCGCAAGCTGGTGGGCACGTAATGACGCGCACTTTCATTCCGCACAAATGTCACTCGGCCATCGGAGTCTTGATGGCGGTGACGGTGGGCACGGCGTGCATTCTTCCCCAGTCAGTCGCCCGTGGCATCGTGCGCCCCCAAGACGGGCCAGTGCAACTACTCTCGATTGAGCATCCCAGCGGCGAATTTTCGGTTGAGTTTCAGGTGGAACACAGTGGCGGCGGTCTGAAGGTGATGCGCTCGAGCCTGATTCGAACAGCTCGTGCGCTTTTTCGGGGCGAGTTGCTGGTGCCGGCAAGCGTGTGGGAGGGATAAGCATCGTCACCTCCGCCGGTGTTTCGCGAACCACGTAACATGCGGAAGTTTCCTAATTAACGGTCGAGAGCTGAGGTTTCTGAAGCTGCCCCCACCGATCGCAAACCACCACGCGAAAGATTCATGCTTATCTTTGCCCCTATTGCGTGCTCGGCCATCAGGGCGGCCACGCGAGAGCTCTCACCGTTTTCCAGCGCCTGAACGATGGCGTGATGCTGGCGGTGCGAGTAGAGCAGGTGGTCGTACATGCGTGGAAGATCAATTTTGTCAAAAGCAATGGCATGCGCCGCCGCAAATGGAATTCGCCCGTTGCGTTCGATCGCCTCGGTGACCACTTTGCTCCCAGATCCCTCGACAATCAGCGAATGGAATTGTCGATTCATGTCGCCGTACCGCGCTTCGTCTGCCAGAACCAGCTGTCCTTTGGCAATGATTTCGTCTCCCTCACGGAGACATTCGTGTAGAGAGCGGATGAGGCGCCGGGACGGACCTTGTTCCGCTAACATACGAGCCGCCAGGGCTTCGAGCGCACCGCGTACGTCGATCGCATCCATGATTTCCTGCGGCGTGAATGCCCTCACAACAAAACCGCGAGTGTCGAGCTGAGTCAGTACCCCTTCCTGCGCGAGGATGGGTAGAGCCTCACGCACCGGGGTCCGGGAAACTCCGAGCTTGACCGCAAGTTCGACCTCTCGCACGCGCTCGCCCGGAGGCAGTTCCCCGTGGAGAATCATTTCGCGTATTCTGACGATTACCCTTGAATTCTTTCCCGCCATTTGTATGCAAATCGGACACGCCTGCAATTCGCGCCGAAATCCGTGCAGATTCTACTACGCGAGTTGCAGGTTCCCGGGTTGAGATTAACAGTCCTCACGCCTCGAGCCCAAAGAAGCGCATAGCATTTTCCTTCAGGATGAGCGGGCGCACTTCATCGCGAATCGACAGCTTCTGGAAATCGGCCAGCCATCGGTCGGGCGAAATCAGCGGATAGTCCGAGCCGAACAACACCTTGTGTTTGAGCAGGGTGTTCGCATATTGCACAAGTATCGGCGGGAAATATTTGGGCGACCAACCCGAGAGATCGATGTAAACCTGCGGCTTGTGCAGGCACACGGAGATGGCCTCGTCCTGCCAGGGAAATGAGGGGTGCGCCATGATAATTGGCATATCTGGGAAGTCGACGGCCACGTCGTCAATATCCATCGGGTTGCCGTATTTCAAGTGAACCCCGCCGCCCCCGGGCAACCCTGCGCCGATGCCGCTATGGCCAGTATGAAAGATCACCGGCAATTTGGCCTGGTTGAGGACTTCGTAAAAAGGGTAGACCAATTTGTCATTGGCATGGAACTGTTGCACGGGAGGATGGAGCTTGAAACCGCGAATGCCTCCCGCTGCGATAAGCCGTTGCGCTTCCTCCACCGCCGCCTTGCCGCGCATGGGGTCGACGCTGGCGAAGGCAAACATGATGTCGGAGTTTTCGGCGGCGAAGGCCGCGACCTCGTCGTTCGGAATGGGTGTGCGTCCGGTAAGCCGCTCGTCCACGCTGAAAATCACGCAGCCGATTTTGCGTGAGCGATAATACTCAGCCAGAGCATAGCGGTCGCGGTCCACGCCGGAGTTGCCGAAGTATTTCTTTACTGCTTCGTTGACCGCATTCTGGCCGTCTTCACTTTCAAAGTGAACGTGCACGTCAATGGCAATCAGGTCGCGAGCGTTCATTTCTTCGTCTCGTGGGGTAGCTGTAACGCCGGCTGCAATCCTGTGTCTTCCAACTCTTTCTGGGCGATGTGAAACGCCGTGTTGGCCGCGGGCACGCCGGCATAAATCGCGGTTTGAAGCAGCAGCTCTTTCAGATCGCACGGCTCCAATTCATGCCGCAATCCCGAGCGCAGGTGCATGGCAAACTCTTCCCAGCGCCCGAGTGCCGCCATGGTTGCGAGCACAAGCAATCGCCGCGTCCGTACATCCAATTCCGGACGCGTCCAGATGGCTCCCCACGCGTAGCGCGTGATCAAATCTTGAAATTCGCGGTTGAAATCGTTGGTCGCAGCAATGGCTCGATCGACGTAATCATCGCCCAGCGTTGCACGGCGCATGGCGAATCCTGCGTTGGAGCGCTGAGCATCATCCGGCTGGGGCAGCAGAAATTCGAGCAGCGCTGCAAGAAATGACCGGGGCCGCTCCAGGTTTGAAAGGTGAGCTGCCGGCAACTGCAGAGAACGCGCGTTCGGAATTTGCTTCGCCAAGACTTCGCCGTTGCCTGCCCAGGGAGTTGAAACATCGCGATCCCCTGAAAGTATTAGGGTCGGAACACGAATGCTCCGCAGGGTCTCCCGCGAATCGAAGTCGCGCAGCGCGGCACAACATCCGGCGTATCCGACTGGATCAGTTCCCAACAACAACGATTTCACCGCGTTCGCGTAGGCGTTGGCATTGGCCAGAGTTTGTGGCGAGAAAAATCGCTGCATCGCCATATCCACGATGGCAGCCATTCCTCCCTCACTTACCATTTTGATTCTCGTTTCCCAGTTGCTGCGCTCGCCAAACCTTGGCGAGGTGTTGGCGAGAACCAGGCTAGTGAGGCGATCTGCGGCGTTCACGCCAAGCCACTGGCCAATTGCGCCTCCTAACGAGAGGCCGCAAAAGGCAAACTTGCGAATGCCCAGGGAATCAGCCAGGGCGAGCACATCCCGTCCGAGCAGTTCGATCGCGTATTCGCCTTTGGTTACGTCCGAAGCGCCATGGCCGCGGGTGTCGTATCGCAATACCTGAAAATGGGAAAGCAGATCGGGAACTTGCGGGGCCCACATCGCATGGTCGGTGCCGATCGAATGGGAAAGGACCAGCACCGGCTTTTCAGGCATTCCCTCGAGCCGGTAGAACAGCCGGGCACGGTTGCAATTGGCGAATGGCAAGTTCTTAATGCTCCCTCTTGTTCGAGGTGGCGCTATTCAGCAATGCCACGCGGAACGCCTCCGCCGATCCGAGGTACTGCTCTGGGATCGCGAGTTGGTCAAGCATAGAACGATTCAGGCGTGAGCTGACTTCGGGCAACTCTGCCAACAGTGCAACGAGATCTTTCTTCTGTGCAATGCTCTTTTGTATTGCGTCCTCCAGGAGCTTACGAGCAACGTCTCGCCCCAAGTCAGCGGCCAGGAGCATCATCGCCCGCTCGGCGAAGATCAGGCCCCTTGTGTTGGCAATGTTTTGCCGCATGCGCGCTGGGTCCACCGAAAGCCCCTCCGCAACTTCTGCCAGCGATGATGCCGCCGACCCCGTCGACTGAACTATGGACGCTACCGTCGGCCATTCAGATTGCCAGCCACCGAGGGCGCGTTCGTGCTCCTGCACCATTGCCGAAAGAAAACTCGCGACCAACACGGGAACTCGCTCGGCGGCGGCAAGAGTCAGCGCGCAAGCAATTGGATTTCGTTTGTGCGGCATGGTGGAGGACCCGCCTCTGCCCTCGCCACTCGGTTCGGACACTTCGGCCACTTCGCTCTGCATCAGCAAACTGATGTCACGCGCCATCTTGCCCAGCGAACCGGTCAGTACACCGCAGCAGCAGACGAGATTGGCCAGGCGGTCGCGATGCGTATGCCAGGGCGCTTCGGGGCAGCGCAATCCAAGTTCTTCGGCGAGCGCGCGAGCGACCACTGTTCCTTTATCTGCCAATGATGCCAACGTTCCCGATGCGCCGCCGAATTGAAGAACCAGGGCATCATCGAACGCGGACTCAAGACGCTTCCTGCTTCGACTCACCGCGCCCAGCCAACCCGCGACCTTCAAACCGAACGTCACCGGCGGAGCGGCCTGCATCAGGGTTCGGCCCAGCATGACCGTGGTTTTGTGCTGCTCTAAGAGCGTAGTCAGAGCTTTTTCCAGCCGCTCTAGATCGGCGGTGATGATTGTTTGCGCGCGCTTTAGTAAAAGAACCAACGCCGTGTCAGCGACGTCTTGGCTGGTAGCGCCCCAGTGCACCCATCCGGCAGCTTCCGGGTCCCTAGCCTTCACCTTTTCAGTCAAAGCCTTGACCAGAGGAATTCCGGGAGTGCCGGCGCGAAACATGCCCCGAGACAGAGCGTCCATATCGAATTCACTGGCATGCGCCGCAGCGGTGATGCGATCGGCCGCGGACTTTGGCACGATGCCTGCACGTGCCTCAGCGCAAGCGAGCGCGACTTCAAAATCCAACATGGCTTGCAGGACGGAGCTGTCCGAGAACACTTCGGCGAGTGGTTCGGTGGTGGCTAAACTCTCAATGAGACGCGCTGCCAGTTCTGCTCCCTCAGTGCCGCATTATACGTGCGCCGACTCCTCGAAGAACATCAACTTTGGAAACTCGCGGGCGCAAAGGCGAGGTGAGTTGACCTCCGCCAAAGATGAGCCGGCATTGCCAGACGAACCAATTCAGACTAAATTATGGCGGTCGCAGTGAGGAGACTCTATGCCCATTCTCGATGCAAAGACAAAGAGCAGTATTGATGTAGTCGTGCGCGAATATGCTTTCCCTGATATCCATGTCGGCGCTGGAGAGGATGAATCTCCCTGGGTTCCTTTCCGGCCGAATGTTTTTATTCGTCATCTCGCATTCGACGTACGAACGAACATGTACGCGAATGTTCTATGGGTGAAGTCGGGAGGCATGTTGGGCCGGCATCGCCATCGTGGGCGAGTTTTTGGTTATACCCTGGAAGGCAGTTGGCGTTATCTCGAATATGAGTGGGTCTCGCGCGCGGGCAGCTACGTGCAGGAAAGTCCCGGCGCCATTCATACCCTGGTTTCCGACCAGGGCATGAAGACGGTTTTCTGGCTCAACGGATCGCTGGAATTCTTTGACGAGAACGATGACTTACTGGAGACCCTCGATGTGTTCTGGTTTATGGATCACTATCTCAGCTATTGCCGCGAAAACGGTAGCCCGATCAACAAAAAACTATTTGTGTGAGCGGCCAGATTCGAGCCTGACGTCATCGTGGCCTACGCCTTGACACTTTTGCTATGATGCGGCGGCATGGACCGCTCCCACCGCTACGAAACCAGCC
>JBAUVZ010000218.1:0-21148 GCA_049583505.1 Candidatus Sulfotelmatobacter sp.
GTTCCTCAGCCAGCCGGCAACACCGGTTCTGCCAGCCACCGCTTAGCCGAATAGAGAGAAGAAAAACTTGGCAGCGGCTCTCGCAGCCGAAAAAGCCGTTCCGTTGACGTACTTTTTCAACACCCACAGGCGATTACACTCACGACCCGGACTGTCTGGTTTCGGATTCCGGGCGGATGACGGCCAACCCAGATGTTTTCACCGGCTCCGTTGACATCTAACCTTGCTTCCACCGTCCCAATCGCGCGATCATGGTCGAGGCGGACGTACTGAAGGAAACCTCATCGGCTGACCTCTAAGTCCGCTGTTCTCTAGATTTTGACCTCTAAGTTCCTTGACATCAAGATTTTGCAAACACTTTTTGCAAACCCCGCGCCCAGCAGGCCATTCAGAAGGTACGGGGGAGGGGGTACCCCCGCATCCACGCCGTTTTTCCCAGACGGGTACCCGCCGCGCGCGGATTTATTTCAGCAAGAAATCCACAGCGTGAGATGCTTCGAAACTCTAAGCGACGCCGCGTGCTAGAATTCGCCCGCCGAGGGAGATGGCCGATGACAACGCGCACTCGCTCCACCATTCTTTCAGTCATACTGTGGGCTTTTCTTCTTACGATCCAGAGTGCGTCGCACCCCGCGCAATCGCAAGCGGTCACGCCCCAATCGAAGCTCTCCGTCCACTGGGAAGAACTCACCGCCGCCGATTTCCGCGAAGGCATCCACCGTTCACAAGGCACATGCCTGCTTCCCTTCGGCATCCTGGAGAAACACGGACCGCATCTTCCGCTAGGCACCGATCTGCTGGACGCACGTTACGCCGCACTGCATGCCGCCGAGCAGGAATACGCCGTCGTCTTCCCCGAATATTATTTCGGACAGATTGCCGAGGCCCGCCACGAGCCGGGAACCGTCGCCTACAGCCGCGAAATGCAACTCGCGCTGTTGCAGGAAACCACCGACGAGATGGCCCGCAACGGCTGCAAGAAAGTGATCATCGTCAACGGCCACGGCGGCAACGAGCACCTGCTGCCCTTCTTCGCGCAATCGCAATTGGATAAGCCCCACGACTACGTGGTCTACGTTTTCGACCGGCGAAGCCCAGAGTCGGGAGGCCCGCCGAAGAAGACTACGATCGACATGCACGCCGGCGAAAGCGAAACCTCGAAGATGATGATTTCCCGCCCCGACACGGTCCACCTCGACCGCGCCACCAGCGAATCCGGCGCCGACGAGCATCGCCAGAACCTTCCCGAAGACGTCTACACCGGCATCTGGTGGTACGCGCGCTTTCCCAATCACTATTCCGGCGACGGTTCCGCCGCGACCAAGGAGTTAGGAAAATTTCAGATGGATTGGTGGATCGACTCTGTGGCCAAAGCGATCCGCGCCGTGAAAGCCGATGAAGTCAGCCTGAAGCTCCAAAATGAATTCTACGAAAAGAGCAAGCACCCGCTGGATACTCAACCGTAATGTGACGAAGACTAGGAACTCCCAATGAGCCAGCCGGTAATGAAGACCAAGACCCCGCCCAACCCGACCTGAAGTGCAGCCGAGACCCAAGGACTATCCATATAACGGTGCCGGATCCAGGTAATCACACCTAATTCCGCGATCACGACAACGCTTGCGGCCCAGAGCGCCATACGAAAATCCTTCAGCAGAAATGGCAGCGTGTGTCCGATTCCGCCCAGCGCGGTCATGGCTCCGCAGATCAAGCCACGCACCCAAGGATGTCCGCGGCCAGTAAGGCTGCCGTCATCGGAAAGCGCCTCGGCGAATCCCATGCTGATGCCGGCGCCGGCTGAAGCAGCCAAACCTACCCGGAAGGCGGTCCAGCTATCGGTGGTGGCAAAAGCTGCGGCGAACACAGGTGCCAGCGTTGAAACCGAGCCATCCATCAGGCCGGCCAAACCCGGCTGCACGATCTGCAATACGAAAAGCCGGCGCTGCGCTAACTCTTCGTCGGCTTTTACGTTGGCGGGAAGCTTTTCCTTGTCCAGTTCCTGCGCGCGCTCTTCGTGCTCGCGTTCTTCATTGATGAGATCGTCGAGCAGTTGCCGGACACTGGCGTCCTGCGCACGCGCCGCCGACTTCTCATAGAACCGGCGCGTCTCCACTTCCATGGTGCTGGCTTCCTTGCGCACCGCCTCGATGCGCAGCGGGCGCATCAGCCAAAGCGCCGGACGCTCCACAAATCCACGCACGTCCTGGCGGCGGATCAACGGAATGTGCTCGCCGAACTTCTGCCGGTAAAGCTCGATCAGGCGCCGGCGATGCCCCGACTCCTCTTCGCGCATGCCCTCGAACATGGCCGCCGATGCGGGGTAATCCTGCCGCAAACCTTCGGCAAAGTCGGCGTACACCCGCTCATCTTCTTCTTCCAGAGAAATAGCCAGAGCCAACACTTCGCGTTCCGTAAGTTCCTCGAACTTCTTCATGGCGAGCTAGCTTACCTTTCCAAGCCGGGCTTAGACAAATCGGAAACGGAGCTTAGAAGACACGCCGTCTTCGGTGCTACTATCCATGCATGACGCCTCGGAAATCGTCGGGGTTTCGCAAGCGCCCGAACCCACCGCGCAGAGGGAAGAAAACGATGCGTGCGGTCACGCATAAAGCTCCGCATGCTCCGGAACTGGTCATCATCACGGGGATGAGCGGCTCCGGCAAAGCATCTGTGCTCAAGGCTTTCGAGGATTTGGGTTACTACTGCGTCGACAACCTTCCTGTCGAGCTGATCCCGCGCTTCGCGGAGATGGCCCTGCAATCGGCCGAGATCCGCCGCACGGCGCTGGTGGTGGACGTCCGCGAAGGCTCGCAACTCGAGCAACTCCCCGGCATTTTGAAGGCAGTGCGGCGCATGATTCCGACCAAGGTCGCCTTCCTGGAAGCTTCCGATGCGGTGTTGATGCGCCGTTTCAGTGAGACCCGCCGCCCGCATCCCCTGGGCACAGACACGCCGGTCAATGCCTCGCTCAAGGCCGAACGGCGCCACCTGGCGAGCATCCGCGCCCTGGCCGACATCGTCATCGACACGTCTAAGTTCAACGTGCACGAATTGTGCGCCCATATCACGGAGCGTTTCCGCGAGCAGGCGGCGGAGAAAAGCATTCTGGTTTCGTGCGTGAGCTTCGGCTTTCGCCATGGTGTGCCCGAAGAGGCGGACCTGGTCTTCGACGTTCGTTTTCTACCCAACCCGCACTTCGTGCCCGAATTCCGCGCGCTTACGGGCCGCCATCCCCGCGTCGCCAAATACATTCGGTCCTTTCCGCAGACGCAAGAGTTCGTCCACCGCATTTCCGACCTACTGGTTTACCTGCTGCCGCACTACATTCATGAAGGCAAGAGCTATCTCACCATCAGTTTTGGCTGTACGGGCGGCCAGCACCGTTCAGTGATGATCGCCGAGGAGGTGAGCAAGCGCCTGCACAAAGCCGGATACCGCGTGAAGGTCGTGCATCGGGATATGCCGAAGTGAGTTCCAGCCTTAGGAGAAACAGGAAGCGGCCACTTGGGGATTCCAGACCGGCGCAGTAAAATAAGCCCTTGCACTCCATGACTATGCCACCGTCAGTAAGCCACTGCGGCCTGCTCGGAGCGGTATGCGCCAACTGACACGCCTCGTCCGCTATGTGTTTCCCTTCCTGTGGCAGTTGTTGCCGGGTGTGTTGCTGCTGGCTGGCGTTGGTTTTCTGGAGGCGTTCCGGCTCGTGCTGCTGAAGCCGGTGCTCGACCGTGTGCTGGTTCCTGCTTCGGGTTCCGATAACATCGTGCTGTTCACGATTCCTCGTACCACGCATGCTATTTATCTGCAACGGTTCGTTCCCAGCCATTTTCACAATGCATGGACGATCGTCGCCTATGCGCTTGTTGCCTCGACTTTCTTAAAGGGAATCTTCGACTATTGCGGTACCTACCTGGTGAACCATGCCGGCTTCGGTATGATCACGAGCCTGCGCAACGATCTCTACAACTCGGTTTTGCGGCGGTCCGCGGCTTTTTTTCAAAGGCACGCGACGGGGACACTGATCTCAACCATCATCAACGACATTGAACGGGTGCAATACGCGATGTCGAGCGTGCTGGCGGAGTTTCTGCAGCAGTTCTTCAGCTTCATTTTTATTGCGGCCGCAGTGGTCGTGCTGGGCCGCGACCTGGCGTGGGTGCTGCTGTTGTTTGTGCCGTTTATTGTCTTGTCGGCGGTGCGTATCGGACGCCGTGTCCGCACGGCCACACGCCGTGGGCAGGATCAGTTGGCCGACGTGCAAAACCTGCTCCACGAGACCATCACCGGCAACCGCATCGTGAAGGCCTTCGGGATGGAATCGTGGGAAGTTGCGCGATTTCGGGCGGCCGCCAACCGCTTGTTTCGCGCCAACCTGCGTTCAGTCGCGGCGGCTGCGATTAGTTCTCCGCTGATGGATAATTTTGGCGCAATTGCCCTGGCCCTGATGCTGCTTCTGGGCCGCGAAAAGATTGTCCATAACCAGTTCACTCTAGGCGACTTCGTTGCCTTTTTTGCCGCGATCCTGGCCCTGTATAATCCCGTCCGCAAGTTCGCCCTCTTCAACAACAACTTCCAGCAAGCCCTGGGCGCATCGAGTGAAATCTTCAAGTTTATGGACATCGAAGATGAAGTTCGCGAAAAACCGCGCGCCAGGCGCTTGCCTCCATTCGCGAATGCTGTGCAATTCGATCACGTGAGCTTCACCTATGGCGGTGAGGGCGCAGACGCCCGCGTCTTGCACGATATCAACCTCGAAGTTCGCCGCGGAGAAGTCGTTGCGATCGTCGGATCCAGCGGTTCAGGGAAAAGCACCTTGGTTCACTTGATTCCGCGCTTTTTTGATGCCACGCAGGGGCGCCTGCTCATCGACGGCCACGACGTACGCGATGTGACGCTGGCTTCGTTGCGGGAGCAAGTGGGAATCGTCACGCAAGAAACCGTCCTGTTCAACGACACAGTTCGAAACAACATCGCCTATGGCCAGCCTCACGTGGCTCTGAAAGATGTTGAAGCCGCGGCCCGGGCCGCGCTGGCGCATGATTTCATCCAAACCTTGCCCGCGGGGTACGATGAGGTGATCGGGGAGCGCGGCGTGCGCCTCTCTGGTGGCGAACGGCAGCGCATCGCCATTGCCCGCGCGATTCTGAAGAACGCGCCCATCCTGATTCTGGACGAGGCAACATCAGCTCTCGACAGCGAATCGGAGGCGCTGGTGCAATCCGCATTGCACAATCTGATGAGTGGCCGCACCGTGTTTGTGATTGCGCACCGGCTTTCGACGGTGCGCCGCGCTGACCGCATTGTTGTGATCGAGAATGGCGCCGTCGCAGACATTGGCGCTCACGAAGACCTGATGACAAAGCTGGGTACGTACCGGCGTTTGTACGAGTTGCAGTTCGCTGACTTCGAGCCGAAACTGGAGCCAGCGCAACCCAGCTGAAATTGGCAGTCAGAGGTTTTGGAAAATCACTCATGCCTCTTCGCTCCATGACGGGTTTCGCCCAGGTCAAAGGCGAACTCACAGGCCACACCGATGGAAGCAGCGACGCGCCGCCGACCGGCTCGGCTTCGTTGTCGTCCTCTCCGTCGTCTATTCAGGGCAACGGCCACGTTGCCTTCGCGCTTTCGTTGAAATCGGTGAACCACCGTTTTCTCGACCTGCATTTTCGTCTGCCCTCGAGCTCCGACTCCCTCGAGATGCAGCTTCGCCGCCTGCTCAAGGAAAGAATCGCGCGTGGACACGTCGAGGTCACGCTCAGCCTGGAGCGTGGGGGCGGCGAAACCCTGGCGCTGAACCGCCCCCTGGTGAACGCTTATATCGCCGCTTTTCGGACGGCAGCGGCTGAGTTTGGCGTCCCCGCCGAACCCGATCTCAACGTAATCCTGCGCATTCCCGGGGCTCTCGATTCCGCCCGCGATCCCGAAGATGGAGCACTCGAATCTGCGGTGATGGCCAGGGCGGGCGAAGTGCTGGATCGCCTGAATCAAATGCGGGAGCAGGAAGGCGGAAGCATCGAACGTGAACTCCGCCAGCGCATGGCCCATCTGCGTGAAGCCGTCAAGACCGTGCAGCTGCACCGGCGCAGCGTGTTGCAGAGCTATGCCGAACGGCTCCAGTCGCGGCTTCAGGAACTGCTGGGCTCGAGTACCGACAAGGAACGTATCCTCCAGGAAGCCGCGCTTCTGGTGGACCGCAGCGACATTCAGGAGGAAATCGTCCGCCTGGAAAATCACGTCCAGCATTTCCTGGGGCTGCTCGACGGAGATGGAGAAGTGGGGAAGAAACTGGATTTCCTGCTGCAGGAAATGAACCGCGAGGCCAACACCCTGCTTTCAAAGACGTCGGGGCTGGCCGGCGAGGCGCTGAAAATCACCGAAGCCGGACTCATCATGAAGGCGGAGATCGAAAAATCACGCGAGCAGGTGCAGAACCTGGAATGAGTGTTCCGGTCCACGAGCCACTTGTCTACATCATTTCGGCCCCGTCTGGTTCGGGCAAGTCGACCCTTGTCAACGAATTGCTGAAGTCCGTGCCCGATCTGGAGTTTTCGATTTCCTATACGACTCGAGCGCCACGGGGCAGCGAGACGGATGGAAGGCAGTATCATTTCGTCTCGCGCCTCCAATTCGAGGCGATGATCAAACACGATGACTTCCTGGAATATGCCGAGGTGTTTGGCAACTACTACGGCACGGCGCGCCGCTTCCTGCAGGAGGCAGAACAGAAAGGGCGAGATCTGTTGCTCGATATCGACGTGCAGGGCGCCAAGCAAATCCAGGAGAAGCTTCCCCGGGCTGTGAGCATCTTTATCCTGCCCCCGGATCGCAAGACGCTGGAAGAAAGGCTGCGCAAGCGCGGTGAAGATCGCGAAGAGGTCATCCATCGCCGCTTGGTCACGGCCAGCCGCGAGATCGAGGATTTCACCCGATACAACTACATCCTCGTGAACGACCGGTTAGAGGATTCGATCGAGAGCCTGCGAGCCATCGTCCGCTCGGAGCGCCTGCTCCACTCGGGGCAGATCCGTAATAATGACGACAAGGTCGTGGCTCTCGCGGACCGCTGCCGATTGGCTAATGTTCGCGATCGCTTGCAGCCGATTCTGGCCTCGTTCAGGGCCACGGCGGTTCGGAGGGGTAGTCCTCGGTAACCATATTGGAGGCCGGAAGCCCCCGTAACCTTGAGTTTCGTGGGAAAATAGTGGAGTAGGCCTTGGCGTCGCAGAGGAAGGAACGAAGCGCACCAACTTCGGCAATCAACTTTCGGCAATCAAAATCTTGCATCCCGGTAGCAGGGGGAGAGAATCCATGAAATTGATCGAAGGCTTCGACAGCAACTATCGTTACATTCTGGTCGCCGCCCGGCGTGCCCGCCAACTGCAATCAGGAGCCCCTCCGGTGGTTCAAACCAACTCCCGCAAGCCCTGCCGCATTGCGCAGGACGAAATCCGCGCTGGTAAGGTGAAATGGGAGATTCCGGAGACTCGCAGCGCGGCCGAGCAGGCCGCAGAAGTTTTGGATAAGGCTTTCGGAGACGCCTAAACGCGTTGCGTCAAGAAAACTATGAAAGTTGCTCTGGGAGTGACGGGTGGCATTGCGGCTTACAAGGCGGCCGAGATTGTGCGCCTCCTGCAAGACCGCGGCGTTCGCGTACAAGTGATCATGACGCGCGCGGCTCAGGAGTTCGTTCGCCCACTCACCTTCGCGGCGCTTTCCGGCGAAAAAGTGATTACCGGAATGTTCTCGTCCGGGGAAGAGCACGCAGCCAACATCGACTCTGCCAACATCGATTCCGCGGTCGAGCACATTGCCGTGGCGCAGTCGATTGATGTGTTGCTGGTCGCTCCCGCCACCGCCGATGTTCTGGCGCACTTCGCACAAGGTATTGCCGGCGATTTCCTCAGCACGCTTTATCTCGCCACCACCGCGCCGGTCGTAGTGGCTCCGGCGATGAACGGCAATATGTGGAATCATCCCGCGACGCAGGCGAATCTGGAAGTTCTCCGACAGCGCGGGGTGAAGATCGTAGAACCCGGCTCAGGATATCTGGCTTGTGGCATGACCGGCTCCGGAAGGCTGGCTGAGAATGAAACCATCGTCGCGGCCGTTCTTGAAGCGCTGGGCGCATCGCAGGATCTCGCGGGTGAAAGCATCTTGATCACCGCCGGACCCACGCGCGAAAAGATCGACCCGGCACGTTACCTCGCCAACCGCTCCAGCGGACGCATGGGATACGCCATGGCTGAAGCCGCCCTGCGTCGCGGTGCGCGCGTGCTGCTGGTCAGTGGGCCAACGGTGCTGACGCCTCCGGGAGCGGCCGAGATCACGCGCGTGGAATCGGCCGAACGGATGCGCGATGCGGTGCTCAATCTCTTGCCCCAGGCCACCGTCGTCATCAAGACCGCTGCCGTCTCCGATTACCGTGCCAAGTCTGCGTCCCCGCAGAAGATAAAACGCAAAGGTCCGATCACGCTCGACCTCGAGCCTACCGCAGACATTCTTAAGGAAATTTCTCTCCGCAAGCGGTCGCAGATTGTTGTTGGCTTTGCCGCAGAAACCGAGAACGTCCTCGAAAACGCGCGTCAGAAGCTCGCAGCCAAACACCTCGACGCCATTGTGGTCAACGATGTCTCCCGTGAAGGTGTCGGTTTCGACTCCGACCGCAATGAAGTGACCATCATTACTCATGACGAGGTTGTCGAAGTGCCCGAGACCACCAAGTGGGAAGTGGCCCAGCGCGTCCTCGATCAGGTTGTCCGCTTACGCCGGCGGCGCCAGTCGCCGGTGAAAGTCTGAAGAGAAAGCCCGTTGCTCCATTCGATAGCCCGCTAGCGTACAATTCCGTCCAACTTCTCTTTTCTCTCAGGAGTGTGCGATGACTCAGAAAGTGATCGACGTGGTTGGAACATCGAAGGAAAGTTTTGCCAAGGCGGCGAAGAACGCGGTGGCCGAGGCTGCGAAGACCGTCCGCGGCATCAAGTGGGCGCACGTGGACTCTTTCGACATGCAGCTCGATGGAGCAAAAGTTTTGCTGTATCGGGCGACGACGAAGATTTATTTTGATGTGGAGCACTGAGGAAGTGGCCGGCACCCTTGACCCGGAACTGCGGCGCGCTCTTGCCGAGCGCGTCCGCTACTGTCACGAGTTGGGCATCTACGATTTCTACCGGCGTGAGCCACGGCTTTCGCAACCTGTGGAGGCCGAATCGGCCGCCCTCGGCGTCATTTCAGCATCTTTGTATTCAACATCGTCCCCAGCATCCCAGTCAGAACTGCGAGAGGAAATGTCGGCAAGAAAATCCGCCGGGGTCCCAATTGCCACCGAGGACAACATCTTCGAAATCGTGTCGCCGAAGCCGGAGTATGGAGTGGCCAATCCCGTCGCCGCGCTCAAGCTCATTCGCGAAGACCTCGGCGACTGCACCCGCTGCAAACTTCACAAGCAGGGCCGCAAACAGATCGTCTTTGGAGTGGGAAATCCGCGAGCTGAACTGATGTTCGTCGGCGAAGGTCCGGGCGCCGACGAGGACGTGCAGGGCGAGCCTTTTGTCGGCCGTGCCGGCCAGTTGCTCAACAACATGATCAAAGCGATGGGCCTGCGGCGCGAAGACGTTTACATCGCGAACGTGGTCAAGTGCCGTCCGCCGGGCAACCGGACGCCGGAGCGCGACGAGTGTGAAACCTGCTCGCCGTTTCTGATGCGGCAGATCGCGGTCATCAAACCGAAGGTTGTGGTCGCGCTGGGAGCGGTGTCGGCGAAAAACCTGTTGGCGATCAACGCACCGATGTCTGAACTTCGCGGCCGCTGGTACGACTTTAAACCCGCAGGCGTTCGCAGCAACGATCAGTCGTGGCTGGGCGCACGCCTGGCCGTCACCTACCATCCCGCATTCCTGCTGCGCGATCCGCGCCAGAAGGGCGAAGCATGGAAGGATTTGCAGATGGTAATGAAGTACCTGGGGATCGAACCTCCCAAGAAAACTATTGAGTAAATCTCCCGCTCCCGTTCCTCCGATGTCACTGCTATTCTCTGAGACTGATATTCCCTAAGAACAATGCCCGAATTCTGCGACGTTGCCCTGCCCGTGCCGCTCGACATGGTCTTCACCTACCGTGTCCCTGCCGAAACCATTCCAGTGGTCGGCGGCCGCGTGCTCGTGCCTTTCCGTCAGCAGCGCATGACCGGCGTCGTGGTTGAACTGCACGACCGCAAACCAGCGGTTAAAACAAAAACCATCATCAGTGTGCTTGACGTTTCTCCGGTGCTCGACGACCAATTGCTGCGCCTCGGCCGGTGGATTGCCGACTACTATCTCGCGCCACTCGGCGAAGTCTTCCGTACCATGCTGCCGCTGAACGCGGAATTCAAACCTTCCATCGCGTACCGGATCACCAAGGAAGGCCAACTGGCGCTGCACTTGGCCGGAATGTCGGGATCATCCGCGCGTTCGCGCCGCACTCCTGAAGAACAAGCCGGCGAATTTCGCGTGCTGGATTACCTGGCTGCTCAGGAACCGGCGCCAGGAAAAGCCATCCAAATTCTCGAAGAAAGCCTGCGCAACGCCACACGCGTCTCCAAGTTAATCCTGAGTGGAATGGTGCGAAAGAAGTGGCTCGTCCGCGAGGATGTCTCCACCGTCCGCGACGCTACGCGCACCATCAAGATCGCGCTGCTAAAATCCGCCGACGGTAAGCTGAACGACAATCAACGGAAACTGGTCGACACACTCGCCGCATCTGGCGGCAGGATTCCCACGGAGACGCTGCAGGCGCTCGAGATCCCACGCACCACTCTGGGCACGCTGGTCAAGCGCGGCCTGGTCGAAATCGTCGAAGAGCCTGCGACCTTCGCGGTCTCGCGCAGCAAGCCACGACCGTCGCCTTTTGCGTTCGATTTCAATTCAGCCCAGCAAGCCGCGCTGGACCGCCTGCGCGAAGCGGTCGATGCCCGAAAGTTCTCCGGCATCCTGCTGCACGGTGTCACCGGTTCAGGCAAGACCGCTGTCTACCTCGCTGCCATGCGGGCCGTGCTCGAAGCCGGACGCTCCGCCATTCTGCTTGTCCCCGAGATCGGCCTCACGCCCGCGGTTGCCGCCGATCTGTGCCAGATCTTTGGAGACGAAGTTGCCATCCTGCACTCTGCGCTATCGGACAAAGAGCGCGCGCAGCAGTGGCACCGTATTAAAAGTGGAGACGCACACATGGTGGTCGGCACTCGTTCCGCGGTCTTCGCGCCGGTCGCCGATCTCGCATTGATCATCGTCGATGAAGAACATGATTCCTCCTACAAACAAGAGGAGACGCCGCGCTACCATGCTCGCGACATTGCCGTAATGCGCGCCAAGATGGCGAATGCCGTCGTTGTCCTGGGTTCGGCCACGCCCTCGCTCGAGTCATATTTCAATGCCAAGAAAAATAAGTACACGCTGGTCGAGTTGCCCGACCGCGTGGAGCAGCGTCCTCTTCCGGAAGTCGAAATCATCGACATGCGGCAGGAATTCCAGGAAACCGGCCATGAGCAAGTCATTTCGCGCAAGCTGGCCGCGGAGATCAAAGACCGTTTCGACCGCCACGAACAAGTCATGGTGCTGCTCAATCGGCGCGGATACTCGCCCGTGGTGCTGTGCCGCACCTGCGGCAAGACTCTGCAATGCCAGAACTGCGCCATCGCCCTGACTCACCACAAGCGCGAGCACAAGATGGTCTGCCACTACTGCGGCTTCACCACGCCCGTGCCCAAGGCCTGCGTGCATTGCGGCAGCGAATATATATATTTCCTCGGCACCGGCTCGGAGAAGTTGGAAGAATTGCTGCACGGCATGTTCCCGCAAGCGCGAATCGCCCGGCTTGATCGCGACACGGTCCGCGGACACGAAGATTTCGAGCGCACTCTGAACGCGCTAAGTGAAGGCGAACTCGACATGCTGGTCGGCACCCAGATGATCGCCAAGGGCCACGACATTCACGGCGTCACGCTGGTCGGCGTGGTCGGCGCCGACAGCGCGCTGGGACTGCCCGACTTCCGCGCCGCCGAGCGCACCTTTCAATTGCTTACCCAGGTTGCCGGACGCGCCGGGCGCGGCCAGTCTCCGGGCAAAGTGATCCTGCAAACTTATTTTCAGGACCATTATGCGGTGCAATACGCGGCCCGCCACGACTTCGCCGGTTTCTACGATAAGGAATTGCGCTTCCGCAGTTGGATGCACTATCCGCCATACTCCGCTTTGGCCAACGTGCTCATCCGCAGCGATAAACTCGACGAAGCGCTGCGGTGGTCGGGCACGCTGGGAAAATGGTTTGAGCAGAACCGCCATGAGGGCGTGCGCGTGCTCGGCCCCGCCGCCGCGCCCATCCTGCGGCTGAAGCGCGATTACCGGTATCACTTTGTGCTGAAGTCGCCCAGCCGTGAAAAACTCAACGCGACGCTGCGCGCCATGTTGACGTACGCCGCAGCGCAGAAGATTCCTCGTACGCAGGTGATTGTGGACGTGGACGCACTGTGGCTGATGTGAGAGATGAAACACACCGCCGAGGCCTCCATCAACTACTTCCCGCCGACGTTTCCTCGAATCACAACCACCGAAGCTGCCGGCAGGTCATACATCGTGCGTTTCTCTGCGGTCTGCTTGGTATGAACGATCGGCCCGTCGGGGTCGGCTGTGCCCGGTGTCGTGGCCACGATCGTAGGCTGCGCCGCACTTTCGGCGTGGGCCATGAATCGCATCTGCGCGGGATGCCATTGATACTGTGCGCTGCCAAAGGTCGAAACCTCCACCGGCCCGGCGAAGCTGCCGGCCTTGTCCGCCGGTCCGTCAAACGCAATTCGAACCCGGTGCGCGTTCTGCTGGTCTCGATTCACCGCCATCACCGCCCACTTTCCATCGGGGCGCTTGATCGCATACGCCGTCACTAATTCATGACCAGCACCGTCCTGCACATCGCTTTTCGCGGCAAACACCTGATGGTCGCTGCCGCCGGGCTGCACCCACTCCAGATTGATCAGCTGTGCCACAAAAAACTGCGCCAGCGGCTGCTGAATCAGATAATTCGCATCGATGGTAAACATTCCAAATGTGCCCGGAGAGCCGTTGCATCCCGGCTCCATCTGCAGCGGCAGATAATGGAAGAAGTAAACGCCGTTCCCTCCCGAGTTCAGGAATGATCCAATGTAGTCTGCCAGCCAGATTCCGGCGAAAATGTCCTGATAGGTTTCACTCGCTCCCGACGAAAGATTTCCCTCCGTGATGAACACCGGCATATCCGCCGGAACACCGTCCTCATGCCATACCTGCATGATGTGGCTCACCAACTCCGGCTCGTCGTAGAGCACGCCCCAAGGCGTGCGGCACGGATCGTACGGATAATGCTCAAACGAAAAGAAGGCCAGATCATTCATGCGACCGCGCTGCTTCAGATAATCGATGAACCGTCCCGTCCACGAAACTTTCCCGTTCGCATCCGGCCAGACTTCGATGTCCTTGTTCACGCCTTCAAACGACGGCCCGCCCAGCTTCAGCGCCGGGTCAACGCGATGAATCGCCGTTGCCCACTGTAAGTACAGCGCGGCATAGTCTTCCGGCAGCATGTACTGGCCGTCAGCCTCCTCGCCCATCTCGACGTAAGAGATGGGATAACCGCGCGCTTTCAGATATGCAATTTCCGCCGCGGCGTTATCGGGAGTGTCATACAGCAGCGCGACTGGCACCATTGCCGGCAGCCCGCGCGTCACGCCGCTGGTGAAAAACAGATCGAAGCCGACCTGCGCCTGCTTAGTCGATCCCAGGTCTGACGCCTCATGCCACGGGTCGACTGACGAGCAATAGGTCGTTGTCTGCTCCTGGTCCGGCGTATGCCGCAGGATGTCGTGAAACGCGCCGTCCTCCGTTGTTGTGCCGAGGTAGAGTTCGCGGATGGCATAGCCCATGCAATCGCGCGGATCGTTTGAGCTTGCACCGTCCCCAGCGCAGGTATTCGACGACTCGGTCATCCAAATCCGGACAAATCGCACTGCTACAGGATTTCCGCTCAAGCGAATTGTTTCGGTCCGGCCTTTTCCATCGGTAACCGTTCCTTGCGGAAAGGTCTGCCAAATTCCGCGAGTCACCGCTCTGATATCATCGCCGGTCCAGTACTGCACCACATAACGCCGGGCGTAAGGTTCTCCCCAGGCGATCCGAATGCTGTTCACCTGCTGCACCTGCGCCAAATCCATCACCACCCATTGCGGATGCAGCGCATCGTTCTCCCCGGTGAAGCGTTGCGTCAGATACGGATTACTCTTCCAAAAACTACTCAGATCTCCATCGGTCAGCCGCGAGAATCCCACGTTATCGGTGCCGTCGTTGCGGGTGAATCCGCGCCTCGGCAGCGCATACCCGTACGAGTATCGAAGCATTTCCGTTGGAGTCGAAGAGCCCGTGAAATATCCTTTGCCGCTCGATCCCCTCCCCTCGCTCCATGTCCCTTGCGGATTCCAATGCCACGCCTCGATTGCGAGTTCCGTATTCTGACGATACGTAACCGGCTGCCAGCCTGAGGCCAGCGTCTTTTCCAGTGTTGGCTGCAGCAGATCTTTGTCGATCGCGTCTACCGCGATTCGGTCCACACCCGCCCCCAACGTTTCCTTGGGTACGAAATGGTTTGTGGGACGCGAGGTGTCAACCGCGATGGTCTGACCCGACGCACGAAACGTAAGAACAAAACATGCAGCTACACACGCAAGAATGACGGCTGGCTTTTTCAAGGTAAGAACACCTCCGATTCCTTCGATTAAAACGATTGAATAAAGGAGTATACGAGAGAAACGTTCGCGTGGGCGAATCCCAGCATAGGCTTCGAGACGGCCTGTTTTCCTGAGTAGCGGGAAGGCGACTATTTCCAGATGAGTTGAAAAGGGGCAATTGTGAAAGTGAGCAGCAACATCACCAGTCCCACCAAGGCCAGCCCCCGTCGAGCGGTCGGGAGCACGGGGTACTCCGGAGCCTGACGCTGACGCCAGGTCACGACGTTCATCAGGATGAGCAGCGCCGCCCATACCCGCCATCCAACATACAAATGGCCCAGGCTCACCAGGACCACGATCGTGGTCCAGGAAAAAAATCGGTGGGCCCGCGGCCAAAGTGCGTAGACGATGTGTCCTCCGTCAAGCTGGCCGCTGGGCAACAGGTTCAGCGCGGTAGCGAACATTCCTACCAATGCCGCCACTGCCGTGGGATGAAGATACACGCGGCGTATCGGCAGGCCAGCAATGGCGTAGTGCGGAGCGACCACACTCAGCAAGTGATGCATGGTCGTCAGAATCAAAGGGTATCCCATCTGCAAATCTGAGCGTCCCATCGCAGGGGCCATCGGCTTGGAGAGAACGAGCGCCACCGCGAGCGTGATGACGGCCGCAACGAATCCGGCGATCGGCCCCGCTATTCCGATATCGAACAGTGCCGCTCGCGAGCGGATGGGCGACTTGATCCGGATCACTGCCCCCAGCGTTCCGATCAGCGTGGGAGCGGGGATGAAAAACGGCAGAGTTGCGTACACGCCGTGATAGCGGCAATAGAGATAATGCCCCATCTCGTGTATCAGCAGGATCAGCAACAACGTGCCGGAGAATGGAACACCCAGGAGGAGGCGCGAAGGTTGCGCCATCACCCAACCCACAGCGAAGAACGGTATGAACTCATCGCCGGCAACGAACGGTGGCAGATTATGCAGGAAACTGAACTCGAGGCGCGCCCCGACGACTAGCGTGGTGAAACAGGTCGCCAGCAACAGCAGCCCATGCAGCCAGTAGCGCGGCTGCGGCGGCCGCGGAACCCACAGCGGGATTGGCCGGTAGTATTCGAGGGTGGAAGAATTTATGGAAGGAGTAGGTTCCGACATTCGATTTCTTCGGGCTCGCGATTCCGGCGAGGCCTTTCCTTAGATGCTACTACGAGAGGAGTACCTAGTACCGAGTACCAGTACCGACAAAAAGAAGGTGCGTGCCAGAACCGGGAACTGGGAAGAAAATCAGGGATCAGACAAGAGCTGGAGAATGTGCAGCGGCTCTTCCTTGGTACTGGATACGGTACTGACTTCAATCGATCGACTGCAATTCTTTCCCCGGTTTGAACCGCACGGCCTTGCCGGGAGGAATCGACACTTCGGCTCCGGTGCGTGGGTTGCGTCCGATGCCGGTCTTGCGCGGACGCACGTTAAACACGCCAAATCCTCGCAGCTCAATGCGATTGCCGTGGGCCAACGCTTTCTTCATGCTCTCAAAGACGGTTTCCACCGCCAACTCGGCCTTGGTCTTGGTAATGCCGGTTCTGGCCACCACTTCGTTGATAATATCGAGCTTGATCACGAACGGCTCCCCGACGGGGTGTGAGAATCACCCCTCAAGTGATTGATGCTATGGGAGATAACGGAGATTGTCAACGGGAGCATCAGCGGCGTAAACGGGCGGGAGAGGAAGAGGGAATTTAGTAATTGGCTAATTTTGTAATTTCCCAGACGGTGGAGCCGGAGGTGCCTAAATTACGAAATTACAAAATTACCAAATTCTTTCCTACCGTCCGCTCTCTTCTTCCTTGAACATGTACTTAATTGAGGGCTTGTAGATCATCAGATTCGGCCGGCCGTCTTCGCGGAGAACCTTGATGCAGGTCTTGTCGTACCACTCGATGATGCCGTGTACTTCCTCGCCGTCGCGCAGCACGATTACCATCGGCGTCTTCGACTGCATCTGTTTCTGATAATAGAAATTCTCGGCGTTGGTCTGCTCCGGAGGCGCTGCCTTGCGTCCGCCCCCCGTCCCCATCGCATGTTCGCCGCGGTCGCCCCGTTCAAATCCCCGCTCCGGACGGCCATGCCGCTCGGGCCGGTCCCGGCGTTCCATGATTTGCGGATGATTCATTTGCGGATGATTCGAGTTGTGGTTCCCATGGTTATGATCCGGGCGCGGCAGCGCCGGGCGGATCAGCTTCCGGTTGGCAAAATTCTCCTCGTCCGCTGATGGCTGGACCGGAGTTGAATCCATGATTTCCTTCATAGTGGCGCTTTCCCCCTGCACGCACATTTGCGCAAAACTGCACTGTTAGAGGGCCCTGAAAAATGTATTTACGAAGGCGTGAAATTTCACCTACCGTAACACAGGAACCTCCCCGTGACAATGCCACAATCGTGCCCCCTGCGGAGTGCGCCAAATCTTGCATACTCGGGGCTCCTAAAACATGTTCTTTAGCTGGTATTTGACAGGTCTACGCCCCTTCGTTCCCGCCCGCTCCCGGTGACCACAGCCACTGAGCTCGCAACAATCAGAAGTGTCCAGGCCAGCACCGGTGCGAATACTCCGCCGTAGTGCTGCTCAGCGAGCTTGGCTTGGATCACCACGTTGCGCGACGAGAGCAGGTTCCCCAGCTGATAGGCGAACCCCGGAAACGTTCCCCGCACCCTCGGAGGCGAAAGCTCATTCAGGTGGGCCGGGATCACGCCCCACGCGCCTTGCACCATGAATTGCATGAGAAAGCCGCCCAGCGCCAGCATGGGCACGGTGTGCGAGTACGCCCACAACGGGATGATAGGAATCGACAACAGCGCCGCGATCACAATCGCCTTCCTGCGTCCGATTTTCTCCGACCACGTCCCGAAAAGAATTCCTCCCAGTAACGCACCAATGTTGGCGATCACCGCGATCAACCCCACCACCTGCGGAGCAAACTTGTGGTCCTTCGTTAGGAACGTCGCATACAGATCCTGGCTCCCGTGGCTGAACGAATTGAAGGCAAACATCAGCACAACCAGGAAAGCAAAAGTGCCCAGATACGTCAGGATGTCTTTGCCCAGCCGGGTCTCCGCCTTCCTCGAGACGCGTCCTTGCTCCCAGGCCGGGGACTCGTCGACTTTCGTGCGAATGTAGATCACCAGAAATGCCGGCAGCGCGCCGATCACAAACATTCCACGCCAGCCTACGAAGCGGAACGCCGTGCCGTAAACCAAAGCCGCGATCAGATACCCCACCGCGTAGCCTTCCTGCAACACTCCGGAGAAGAACCCGCGACCCTCCGCCGGCAGTGTCTCGAATGCCAGCGCCGCACCCACGCCCCATTCTCCGCCCATGGCTATTCCAAACAATGCCCGCGTGATCAGGAACACTTTCAGGGAAGGAGCGAATGCCGACGACAATTCAAACACCGAGTACGCGATGATATCCACCATCAACGTGGGCCGTCGTCCGAAACGGTCCGCCATCATTCCAAAAAGAAATGCGCCCACCGGACGAAAAGCCAGGGTGATGAAAATGGCTTCCGCAACCGCGGAAACCTTCGTCTGGAATTGACTGGCGATGGCGCTGACGCAGAAGGTCAGAATGAAGAAATCAAACGCGTCCAGCGACCAGCCCAGAAAGCAGGCGATGAATGTATTGCGCTGCACCGGCGTAAGCCTGCGAAAATGGCCAAGAAATTCCACGGCGTGCCCTCCGCCTGATTCCGTGCGCGCTGGAAAGTCCTGCGAATGCTAGCATATGGCATTCAATCAACCATCAGGAAATCAACCATCAGCAATCCCCACTCCATGCCCGAACTCGACTCTCTTCAACGTCAGGCGCCCGACTCGCTCATGCTCACCGGCTTCTGGTATCGTGCCCTGCCCGCCGATCGCGTCTATCGCAATCAACTCCACAAAGCCACGCTGCTTGAGATTCCGCTCGTCGTCGGACGCGACCGGCAGGGCCATCCCTTCGCCTTGCGTGACGCCTGTCCCCACCGCGGCATGCCGCTGAGCTGCGGCCGGTTCGACGGAGAAAACCTCGAGTGCTCCTACCATGGATGGACCTTCGACGCCCACAATGGCCAGTGCCAGCTCATTCCCTCCCTCACCCCCGACCAAAACCTGAAAGTGGACCGCATCTACGCCGGCAGCTATCCCTGCGAAGAGCGGGATGGCTTTGTCTGGGTCTACATACCGGAACCCGGTCCGCAAGGCGCCGGATTCAGCAAACCTGAAGAAGCTCCCGAGCCTGCCCCGCTGATCGAGAAGTTCGGAGAAACGTTCGGCGATAAATATAAACTCGCCTACCTCACCGCCGGCATGCCCGTCAGCATCGATCACGGCATCATCGGCCTCATGGATCCGGCGCACGGCCCGTTTGTGCATCAAGCCTGGTGGTGGCGCAGCCGCCACAGCATTCACGAGAAGAAAAAAAACTTCGAGCCGATTCCCAACGGCTTCCGCATGAGCGCGCACACCCCCAGCTCGAACTCCGCGCCTTACAAACTTCTACGCCTCTACGCAGCCGCCGATTCCATCACCACCACCATCGACTTCGTTCTGCCCAACCTGCGCCGGGAAGTCATCCGCGCCGGCAAATACTGGTTTTCGTCTCTGACCACCGTGACGCCGATCACCCGCAATCAGTGCCGCATCGACGTAGTCGCCGCCTGGAACATCTTCCGCTGGTTGCCCTTCGGCCCCGAGCTGCTGAAGTTCGTCTTCGCCAAGTTCGTCGAGCAGGACCGCCGCACCATGGAACTGCAAGCCGAAGGCCTGAAGCACAATCCCCATCTCATGCTGATCGACGACGCCGACCGTCCCGCCAAATGGTATTTCCAGTTGAAGGCCGCCCATCTGGAAGCGAAGCGCACCGGCAGCGCGATGAAGCATCCCATGGCCAGCCCTGTTACGCTGAAGTGGAGAAGTTAAGTGTCGCGCCGGCGCCCCTTCACCAAGTTCAGGGCGGGCCCTCGCCCGCGAATGCCGATAACGGGGACGAAGCAGGAGATCACCAAATCAGCTTCAATCCTTAGGTAGAGGCTGAATTTCTCGTCCGAAGTGACAACGGGAACATCTTCCGAAAATGCTCGAGCGATGATTTGCCGCTTTTCGTTTAATTGAGCTGCCCGCCTACCACCGCGATCCTTTTGATCGTGGTTGGCCTATGAGCTACCTCAATCTTTATCGCTACGCACTCTCGGCTCCATTCGCCACGGTCTCATCGCCGTGACGACAACCCGAGGTTCAGGGACGTTGCCGCTTGGGCAGGTCCCCCATCGTGCGATCCGATAACCGCAGCTGCTCGCCGCTCACCAGCCAGTCCATCGCTTCCTCGCGGGTCTTAAAGGCAGGCAGATCGCGCTGCGAGAAATTCTTGATGTGTTCGTAGAATACTTTCGGCAAATTCTCGATGCCCACCCATGCCGAGCGCTTGAGGTGGGGCCGGTCGAAGACCGCGCCCTCCTTCATGCGGTCGATCGCGATCCGGTCAAACTCCGCTCCCGTGAAGTCGGCGAGCAACAGCACCGAGCCCCGAGGCTCGCTGGTCACATAAGAAGGGACCAACAGTGCAACCTTCGCAACCTCTGCCGGCGTGCAGTGAGAAACGTCCACCAGCAGGATTTGCTTCCCTTGGTGTTCGATGAAGCGGATCCGGTCTTCCATGCGCACCTGCTACCGCTGAGATGCTAATTGCCTAAAAGCGAGTCCACCACGGTATACGCCTCGGCCAGCGCGGAGTCCAGCGCAGCCGGATCTTTGCCGCCAGCCTCGGCCAGATCGGGACGGCCTCCGCCCTTGCCACCAACTTTCTGCGCCACCGGGCCAATCACTTTTCCCGCCTGCACCCGGCCGATCAAGTCTTTGGTGACGCCCACGATCAGCGAAACGTTTCCGTTAGAAGCCGAGCCCAGCACCACCACACCCGAGCCAATCTTCTCGCGCAGTTGATCAACCAGCGTCCGCAACTGCGCCCGCTCCAGATTATCCTCGCGATGGGCCAGCACCTTCACGCCTTTGACCTCTTTGACTTTGTTGCCAATGTTCGCCGTGCTCGACGACGCCGACTTCATCCGCGCCTGATCCAGTTCTCGGCCCAGCCGCTTGATTTCGGCATCTTTCTTATCGAGTTCGGCTTTCAAAGCCTCGGCGGGTGTTGCCGCCCCCCCTTCAGATGTGGGTGAAACGAGTGCCGACACCACCTGTTCTAGTTCATGATCCCTGCGAAAGTGCCGCAGCGATCCCTCGCCAGTAACGGCCTCCACGCGCCGCACGCCCGATGACACGCTGCCCTCCTTCAGAATCTTGATCAGTCCAATCTCGCCGGTCGCCCCTGTGTGCGTCCCGCCGCAGAGCTCAGTCGAGAAATCGCCAATGCGCACCACGCGCACCTTGTCGC
>JBAUVZ010000219.1:0-6412 GCA_049583505.1 Candidatus Sulfotelmatobacter sp.
GCATTTAGTGATAATCTTGTTCTTCCCGGCGACTGCTGATCCCGCGCTTCGGGCTGCCGCTGAATGCAGCCCACGCTCGGGGTGCATCCCAGGGATTTTCGTCTGACTTCATGCACCGGAGCAAACAATGAAGATTGGTATGTTGACCGGCGGAGGTGATTGTCCTGGCCTGAATGCCGTGATCCGGGCCGTGGTGCGCAAGGGCATCTTCACCTATGAAGACGAACTCGTCGGTTTCATGGAAGGCTGGCGCGGCGTCGTGGATGACATCAGCATGCCCCTCGATCTCGATGCGGTCGGCGGCATTCTGCCGCGCGGCGGCACCATCCTGCGTACCTCGCGCACCAATCCCTCGAAGCGTCCTGACGGCATCGACCGCTGCCTGGCCACACTGGAAAAGAATCGGATCGAGGCTCTGGTCACGATCGGCGGTGACGACACTCTTTCGGTTGCTCAGAAACTCCACGAGCGCGGCGCCAAGGTTGTCGGCGTCCCCAAGACCATCGACAACGATCTGGGTGGCACCGACTACACCTTCGGATTCGACACCGCCTGCAACATCGTCTGTGAGGCCCTCGACCGCGTCCACACCACCGCCGAGGCTCACAACCGCGTGATGGTAGTGGAAGTAATGGGCCGCGACGCAGGTTGGATCGCTCTTTATAGCGGCATCGCCGGCGGCGCCGACGTCATCCTCATCCCCGAACGCCCTTTTGATGTCGACAAAGTCGCGGACTCCATTCGCCAGCGCCACGAGCGTGGCCGCTATTTTTCCATTGTCGTCGTGGCCGAAGGCGCAAAATTCTCGTCCTCAGAGCCGGGTCAGGGATCTCCCGTCCTGTCCGACATGGGCAAGGACGACTTTGGCCACGTCAAACTTGGCGGCATCGCCAACATCCTCGCCCGCGAAATCGAAAAACGCACCGGCTACGAAACCCGCCCCGTGGTCCTGGGACATATTCAGCGCGGCGGCTCTCCTAGCGCATTCGACCGCGTCCTGGCCACGCGGTACGGCCTGGGCGCCATCGATATGGTGCACCGCGGCGAGTTCGGATGCATGGCCGCCCTGCGCGCCAACAAAATCGTCTCCATCCCTCTCATCGAAGCCATTTCCCGTAACCGCACCGTAGACGACGAAATGATCCAGATGGTAGACGGCCTCTTCCAGAAAGTAGCCGATCGAGAAGCTGCCGGGAGATAAAATGCTCCCGGGATGCGCATCGGGAGACTGAATCTGCTGTTGGATATGGCCCGCAACTGGATCGCGATCCCGTTGTTCTCCGCCACTCTGTTGATCCCATGCTTCTGGCAATCGCGGATTCAGGCAGCAGATTTGTCGAGCCACATCTACAACGCCTGGCTTGCGTCTCAGATCCAACTCGGTGCCGCCCCGGGGCTGTGGATCTCGTCCCAATCGAACAATGTTCTCTTCGACCTCATGTTGCAGTGGCTCTTCGTGCATGTGGGCCCGGACCTGGCGCAGCGGCTTGCTGTATCCGTTTCAGTCCTCGTGTTTGCATGGGGCGCGATTCAGTTCATCTTTCGCCTGGCGGGCCGCAATTGGTGGTTTGCCGCACCCTGCGTCGCTATGCTCGCCTATGGCTTCATCTTTCACATGGGACTCTTCAACTTTTATTTGTCCCTCGGTCTGTGCCTCTGGTATCTCGCGATCTTTTGGGATGGCCACTGGCGAATTCGCGCCCTAGCCGCACCGCTCTTGATCGTCGCCTGGACGGCTCACCCGTTCGCGGTCGTGTGGGCCGTCGCCACGGCTGCATACATCACGGCGGCAAACAGCGTTCAGCCAAGCCGGCGGATCCTGCTCGTGCTGCCCGGACTAGCCGCGCTTGTAACCGCTCGTTACTTTCTTACTCATCGATACCCGTATTCCTGGTCGATCGATCAGGTGACCTTCACCACCGGAGCAAATCAGATCGCGCTTTTCGGCCTGAAGTATGTGCCTCCGTTCGCCGGACTCCTGCTGATATGGGCGGCCTTGCTCCACCGTCTCATCAAGCGTCTTGGCATGGCACACTTGGTCTCGACAGTTCCATTTCAACTTTGGCTATTGAACGCTGCCGCCGTCTTCTGGATCCCCGACCGCATCCTATTTCCGCAATTCGGAAGGCCGCTTGGCTACATCGCCCAGCGCCTGTCGCTGGCTACGGCTCTCATGATGTGTGCCGTTCTCGCCGCCGCTCCGACGACGCGGCTCATAAGGGTTGCGCTGCTTTCAGTGGCAGTATTGTTCTTTGCTCTTCTCTATACTGACCACCGGGACCTTAACCGCATGGAAGACCGGCTCGACATCGCAGTAGCTCGATTGTCTCCGGGACAACGTGTTATTAGCTCCCTTCCCGACCAGTCGTTGCGTTCGCTGTGCCTCTACCATGATCTGGATCGCGCCTGCATCGGACATTGCTTCAGTTACGCCAATTACGAGCCGTCTTCGCTGCAGTTTCGCATCCACGCGCGTCCGGGGAATGGCATCGTGTTGAACGATTACACCGACGTAGACGCCGTGGCTGGTGGCCGCTACATCGTGCAGCCTCGGGATCTCCCGGTTTATCTCGTCTATCCGTGCGGCTTGCAGTTCAAGGAGGTCTGCTCGCGTCCACTCCACGTGGGCGAGACCAGCCGACAACCGAATTGATTGTTCCTGATCGGGGGAAGAAGATTCCGGAAAGAAGATCGGGGAAGAAAGGTCTTGGAGAATCCGTTGCAGAAAGATCCATGGGCGACGCAGGCTTTCAATATTTCTTGAGCTGATTGAGGCAAATGCAAGTGCAAATGCAAATGAACGTTCGACTCTTGCTTTTGTTGAGCCTGTTGGCGAGCGCGACCAGTTGCCTCTATATGTTCAGGATTCTCTTGCCCTGGGAGTATTACATTGACGTGGCGCATGGCCCGCTGAAAGCCCAGATGGGCGACCTCTATCCTCGCTGGGTAGGCACGCGCGAACTCCTGCTCCATGGACGCAACCCATATGGCCCGGAAGTGAGCCACGAAATTCAGATGGCCTTCTACGGCCATGTCATCAACCAGACGTATGGACAACCGGGAGTCGATGTTATCGACGAACAACGCTTCGTTTACCCGATATACGTTGTGTTTCTCCTGGCTCCCACCGCCTGGGTAGGATTCTCACAACTGCAAATGTGGACGCCGGTAATCTTCGCGATGCTAACCGCGATCAGCGTACCTCTCTGGCTCAGTGTTTTACGCTGGCGCCCACCAAGAGTCCTGGTTGCTGCGATCGCTCTATTTGTTCTCAGCAGCCCACAGATCGTGCAGGGACTACGGCTCCACCAGCTCGGCCTGGTGGTCGCTTTCCTGCTCGCACTCAGTGCTTGGTGCATCGCCCGAAATCATCTGGCCATTGCCGGAGTTCTTCTTGCCGTGTCCACGGTCAAGCCGCAAATGGTTGTGCTGCCTCTGGCGTGGTTCTTGTTTTGGGGCGTGAGTGCGTGGCCCCGGCGATGGCCTCTGCTCGCGGGCTTCGGTGTCACCCTAGCCGCATTAGTGGGCCTGGGAGAGTTGATCCTGCCCGGATGGCCTCACTACTTCGTGGACGGGCTCATTGCTTATCGGAACTATTTTCCGACGACGTCCCTCTTGTGCCTCGCTCTCGGTGCTTGGGTCGGTGGAGCATTGTCAGGAATCGTAATGATTGGGCTGGTGGTGCTGGCTTGGCGAAATCGCCAAGTCGATGCCGTTTCGCCGGAATTTGTGCAGACGCTGGCGGCAGTTTTCGTAGGGGCTACTGTCGTCCTGCCACTGTTTCAACCGTTCAATCAGGTTCTGTTGTTACTGCCCGCGATGACCATCCTCCGCGACTGGGCCGCTCTACCCCGCCTTGGGCGCCGCGTTTTTTCCACAGTCGTGGCTTGGCCCTGGATTGCCTCTGTTGTATTGCTGCTGCTTCATCCTCGCCTGGATTCGACGAACCGCGCTCCCCTGCTTCCCTCAGCTATGGTCCTGCTTGTCCCCTTCCTTCTTTTATTGCTGTTGGCGACAAAATCGAACCGAACCAACGAGCAGATCCCCGCCACTGACTCGCCTCCCGCAAGTTAAGAATTCGGTATCATGGGCGGGCCGATGTGTGTATGAGCATGTATGTATGAGCATGACACTCGCGAAAGCCGCGTCCTGGCTAACCCCCAACCGCCTGCATGCCCACGGGCTGATCCTCGCCCTATGCCTCTGGTCGGTCTACTTCTGGAACATGGCTCCGCCCGGCCTGCTCGATCGCGCCGCCCACCTCAAAGGCACTGACTTCTTGCACTTCTATACCCTCGGCTCGGTCGCCCTGGCTCACCGCGGCGTCGATCTGTACAACATGGAAGCGCAGTCCGAACTCTCCGCCCAACGCGTCCCGGCCGCCACGGGCATCCGCTATCTGCCGCTTTATCCGCCGCAGCTTTCAATTTTCTTTGCGCCCTTCGCCCGCCTCTCGTATCCCCGCGCCCTGATTCTCTGGCTTACATTGAGCTCGCTAATTTACGGCCTCTGCGTTGAGTCGTTTTGGCGCGTCTGCCCCAACCTGCGCAATTACAGACTTACAGTTCTGATTCTCGCGCTTGCTTTCCCCGCCTTCTGGCACCTCATCGCCTGGGGACAAACCTCCGCTCTCACTCTCGCCTGTTTCGCTCTCGCCTTCTTCGCCCTGCGCGCGCACCGCGAGTTCCTCGCTGGTCTGGCTTTCGGATGCCTCATCTTCAAGCCCCAACTTGGTGTTGCGGCGGCGGTCGTCTTCGTTGACACACGCCGCTGGAAAGTCATCGCCGGCGCACTGCTTTCTGCCTCCGTTCAACTGGCTGCTGCATGGATTTACTACGGCCCCGATTCGCTCCGCGCTTGGATCCGAATGCTTTTCCGCGTCCCCAGCCTGCTTCCGCTGCTCGAACCGAAGCTTTACCAAACCTACTCGCTGCGCACTTTCTGGATTATGCTCTCGCCGTGGCCGGCGCTGGCTTTTGCACTCTATATCGTTACCGCACTCCTGACGCTCGCACTCGCCACTCGCTGCTGGCAAAGCAACCTATCTTTGCCTTTGCGTTATTCCGCTCTGCTGCTGGCCACCATCCTCGTCGCTCCGCATCTGATGGTCTATGATCTCGTCGTCCTCGCGCCTGTGTTCCTGCTGCTCTCAGACTGGGTCGTCATTCAACCGGACGACTCAACGACTTCCCAGGTCAAGCTCCTCCTCTATCTGGCCTTTGCACTCCCGCTGCTCGGCCCGCTTGCCCGCTGGACGCACCTCCAGCTTACCGTTCCCGTCATGCTGGCTGTCCTGTATGTGGTATCTCAACTCGGTGAAACGTCGGTAGAAGAAAGATCAACCGAAGATATTCGCCCGGCTTGACTCCGCTCTTACTGTCCGAACAAAAACTGTAAAGCCTCAGGAAATCGCTCCGCCCACGCGGCTTCGTTGTGCCCCGCTCCATCCTTGATCACCAGCCGCAACCGCTTCTCGCTCAACACCGCTCGCCGCAAAATAGCCGCCAGTTCCCGTGCATCGTCCACCACGGTTCGGCTCACCTCCGCGCTTCCAGCCTCTGCAGTTCCCGCTGCCACATATATTCGCTCTGGCCAAATTCTCACGGACCGGCTCTCCTTGATCGCCTGCCGATGTGACGCCCAAAGCGACGGGCTCTCCAGCAGCAATCGCCCAATCACTCCCGGCCGCGCCATCACGGTATATAGCGCGATCAGCGCCCCCAAAGACGATCCCCCCAACCCGGTATTCTCCGGTCCCGTCGCTACCCGATAATTTCTCTCCACAAACGGCATCACTTCCTCCATCAGAAAGTCCGGATAATATCGCCCCTGCACCCGCAACATCATGGGATGGATCGACCGGTGGGGCATGTACTCTCGAATCCGATCCTTGGTTGCGTTATCTATGCCCACAATAATCAGGGGCGGCACCGTGCCTTCACCGACCAGCCGCTCCGCCGTCTCGTCCACCTGCCACTCAACTCCCGTGAAAGACGTTGCCGCCTCAAACAGATTCTGCCCGTCATTCAGGTAGAGCACTGGATAGTGCCGGCCGGAATTCTCCGCGTCGTCATACCCCGGAGGCAGCCACACCCGCAAGAACCGCGTGTTCCGAAAGACGCGGCTCCGAAACTCATGCAGCCGAAGATCCCCCACCGCACCGCTGGCGCGCACGCCTTCGGAAACGACTCCGGCCCCATTTCTTATTTTCTGGATTTCGCCCATCAGAAGAGTTTCGCTTGGATTGTTAGCTGAGTCTCGGACCAGAGGACGCCCTCGCCCTCACTACTCCCGCCAGCATTGCGATTGCCGCAATCAGCCCCAGCGAGCTCAAGCACAGAATGCACCACGTCTCCAGCACATACCCCTCGACATAAGTCAGATACAGCGCGAACCCCAAACCCACCACCGC
>JBAUVZ010000220.1:0-3557 GCA_049583505.1 Candidatus Sulfotelmatobacter sp.
AGTACGGCAGCCAACAGTGGCGCAGCCACTACCACCAGTGCCAACGAGTTGATCTTTGGAGCGGACATGGTGGCCACGACAACCGGGGCGGCAGGCAGCGGGTTCACATCGCGGATCATCACGTCGCCGGACGGGGATATTGCGGAAGACAAGGTGGTGACGACGGCGGGCAGCAACAGTGCGACGGCCACGCTGGACGGCTCCGGACCCTGGGTCATGCAGATGGTCACTTTTAAGTGATCGATCCTTGTTTGCGGCACCGGTGGTAAACGTGGAGCAATTTATTTTCGGATGTTTGGCGATTAGCGGATCGAGTGGTGAAGCGGACTCCGGTATCTCGAGTTGCTACTATCCCCTGAGGATCACTGTAACAGGCGGAGGTAAAACACATTCTGCAAACGTGGGCTTAGTAATTCAATAATGTTTGTTGTTCGTTCCGACGGAGAATCACGATGACCAGCAAAACCTTCTCATGGCATGTTCTGCTTCTCTCTTTGTTGCTGATGACTATAGTAGGAGCAGCCTATCTTTACGCGCCCAGCCCGGCCGACGCCCAGAGTAAGCAGGCCACATCCGCTGCCGACTCGACGCAGCAACCTGCGACCGAGATCAGAGGAACATGGTCAGGCACGTTCTTTTCTAAGCATTCAAATGTTGTGCCGTTCACGATGACGGTGGTGATTAATCCAGACTCCCGAGGACACCTCATCGGCACCTCCACCCTCAACTCGGATTGCCTGAAAGGCGTGCAACTTGAAGTCACAGTGACGGGCTCGAAGGTTGTGCTCGCGGGCAGCGACGAAGAAGGGGATAACATTACGGTGCGCGGCACAGTTGATAAGACGGGCACGTTGCTGAAGTCTTCCTACATTCTGAACGGCAGCGCTACGGGCAGGTGTGAAACCGACACCGGGACCGGCAGCTTGGCGAGGCGGTAGTGGTTTCACTGTGGCGTGCTCTTCCTAGGAGACCACATGATCGCATCTCGCAGGAGCTTTGTCCGCTTCGGTGCCGCCGCTGCGACCGCCGCGGCGACGGGATGGCCCCTAAAGGCAGTTTCGAGTGGCGGCACATTCGAGCCATTCCGATTAAAGCAGGATGACGGCTTTATCCGATTGAACAGCAATGAAAATGCGTATGGCCCCTCCGTGAACGTGGTCGATGCCATAAAGTCTGCTATCGGGAGTGCAAACCGTTACCCACGCATGGAATACAACGCCCTGGCAGAACGTATCGCCAAATCGAACAATGTGAATCCGGAGCAGGTTCTCTTGGGCTGCGGATCTACAGAAATCCTCCGTATGGCCGCCTTCGCGTTTCTCAGCAATGGTAGGCAACTGATCCAGGCTCTGCCGACTTTCGATGCCATCGAACACTATGCACGCGCAGCAGGTTCTGAAGTTACATCAGTCCGCTTGACCCCGGCATTCGCCCATGATCTCGACGGCATGTTGGCATGTGCAGGCGCTTCGACCACGCTGGTGTACATCTGCAATCCCAATAACCCTACTGCCTCCCTGACTCCTCGCAAGGATTTGGAGAACTTTATCACCCGGCTTCCGGCGTCCACGTTTGTCGTGATCGATGAAGCCTATCACCACTATGCTGGAACGTCCGGAATGTACGCGTCGTTCATCGATCGCCCGCTCGATGATGAGCGAGTAATCGTTGTTCGCACTTTCTCCAAAGTGTATGGCCTGGCTGGCTTGAGGCTAGGTTACGCAGTCGCTTCGCCAAACATAATTCGGCGGATGCGGAAGTTTGCTACTGAAGACAACATCAATACGATCGTTACCGCAGCCGCTGCGGCCGCGCTGGACGAGGCCGACGGAGTCCGTGATTTCGTTCGCCGCAATGCAGACGATCGTCAGGAATTCTTCAATCAGGCCATGGCTCGTGGGCTTAAGCCTATCGATTCCCACGCCAATTTCGTAATGATGAACACTTTTCATCCGGCAGAGGAGGTTATCCAGCATTTCCGCAAGAATAATATTTTGATCGGACGCCGTTTTCCGCCAATGGATACTTACATCCGTATCTCTCTGGGCAGCCCGGAAGAAATGAGGGCATTCTGGCAGACTTGGGACGTGCTGCCATACGCGAAAAACTTGATGCACCACTGACTGAAAGTGTTAATCGTCCATTTCTGCCGTCGCGAGTGCAAGGCCCTGTTCCCGGCGCGGACTTTTTGAACAATTGCCAAACAGCGATTTCTTGCGCTGCAGGCGATTTTGCGACGGTCGAAACGCCGTTGTTCACTTTAGTTCAACAGGTTTCACATCGTAGCTCGAAGCCTGCACAATACCGGCGGTGGCACTGATTTGCTCCGAAATCGCCACGGTTTCATCTCAAACACTTTTGTGGTGATTGAGCGTCCGGCCGATTGCTAGCTTGCCAAGTCTCGCATTCGGAGAGGCGGGTTTCAAATGAGCGGCTTCAAAAGCTTGCTCCTGCAGTTGGTCGATTCTCAAACGATCGGTGTTTATACGAGAGCCTATGTCTACGAATCAATACGATTTGGCCAGCGGCCTTATGCTGATTTCAGTGACCTCAGCGCTGCGGGGCAGGGTCAGAGCGTTTAGTACAACCGAAGCGATATCTTCGGGCTGCAGCAAAAGCTCAGGCCTGTAATCCGATCCTTGTTTTGTGTAGAGTTTCTCTTGCCGCGGGGTGGCCACGCGCCCCGGATACACGCTCAACACCCGGATGCCGTCCGGATTGACCTCAGCACGCAGCGCATCGGTAAGCGCCCGCAACGCGTGCTGGGTCGCGGAGAACTGACCGACGTTCGGACGGGCTGAGATTCCGACACTGGAATTAATGAATACGATTTGCCCGGGACGCTTCCTCAGCATGGGAAGAAGATTCTGAATTAGGTAATAGTTTACACGCACGTTCGCGCGATAGAGTTTGTCGAAATCTGCGACTGGAGCGGATTCTACCGGGCCATGCGCAATCTCTCCGGCGCACAACACCAGCACATCCACCTGTCTGAAGCAACGCTCCAATTCGGCCTTGAGCGAATCCAGTTGTTCGTCCACGCTCAAGTCAGCTGGTAGCACCACAGGGCGTGGCCCCTTGGTATCGAAGCTGGCAGCGGTTGCATCCAATTTGGTTTTGGTTCGCCCCACTAGACCAACGGTCGCACCATGTGAGCCGAGCGCCTGTGCGATCGCCTTCCCAATCCCACTGCCCGCACCTGTAACGACTGCAAAATGGTTGGATAAAGCTGCCATGCAAACCCCGCTTTCTGTTTTTGTGCCCGCGCCGCTTCAGTGTGCACTTGCCAACGGTGCGCGCCAGCCCTCGCTGGTTCCTAACAGCTTGAGCACTGATTCTACGATGGACTGCGGGTCCAGCCCGTGTTGCTTCAGCATGTATTCCTGTGTCCCGATGTGCGGCGAGAAAACTGGCGGAAGCCCAATGCGCCGAAATAAGGCGTAAGAATCGTCGTTCTCAGCGAGCACCTCGGCCACTGCACTGCCCAGCCCGCCGATAATACTGTGCTCTTCAAGGGTAAACAAGGCTCCCGTTTCCCGTGCGGCGGTCAGAACCGA
>JBAUVZ010000221.1:0-3139 GCA_049583505.1 Candidatus Sulfotelmatobacter sp.
CGGTTTGCCTGACGATTTCCTGCATTTGCCGCTGCACTTGCTCGGGGGGATTTCCCGCGTGCAGGTGCTTGATGATGTCCTTCAGTACTCGAATCCGGTTCGCCTTGTTGTCGATCACTTCGCTCATGACACCCTCCTGAATATTCCAAGGTTACGGATGCGAATGAACCCAGCACATGACTTTTGTCACACTGCTATGCATATTTGGCTGTCAGAGAGAACTGGGACGCAGAGAAATTGGGAAACCTAACGCCACATGGCATTTGCCGGCTGTGACCTAAGTCATAGTTCACGGTCAACGCTTGTCCTATTCTCGTAAACGGGAGGATGCAGCCGTGCCAGCTGTGGAGCGAGACAATTCCAGAACGCCAGTGTCGCTCCTCAGTGAGACCGATGGCCCAGTTCAAGATGCTGTCGACACCGCTTCCCAACTGTCAACGCAGAGTGGAAGACACACGAAGCCCGCGCACAAAAAGCTCGTGCGGCGAGACAATCGAGACCACTCGCAGCGGTTGCGCGTCGCTGTACAGCTTCTCTTCGCGGCTCTAACCTGCTTAATTCACCAGACGTGAGATTTGTTTGCGAGGATGTGCGATCAGGCTTTGAGGAAAGGCAGAATCGGCCAGGTCATGAGGTGTGGTAGGGACAGTTGGGCGTCGCGACCTGAGGGAGCTGGATTTTGAACACGGCTCCGCAGGAACGCGAGTGGGAGTTGAGTTAGGAAGCAAGGAATCGGGTCAACTGCTGTTGACGGCGAGGGCGACGCAGCGGAACAGGTTCTGAAATGGCCAGCTGGTCGCCAGATGGAATCGGATACAGCGGGCAGTTTGGCGGACACGAGCGCCGAGTTTGAACAGACGTGCGCGCAGGGTTTCGATCTGAGCCGAGCGCCAGGGCTGGGGCAACTGAAGGCGAAACAGATTGACTAGGTTGTAGGCGGCCCCGTGCAGGAGCAGGCGAAAAGCGTTGGCTAAGAAGCGGTGACAGCTTAAGCGGTCGGCGCAGAAGCCGTTCTTGAACTCCTCGATGCGATTCTCGCACTCGCCGCGATCATTGTAGAAAGCAAAGACCTCGGAGGCACGCCCGGCGCAGTTGGTAATCAGGAAGCGCAGATTGGTTCCGGCGGCGGTGTGCTCGGCCTTGTAGCAGATGCGGCGCAGGCGCGGCCAACTGCGGGCGCGGTGGCGGAAACTGGAAAAACTGCGCTGCGGCACTTGGGTGCAGCGATAGCGCCGCTTTAATTGCTTCTGACGCGGCTCGGCACGCTGTTGGAATACGCAGTTAGCGGGGATGCCGATGGCGTACTCGATAGCGAAGAACTCGCAGAACTTATAGAGAAGAGGTAGAGCAAAACCGGCATCGCCGCGCAGCCGGATCTGCACGCCGGGGAAAGCGGACTGCAAGCGCGGCACCAGGCGTAGCAGCATGGGCACGATGCGGGCATGACTGGAGGCGTTTCCCGGACGCAGCCGTGCGGCCAGCAGGCATCCGGTGTACCGCTCGAAGACCAGCATGGGGTGATACATGTGCTGGCCGTAGCCGCCGTTGAAGAAACTGAGTTGCTGTTGGCCATGGGTGGGATCGTCGGTGGAGTCGAGATCGAGCAGGATCTCGCCGCGCTGCCGGACCTGGTCGCCGCAGAGGCGGATGAACTGTTCCCGCAAGGTGTCGCTCAGGCGCACCAGATCACGGACGGAAGGCGCGTTCTCCCAGCGGCTAAGGGTGGGCTGTGAGCCGAGCGCGTCGCCCAGTTTCTGATCAGCAACGATCTGTAACATAGGATCGTGACGCAAACGATCGGCGTCGTTGGCATCTTCGTATCCGGCCACGATCTGATAAATACGTTGCCGCAGCAGTGCCACCGAATCATGGCGCAGGCGGTCGTGTTGCCGCGGATCGCTGAGGCTTCCGGCCATTTCGCGGGTCAGATGATGGTGCTGATCGAAGGCGCGCAAGGGCAGAAGACCGGCATCACTGGTGATCTGGCCCCCGGAAAAATCGGCGCGGATGGGTTGATGACGGTAGAAGGAGAAAGTCAGCTGTGGTAAAACACTTTGTATCAAGCGACGGATGCTCCGAAAGGGAATGCTGGGTCTGCTAACCCAATGTTCATCATTCCTTTTAGAGCATCCTTTCTTTTTTGGCTAGACACTTCGCGAATAATCCAGGCTAGGCGGAATCTCATCTCATAAAGACCTGGTCTTGGCGGCTTACATTCCTTTGCGACCTTCGCCAACTGTCATTCGGTCGTGCATTCGCACTTCGCTTGGTTTCCGAGGGTATAGGGAAGTTAGGCCTCGCCGGACAGGTAGTCGGAGAAACTACGAGAGTATTTTTATTGGGTTCGTCGGTGCCTATCGCGAATTCCGTCTCTTCAGTGACACTCGATCGTGGACTCTACGTGCTAACTTCGGCGATCGTGAGCATAGCCGGAATTATTTCGGCTCTGCTCCTGGTCTCACTTTCTGAAAGCTGGCGGCTCTATCTCGTTTTGTTAACAAGCGTGCTGTTGCTGTTGCTGGTTGCAACTGTCGTAGCTATGCAACGTCGCTGGCCCCTGTTGTCCCGGTGCGCAGGTATGATCGCGCGCCTGCCATGGTGCAGAGTCTGGGTAATGGGCAAGCAGTCAGTAATTCGTTCCGCTGAGAACAACCTCCAACAGTTTTGCCACAAGGCACCGGGACTTTTCTGGGGCAGCCTGAGCCTGAACTTGGCGTGTCATTGTTTGGCAATACTGGAGGTTTACTTGGTGTTGCACTTCATGCAAGTTCCGGTCAGCTTGGCGCAGGCATTGATTCTCGAAGCTCTAACCAAGCTGATCAATGTCGTCGGATTCTTCAATCCGGGAAACGTAGGGACCTATGAGGGCGGAAATATGATTCTGGCGAAGTTGATCGGGGCCAGCAGTGCAACCGGTTTGACGTTGTCCTTGTGCCGTCGCGCCCGCTCTCTGTTCTGGTCAACGATTGCGGGGTTGTGCCTCATTACGATCTCGATCTCGAACAAATCTCCAAAACTCTATGCACTAGCGAACGGAGGAGCGGAAGCCGCTGCGGCATGCCGCACTCCATAGCAGAACGCACAAGATCGACTCCTCCCCACGCCGATCTGCCGCCGTCGCATGAGCACTGCCCGAAAT
>JBAUVZ010000222.1:0-4695 GCA_049583505.1 Candidatus Sulfotelmatobacter sp.
GCCTGCTGCGTGATCAACTCGGGGTTACCCTGCACTTCCTGGCCGAAATTCGGCGTCGTGTTCTCCACGTCCACGTTCAGGAAGATCGTGTTCTCTGAAGTGATTTGCGGAGTCACCGTCAACCGCAGGAACGCGTCGACGTAGGTCACGGTCGGGGGACCGCCCAACTGCGCCTGGGTCACGATAGGTACGCGCACGCCTTGCTTCACGAAGGCTTGGATATTGTTCTGGGTTACCACTCGCGGCCGCGATAGAACCTTCAGCAAGCCGCGCGACTCGGCCATCGAAAGGACTGCATCGATGCGCACCGTGTTGCTGGCATTCAAGAAGGTCAAGCCGCTGGTGGGTGAAGTCGATCCCAGGTTCGAGAACAACGGAATCGAAGCTCCCGTCGTAGTAGTCGTACCCGGTACCGTGATGTAGCCCGGAGTCAAACCACCGACCGTCGTCGGTGAGCTGCCCACCGCGGAGGCGCCGCCAATCGCGCTGTGGCCATCGCCCCAGCCAAATCCGAGCTGCGTCCCGATGTCGCGCGCGAACTGCCGCGTCGCCGCCACCACGCGCGCCTCGATCTCCACTTCCTGCGTCTTGCGGTCAAGCTGCGTCAGCAGGCGATCGATAATCGGAAGCACTTTCGGAATGTCGTTGACGATTACGGCGTTGGTACGCTCATCTGCAACCACGTCACCGCGAACCGAGAGGAACTTCTTCACGGTAATGATCACATCCTTGGCGTGGGCGTAGCTGAGGAAACGCGTGACGGAAACCTTCTCCACGGCCAGGGCTTCCGATTCTATCTGGGCGCGCCGTCCATCCGCTTCTTTCTTGAGCGTATCCACGGTGGCGATGCGCAGAACGTTGCCTTCCAGTTCCCGCGCCAGGTCGTTATTCTTGAGCACGATGTCCAGAGCCTGGTCCCACGGCACATCATCCAACACCACGGTCAGTGTGCCGTGCACGTTGGGATCGAGCACCACGTTCAACCCGCTGATTTCGTGGATCAGCCGGAAGAAGTCCTTCAGATCCACGTCCTTAAGATTCACAGAAATCGGCTCGCCAGTGTACTTGGGACCGACCGCAGCGGGTTGCTGTCCAGCTTGCGCCCTCTGCTCCGCCGCCAGATTTACTGCGGGCTGCACGCCCGTGCTGGAAGAAGTACTTTGCGATGACTGCGCGGCGTTCGCGCTCACCGGCAGCAGTTCCGCGGCTGTCTTGTCGGAAAACTTTGCCGCCGCTTCCTGCGCGCGCTCGGCGGGCTCTTCCGTCATATCAGCAACCGTCTTCTTGGTCTCGAAAGCCGGCTCGACGAACACAAAATCACTCGTCGATGCGGTAGCCGTCTCGGACTTCTGCATCGGGGCCGGGACAGCATTCTCCGTCGCCACTTTCGCAGCCACCGGAGCGCTCGCCGCAACTGGCTTCACGTTCGGAGCCGCTACTTCCATAACCCGCGGCGCAAACGGAGACATAATCTTGCCGGCCGGGGCCGACGCAGCTGCCGCCACCGTCTTTGATGCGCTTGCATTCGCCGTTGCGGCCACATGCTGCGTGTGCAGGGTCAGCAGCAGATTCCCATCCGCCGACGGAGTCAATTCATAGCTGCAGGCATGCTCCAGATCAACCACCACGCGCGTGGTGGGAGGCGTCCGGCCATCCGTGCCGATGCGCACGCCTTTCACTCCGGCGCTGCCCACCGCGATGTGGGTCTGCCCGGTCGTCATAATGGTCCCCGGCAGGTCCACCACAAGACGCGCAGGCGAGTCTGCAGTGCTCACGTTAGGCGTCACAGCGCCACGAGCGCGGATCACGACCCGGATTTCGTCCGCGCCCCGCACCACATTCACTCGTTGCAGTTCGTTGCGCTGGCTCGCCGGTTGTGACGCCGGCATCTCGGCGGCTGAAGCAACCAGCCCCATCAGCAGCATCGGTAGGAACACACTCAGCAATTGCTTTCGCATTTCGCTTCTCCCCAAACCGCGGGCCGGGCCCGCGCGTCCTTCTTCTAAACTCGATTTTTCGGCGCTCCGGATCTCCCCGGCTGGCGCCACCGCCAACTGTTAAACAGCCGGCGTTGTGATCCGCTTAACCACTTCCCGGGTGAACGGTTTACCCAGCTTGTCCTGCACGGTCTCTTGGAATACAACCGAATCTCCCGTAATTCTCATCACGTAACCGTTGAACACGGGATCGTTTTCATGCAGGAAATAAGCTTTGTTCAGGCTGTTGGTCACAACCGCGATAAAGCCGCTCTCCGCCTTCACCACGCCCCGCAAGTTGATCTGCCCGATCTCCAGACATTTCTTCCCCGTCGAGCAACCTGAACCTGTGGGCTGCTGCACCACCGGACTGAAGAAAGGATCACGCTTCCCATTCATCGCCCACTTCTTCTCCTCCGGCTTCGGCGGCTTGGGGGCTTCCACAACCTTGCTGGCGCTGGCCGGCTTTTCATCAGCCGCAATCTTGGAAGCAACCGGAGCCGCGGGCTTGGCACTCGTTGCCTTGGCCGCCACTACCGGAGCTGATACCGCTGGTTGCTTGGGTACGAATGCATCGTGTGGTTTCGCAGCCGCAGTCGTCGCAGCCACAGTCGTCGGAGCCTGGTTACCCTTCGGCGCTGGCATTGTCGCTGGAGCTATCACGACCGGCTTGGCGGCCACTGTCTGCGGCTTGGGCACTGGTGCAGCAGCCTTCGCCGGAGCTGGCGCAGAAGCGCTCTTCGCCACCGCTTGCGTGTGCAGCGTCAGGACGAAACTGTTACCTGGGCCCGGCGTCAACTCGTAGGCCAAGGCCTGTTCCAGATCCACGACTACACTCGTCGTCGGAGGCGTTTTGCCGTCCATGCCGATGCGCACGCCCTTGACCCCGGAGTTGCCCACCGGAATCTTGCTCTGTGGGGTGGCCATCGCCGTCGCCGGCAGTTCCACCACCACGCGCGCGGGTGAACTCAATTTGCTCACCTTCGGAGTCACTGCCTCGCGGGCGCTGATCTCGATCTGAACATCATCCGCGTTGCGGACAACATTCACCCGCTGCAGTGCGTTGGCCTGGCCCGGCTTTACTGCCGCCTTGGCCGGAGCCTCCGCCCCCGGAATAGCCGCCGGTTTTACCGCAGTTGCCGGAGCGCCCGGCGCGGGCTTGGTCGCTTGCGCCACCAGCACTGCGTGGGTGTCGTTGGTCTTGGTTTGCGGCAGCGATTTCGCGGTGCTGCGCGTGTTGTCGACGGCCCCCGGGTTTTGTCCCCAGGCTGCCCCCGTGATCATTACCACTGCCAGAATGCCTGTCGTCAGCTTCATAAGCGATTCCTATTTGCTCACGCCTGCCGTTGCGGGCTTGCTTCCAGGCCCCGGCCCGGCCGGATCTAAATCGTGACTAAAGAACGTTGTAGCCGTGAAGGTGGCTACCACGCTCTCGTTCGGCGCATACTGGTAGGTATGCTTCGCCTTGGCCGCGCTGGGATTCTTCGTGTTTGACACCAGCAGTCCGCTGATGTTCACGATGCGCTCCAGCTTGCCCACCCGGTCAAAGAAATTCAGCATCGAGTAATACGGGCCGTCCAATTCCAAATCAAACGGAATCTCCGAGTAGTACTCTTTGGCAGCTACCGGCTTCGCGGTGTAGCGGCGCAGCTCCACGCCCGCCTTCTGGGCTTCGCTGTCCAACGTCTCGATGAAACCATCCACCTGCTTCTCGTCCGGGACAATCCGCCGTTCGATCTCCAGTTGCTGTTTCAAATTCGCCAGCTGCCGCTCAATGTCTTTCAGTTTGGGACGGTACGACTCCAGTTCGTTGTTCTCCCGAACCTTGTCCTGGACCGCATGCAGTGCCGCCGCATTCTTGTCGCTCTGGGTCTTGAACACCGTGAAGTAAAGCGCCGCCGTTACCAGCGCTCCTCCAGCCAGCACCGCTATCCACTGCTTTATGCCCGACAGTTCGCTAAAATTCATCGCCATAGGTCCGCCTCTACGACTTTCCCTTCTCGCAGGTCAGCGTGAACTGGAACGCCTGCATGTCCTTGATCTGATCGTCCTGGAAGGTTTCCTTGATCTCCACGGTTCTGAAGAAGCCGGTCTTCTGCAGGTTCGCGATCAGGTTGGCCACCGCGTCCGTGCTCAGCGCCGTGCCTTCCAGGTTCACGGTCGCCCCCGTGTCGTCCATCTTGCTCAGCCAGACCGCTTCCGTTCCGTTCACCGTCTCGCCCAGCATGGCCAGCAGGTTGACTGGCCCGGCCTGGCCGGCGCGCAGCGAATCGATTACGTCTACCCGCCGCTTATAGTTGTTGGCCTGGGTCTGGCGCTCCAAGTAGCGCGCCTTCACATCGCTGAGTTCGCGGTTTTTCTGCTCGGCAACCTGCATCTGCGCCGCGATCGACTTTCCCTGCCGGTCGAGCCGGTACCAGTAGCCAAAATTCAATGCCCCGGCCACCAGCAACACCACCAGCACCTTCAGCTTGGGCGAACCCATATCGCCCATTTCCATCGCCGGCATCGTCGGTCCGCCGGCGCCGCGCTTGTTCTTCCCCTTGGTTGTTTCGAGCAGGTTGATTCTGATCATAGGGATTCAAAGCTCCTCAAAGCCAAGCCCACGGCAACCGCGAGTTGACCCGGATTCTGCTCCACCAGCTCCGCTCCCGGACCGTCCGTCGGCGGCACCACCCGCTGGAATGGATTCAACAATTCAACCGGCATCGAAAATTCC
>JBAUVZ010000223.1:0-30943 GCA_049583505.1 Candidatus Sulfotelmatobacter sp.
GGCATAAGGCGCCCGGCCCCTGCCGTCTGGGGTAACGGCTCTGTGGGGTTCTGTGGGTTGGAGCCGGGCGATCTTCAACTAGTAAGAACTAGTTCAGTGCCAGCATTCTCCCACAATAGATTCTTCATTTCCGTGACCGTCGTCACCACTCTGCGTGATCCCCGTCATCAGGAAGCCCTTGTTTTTGTTTTCTCTGTGTCTCTGTGATTCTGTGGTGAAGGGTTTCTCGCTATTTGACTTCCCATTCCCGTCGCCGCTATCGTTGCCCGCATGAACGTAGTCAAAGCCACCCGCCAGTTCGAAACTTGGCTCGCCCAGCGCACTCGCATCGACCAGAAAGACCTCCGCCTGAAACACGCGAACATGAAGAAGGATGTCTTCATGTTTCTCCGCGCCACTTACTACCGCTGGGCACAACTCTGGCCGCAAGTCTGTCCCGATCTCGCCAAAGCCCCGCAAGTCCTGGCCGTTGGCGATCTCCATGTAGAAAATTTCGGCACCTGGCGCGACATCGAAGGCCGCCTGGTCTGGGGCGTCAACGATTTCGACGAAGCCTGGCCCATGGCCTACACCATCGACCTGGTGCGCCTAGCCGTAAGCGCCCACCTCGCCGCCGAGGCCGGACATCTCCCCGTCAAGCGTGAGGACATCTGCACTGTCATGCTGGACGGCTATCACGAAAGCATGCAGGAAAAAGGCAACCCCTTCGTGTTGGGGGAAAGGCATCAATGGCTGCGCCGCGTCGCCACAGGCGAACTCCGCGATCCCGTCCACTTCTGGCAGAAAATGGATGCACTCCCCACTCTAAAGTCCGAATGCCCCATCAGCGCCATCGACGCCATCGAGCACCTGATGCCCGCACCCAACATCCCATATCGCCTCGCGCACCGCGTCGCCGGACTCGGCAGCCTGGGCCACGCCCGTTACGTAGCCATCGCCGACTGGCACGGCGGACGCATCGCCCGCGAAGCCAAAGCGCTAGTCCCGTCGTCTTCGCACTGGGCGCAAAGCACCGAAGCGGATAAGACGTGCGGCCCCGCCGAAATTCTCTATCAGACCATCATCAACCGCGCCGTCCGCTGTCCCGATCACTTCGTCCAGTTGCGCGGACGCTGGATCGTCCGCCGCCTGGCCCCGGCCTGCTCCCGCATCCTGCTCGCCTCCCTGCGTCCTCCGGACATCGAACTCCGCTTGCTCCACGCCATGGGATGGGAAACTGCCAACATCCATCTCGGCACGGCAACTGCTCGCAAACCAATCCTCCGCCACCTGGACAAGCAGAAATCAAAGTGGCTCCACCAAGCCGCCGAGCAGATGCTCCAAGCCACCCGTGACGACTGGCAGGTCTGGAAGAAAAAAGGCTACATCTGATTCCAACCCCGCCGTAGCAGGCAGGTGACCCCAGCATTACCGCCGTAAGCCCAACCTCCGTTTTCCCGCTGCTTCGACCGCATCCCGTCCGCTATTCTGCAGGAGGAGAACCGCATTCTCGATAATATTTGCTTGTTCTGGATGCGATATGGGCGAATGCTCATCTTGTGGTCTTGATTTGCCGGGAGGCGAACAGCTGTGCCCCCAGTGCGATCCCGCACAGCACGCGGCATTGACCGCCCCTAAGGGCAGTTCCAGCGACAGTTGGTCCGCGTACATGGATTCGCTGCTCTGGATATTTGTCTCCTATGCGTGTCTTACGTACCTGCCAGGTTTTGGTAAGGTCGTCGTTCTTGGGGTGGGCCTTTTGGTTACCTGGTGCCTTTTCTTCTGGGCGCAGTCGAAAAGACCATGGAAGAAGTACGGAACACCGCCCGAAAACCTTTCGTTCATTCTTGGTCTCTGTTGCGGTGTGCTGTGGAAAATAACTGGCGCGGATCTCTGGGAAAGACTCTGCGGAGCATGCATGTTGGTGAGCGCTGGCTATAGAGCTTTCTATAGAGCTATCGATTGGGCTAAGACCGCACGTCGCTGACCGCGCCCGACGGTAAATCGATATGCGTCATCCGGCTCTCACTCGTTCGCTGTACGAACTTTGCGCTCTGAAAATTGACCCGCTTGAGGTTAGGCACCGCTGGAGGGCTTATGCGCTATAGGACTGCTGCCATTTTGTCCGTTGTGCTGATCGGAGGAATGTTTGTCCTGCCGGCCGCCGTGAAGGATATTCTTCTTCCGTCCTTAGAACGGGGCGTCGTAATACCTTTCTATGAAAGACTTCTTCTCGGTGTCGCCGTTTTCTTCCTTAGCTGGCGCGTGATCCTGGCGTTTCCGATTGTAGTGCTGCTATTCACGATAGCAGTATTCACGAATGAGACCGCCGATAAAGGCCGTCCCGCCGCCGCAACACCTGTGAAACGACCAACAGGTGTCGTCGTCATTGCGGGTCTTAATATACTCGGCGGGGTCGCCGTTATAGCGGTTGAGCTGTTCCAGTCGCAGCCACTGCAAGGCATCGCGCTTGGATTACTCGTCACAGTAGGGCTACTCGGTGTCGGACTTGGCGGGGCTTTGCTGAAGCTGGAAAACTGGGCGCGCGTGCTCATGATTGTGCTTTCTGGGTTGTCGTTGATCGCCATTCCCGGTCGCGCGGCTATGGCACACAGCCTCGCTGGTGCCATCGCAATATTGGTGCGGGGTCTGTTCCTTCTGTGGATTGTCTGGTATCTGTTCCAACCACACATCAAAGCCGCATTCGGCAGGCATCGTTAACTGCGTTACACTATCTCGCCGCACATGCCACCAAGTCACCAGACCCCATCTCAAAGAGTGGCTTGCAATGGCGATGTTAGGGGTTAGGCCGCGTCAGCGCGGCCTCATTACCCACGTAATCTTCGAATTCCCGGCAAGTATGCCAAAATCCTGATCCAGGATCCTGCGGGATAGAACTGGAAGGACTGAAGCCAGGACAAAACTAGGTTCCTGCTCGCCTCGCTAGTAAGACTCCGGGAGGGACGTTACACCATGATCCGAAGAATTTTGCTGATAGCACTGTTGAGCGCAACCGCGATGATGGCACTAACTGACGCCGCGCCAAAGCCGCAAGATAAGCTTGCCCTCGCCAACGAGAACGTTAAAGAACTGCTGCTTCTGCTCGACACGGATAAGAATGGCAGGATTTCGAAGCGGGAATGGATGAACTTCATGGAAGCGGAGTTCAACAAACTCGATAAAGACGGCAACGGAGAACTCGATCTGAAAGAGCTGCAACAATCCCGTCTCTCATTCACGCGGGGCAACTCTGCAAACGCTGTTAGGTAACGGTTCTCCACAGCAACGCCAGCCATCAATCCAGGAACTACCGGGTGCCCCACCCTTGTCTCTCCGTCCTTTGGAGAGACAGGGTGGGGATTTTGATCTCCCAGGTGGCGCGCGCCCATTTCGCGAATGGTGGGGACTCGAATCTTCCCCACCTGCGTTACACTATCTCGCCGGACATGCCCATCAAGTCACCAGACCCCAACGACCTCCTGACTCATCTAGAGGCCGCCAAGAGCCAATTCAGCCCAGGCCAACCCGCCGAAATCCAGAAACTCCTAACCCAACTCTCAAAACTCGAACTGGATGCCCACCAGCTAATCCGCTTCCACGAAACCTTGCTTTTCCTCCGAGCCTTCCCGCACGCACCGTCTCTAATCCCGCGCGTCGAACATCTCCTCAACACCTTCCACCGCCGCATCGAAAAACTCAGCGCCGCAAACGCCGACATGTCCGTCTTCGACGACTTCGACACCTCCGGCATCGCCGCCACCACCATGCAGGACACACTCTCTTTCGACGTAGCCCAGTGGCTCGTGCGTCGCATTCCCAGAAATGTAGAGATCGCCTGGGACGATTACTGGGACGATTACCAAGCCGAGCGCGCCCGCGGCAACACCTGGCCGCGTTTCATTCCGCTCTTAGAAGAAGATGCCGACGTAGAAGCCAACATCCCCTGGTCAAGCTGGCTCAACACCGCCCGGGGCCGCCAAAACCCGCTCCCTTGGCTGCTAAGCCAATTCAAGAAACTCCCACTCCCCGCGCGTCAGCAGTCCGAACTCTACGACTCCCTCCGTCTCCCACTTCGTTGGAAGCTGGAAAACTTAAAACTCTCCCGCACTCGCAACTTCGCTCGTCCCCGCCGCCTCTTTTTCCAGCAAGCCCCGTTAATCCAGCGCAGCGAAGTCTCTCTAGCGCAAGAACTATCTCAACCCGCTCCCAAACTAGAAAAGCTCTCGCAATCCGCCGGAGAATCTGTCCTCCGGTCGATCCGCGAAATCATGGTAGTCCGCTACCGCGAACTCTACGGCACGACGCTGGGCGACCCGAGCACCGTAGTCAAAGCCGACATGGGCCGCGGCGTGATCATGCACTTCTGGGGACTCCCGCCCACCCGCCGTCTCCCCCTCCGCGCCTACGTAGCCGGCTACACCCAAAAAAACGGCGTCCCCATCAACTACATCGAAGCCATCGGCCTCTGCGAATGGATCGAGGTCGGCTTCAACACCTTCTACACCTACCGCCAGGGAGAAACCGCCTGGATCTACGCCCAGGCCCTGCGCTGCCTCCGCGCCTTAACCAACGCTACATGCATTTCGATTTATCCCTATCAGATCGGCCAGAACAACGACGAAGCTATCGACAGCGGCGCCTTCTGGTTCTACCGCAAACTAGGCTTCCGCCCCGGACGCGCAGACCTGCGGAAGCTATGCGAAAGGGAAGAGAAGAAAATCGCCGCCAACCCCAAGTACCGGACCCCACCCCGCACCCTGAAACGCCTCGCCGAAGCCCACATGTTCTACGACGTCACCGGCGGGAAAGGATCCGTATCAGGGCACGCCTTAAGACGTGCCGAAAGCGGCACCGAATTAGAGCCCGCTTCAGCCGCTGAGGGATCCGGGCCCTGGGATGCTTTCTCCACCCGCAATTTAGGCCTGCGAATCAATCAACGCATGGCAAGAGATTTCAAAGGCGACAGCCAGAAAATCCGTCAAGCCTCAACCGCGACAGTAACCCGCGCTCTAAGAATCAACCCCTCCGGCTGGACCCCCGCTCAAAAGCAGTCCCTCGAAAACTGGTCCCTGGCCCTCACCCAAATCCCGAACCTACCTCGCTGGACCCCCGAAGAAAAGCAGGACGTAGTAAAGATCATCCGCGCCAAATCCGCCCCCAACGAAATGCCCTACCTCCGCCGAACCCAGCATCACCCACGCCTGCGAGCCGAACTGCTCCGCCTGGGCTCGAACCCATAACAGTGCTGCGGAAAACGTATGCAGCAGCACGGAAAAGGGTGCCCCGTGTTTCGCGCACTATGCGAAACGTGGGATTCCACCATACGCAGGGCGATCACGTTTAGCCTGGCTACACGTCTATAGTGACGTAGAATGCTTCCGATCGCGATTTTAGCGAGAGACCTGTCTGTGCCCCGTATTTCTAAGAAAAATCTGCCTGCGCAAGTCTGGCCCATCGCGGCTTTGATTCTCGTTCTCGCATTCTTCGAGCCAACCGCCCGGGCCCAGCAGCATCCAACCATGTCTGACCCAACGCCGGTAATGACAACACCTACTGGCGAGAGCAGCATCATCCGGCTGACCGTGCGCGGCGAGAATAAGGTCCGTCTTGACCGTCAGGCCGTGATAAAGCTTTACAGCCATATCAAGAACGCAACCACTTGGCAAACCACGTCCGACTCAAAAGTGGATTTTATCGGCTTGGGTCTCGGGCAGTATGACGTTCAGGTGAGCGCAGTTGGCTACCTGACCACAGAAAAGCAGGTGCAGATCGTAACTTCACAGCAGACCGTTGAATTGGAAGTTGTTCTTCAAAAGGATCCTTCGGCTGTTGATTTAAACATCGTGTCCGACGATTTGCCTCAGAAAGTTCGCAAAGAAGCCAACCGTGCGCTCGTTGCCCTGAAGTCTGGCAACCTTAAGGACGCGCAGAAGCATCTCGACAAAGCCTACGCGGTGGCTCCCTCCAGTGCCGAAATAAACTTCCTTTTCGGATATTTGTGCTTTCAGCGGAAGGATTTTGAGAAAGCGGAGCCCTACCTACAACGTGCGTCCGCCCTCGATTCACGCAACACTCCTGCGCTCGTGCTGCTGGGTCGGGTGCAGCTCCGGCGCTCGGATTTAGTGGGTGCCCAAAAGGCTCTGGAACAGGCGACTGCTGCGGACCCCGCCAATGGGCAAGCGCACGAGTTGCTAGCCGAGGTCTACTTGAAACGGGGGGAATACGAAAAAGCTCGGCCGGAAGCCCAGTTCGCTCTCGACAAAGGCAAAGGCGAAAGAAGCTCTGCATTGCTCATTCTGGGCCAGGCTCTCGCCAACCTCGGGCGTGATCAGGAGGGAATCCAGGCGCTCAATACCTTTCTCCAGACCGTGCCAGAAAGTTCGCTGGCACCGCAGGTGCGCGCGTTGATCAGTGAACTTGAAAAAAGAGACTCCGGTCGAAGCGAGCATGCGTCGACCATGCCGCCTCCAGGCGCCTCCCTGTTGGGCGATGACCTGGCGGTTGATGATTCCCAACCGTCCTTGCCGGACAGGAGCTGGCAACCAGCAGGAATCGACGACAAAAAACCTTCGGTGGCAGCCGACCTGACCTGCCCATACGAACAGGTAATCGACATGTCAGGGAACCGCATCAAGCAACTCGTAGACGATTTGAACCGATTTGCGGCGATCGAAGAGCTGCTGCATGAGCGGCTTGACTCATCTGGAAACCCGGCGAGCACCGAAACTCGTAAATTTGACTACATCGCTGCTATCTCCGATGTGCGGCCGGGTTTCTTGGAGGTCAATGAATATCGCGGCCAGCGCTACGGAGCCTCTGACCTGCCCGACGATATCGCGACCCACGGTTTTGCTGCACTGGCGCTCGTTTTCCATCCCGAGATGCGGGACAATTTCCAAATGACTTGCGAAGGGCTGGGCGATTGGCGCGGACAAGCAACATGGCTGGTGTATTTCCGACAACGTGACGATCGGCCGAACCGCATTCAAAGTTTTATCATTGGCCGGCAAGAGTACCCGATTAACCTGAAGGGACGTGCGTGGATTACGGCTGATAACTTTCAAATTGTGCGAATGGAATCGGAATTGGTGAGCCCCGTACCACAAATACGGCTTAGAACTGAGCATCAGATCGTTGAATATGGTCCTATCCCGTTTCCTAAGAAAAATCTCGAGACCTGGCTTCCCAAGAGTGCGGAAATCTATCTCGACTTTCGTCATCGGCGCTACTATCGTCGCCACAGTTTCGATCATTACATGTTGTTCGCGACCGATTCTCAAGACAAGCCGGACCTTACAAAATACCAGTCGCGCGATGGGCAGTCCAAAGCTCCCAAAGACGCCGTCCCTGGTGAGGCACATTGACTCCTTAGTTTGCCCGGGACATGGATGTCCCTAGGCTGTACCGGAGATGCTAAAGTCTCAGTTGTCACCCATCCATGCCCCACCCCATCCTCCTCTACGATGGCGTCTGCGGCCTCTGCAACCGCTTCGTCCAATTCGTCCTCCGCCACGATCCCAATGCCACCTTCCGTTTTGCATGGCTGCAAAGCGCTCCAGCCGCCCGCATCCTGGCCCGCCACGGCGCCAACCCCACCGATCTCGATACGGTCTATGTCGTCGTAAACCCTGAACTCCCCGACGAATATCTGCTCTCCCGCTCCGAAGCCATCCTCTTCGTCTTAAAGCTGCTAGGAGGCCTCTGGCGCCCCGCCGCGTCCCTCCTGCGACTCTTGCCCAAATTCCTGCGCGACGCCGCCTACAACACCGTAGCCCGTCACCGCTACCGCATCTTCGGCCGCTCCGAGGTCTGCACCCTGCCCCGTGATCAAGATCACAGCCGCTTCCTCGACCAGTAGATATAACAGCGACTGGTTCCAAGATCTGGGGAATGAGAACTGGCTTGCGGGCTCAGGAAAGCGAGTGGAGCAGGTCTTCCAGGCCTGCGTTGCAGGCGCTCACTTAGGTCAGGCTCTAGCCTCTGAGGGGCCTCTGCTTTCTATTTGTCAACATTCGCAAGGCCAGTTCTAGTAGTAAAATGTCGCGGGTACATTCCTCCGAGCCGAGGCATCTCTCCATGTCCACGAAAGCGTTAGCCGATCTCCAGGCCAGCAGCATCGATTCCATTCTTCAGGAGGATCGAAAATTCGATCCCCCCGTTGAATTCCGCCGCCACGCGCACATCCAGAGCCTCGAAGAATACGAGGATCTCTACAAGGAATCGATCGCCGATCCCGACAAGTTCTGGAGCCGCATCGCCAGCGAGCTGCACTGGTTCAAGAAGTGGGATAAAGTCCTCGAGTGGAATTGCCCTTGGGCCAAGTGGTTCGTCGGCGGTCAGATCAATCTCTCCTACAACTGCCTCGACCGCCACGTCCAGACCGCGCGCAAGAACAAAGCAGCTATCATCTGGGAAAGCGAACCCGGCGAAGTCCGCATCCTCACCTACCAGCAACTCCATCGCGAAGTTCAGAAATTTTCAAATGTCCTCAAGTCGCTGGGCGTAAAGAAAGGCGATCGGGTCGCCATCTACATGGGCATGACTCCCGAACTGCCCATCGCCATGCTCGCCTGCGCCCGCATCGGCGCACCGCACACCGTAGTCTTCGGCGGATTCTCCTCCAACGCCCTTATCGACCGCATCCATGACTGCCAGGCTAGCGCCGTAATCACCCAAGATGGCTCCTACCGCCGCGGCGCCGAAGTCAAACTTTTCCCGGCAGTCGAAGAAGCCCTCAAGTCCTGCCCAACCGTGAAGAACGTAGTCATCTACAAGCGCACCGGCACGCCTATCAACATGCAGCAAGGTCGAGATCACTGGTGGCACGATCTGATGGCGAAAGCTTCCGACGTCTGCCCCGCCGAACCGTTAGACGCCGAGCATCCTCTCTATATCCTTTACACCTCCGGCACCACCGGCAAACCCAAAGGCGTGGTCCACACCACCGCCGGATATTCCGTCGGCACCTACATAACGACCAAATGGGTTTTCGACCTGAAAGAAGAAGACACTTACTGGTGCACCGCCGACATCGGATGGGTCACCGGCCACAGCTACATCGTCTACGGCCCACTGCAAAACGGCGCCACCAGCTTCATGTACGAAGGCGCTCCCAGCCACCCCGAGCCCGACCGCTTCTGGTCCATCATCGAGCGCCACAAAGTAAACATCTTCTACACCGCCCCCACTGCCATCCGCACCTTCCTCAAATGGGGCGACGAGTGGCCCAAGAAGCATGACATGAGCAGCCTCCGTCTTCTGGGCACAGTAGGCGAACCCATCAACCCTGAAGCCTGGATGTGGTACCGCGAAGTAATCGGCGGAAACCGCTGCCCCATCGTCGACACCTGGTGGCAGACTGAGACGGGGCACATTATGCTTACGCCGATTCCTGGCGCGATCGCGACCAAGCCCGGCTCCGCGACGCGGCCGTTTCCCGGCGTCGCTGCGGAGATCGTCACCATGGATGGTCAACCGGTTCCACTCGGATCCGGAGGATTTCTCGTTATCACAAAACCTTGGCCGGGGATGTTGCGCACCATCTACGGCGATCCCGATCGCTATGTAAAGCAATACTGGTCGCAGATTCCGGGAATGTACTTCACCGGCGACGGGGCCCGTCGAGATAAAGATGGATATTTCTGGATCATGGGCCGCGTCGATGACGTGCTCAACGTCAGCGGACACCGCCTCAGCACTATGGAAGTCGAGTCCGCGCTGGTCGCCCACGAAGCCGTTGCCGAAGCTGCTGTGGTGGGACGTCCCGATGATCTCAAGGGGCAAGCTATCTCTGCCTTCGTCACTCTCGAACACGGACGCAAGCCCACCAACGAGTTGAAAGAGGAATTGCGCAAGTGGGTGGCAAAAGAGATCGGAGCGCTGGCCAAGCCGGACGACATCCGCTTCACCGACACGCTGCCCAAGACTCGCAGCGGAAAGATCATGCGTCGTCTCCTGCGCGAACTCGCCACCAGCGGCGACGTCAAGGGCGACACCACGACGCTCGAAGATTTCAGCGTGATCGCCAGGCTGAAGGAGCAGGACGAGGTCTAGATCTGGCATTGTCCGGAGCAAGAGCGGCAATCGTTGCGGTTCGCGAGCGGGCCGCCATTCACGTGAATTCCCCAAATAGGAAATCCCACAGGAAAAATTAGCGCCTCGGCATTGACTCCCTGCAGCCCTGTCCTATGATGAAAGCGAAACCTCCTCCCTAGCTAGGGAAGGGGACACCCTAATCAAAAAGCAACACACTGGAGGAAGTCCCCATGAAACTGAATGACAGCATTTCGACCTATGACGTTGCCGAGGCTCTGCAGGGCGAGATCGGCAAGTTTGAAGTAACCAGCCCCACCGGAGAGCGCTACTTTGTAACGTGCCAGCATGGACACTCCATTGTCAGCCTGGAGTGGGCTGGTTCTGACCCGAATCCGCAACCCTTCCTCGTGAGTAAGGTGGCTCAACCTGTTACGACGGAGGGTCGCACAAAACGGGCTGCGTCGGCCTAGCCCTTTGGCCAGCTCAAAAACAGGCCCGGCCCTGATCAGGCCGGGCTTTTGATTTCTCCGAAACCGCCACGCCCGCCGAAAACCGCGGCGGACGCGCCAGCCTCAAGTTATGATAGTGCCCACCATCGAGTAGGGAAACCTGGGCCAGCCTCGAGGAGGATCATGGGGAAGACATCACTGCTGCTGTTTGTAGCTCTCGCGGCCGTAGGCGCGGCATTTGCAGCTGATAGCGCGCTCCCGCCAGCCGGAGCCTCTCAGCAGGCTACGAACAAAGCGGTCGCCGCGCGAGTGTTTGAAGAGATTTTCAACCAGGGAAAATTCCAGGTTGCGGACGAAATCTACGCCAGCGATTTCGTGAACCACGGGCTCCACAGGAATGCTGATCTTCAAGAGGATCAAGCGGCGGTGCGTGCCGAGAAAAAGGCGTTTCCCGATCTCAAGATGACCGTGGAACTGATGGTGGCTGAGGGGGACCTGGTCACGGTGGTATGGACCTTCCGGGGAACAAATACCGCTGCCGGATATGGACTACCGCCGACGGGAGCCAGGATCGAACTTCGTGGCATCACGGTTTGGCGCATTGTCGACGGAAAAATTCGCGAGGAGTGGACCTCATTCGACGAATTGCAAGCCGCTCGCCAGTTCATGACCCAGCTGAAGTGGCCGCTCCTGGGCCTTCTTGCCGCGGGAGTAATTCTCGTATGGATACTTTGCCGAGTCATCCTAAGACTGAGGCTAACCCGGCTTCCGAAGGCAACTTCACAGGCGACATAGACACACGCCGAGAAAATTACTCATCGAGCTCAGCGGTACCCTCCCGCCGAAAACCGCGACGGCCGGGGCAGCCTCAAGTTAAGATAATGCCGGCAAGAGGGCCAGAGGAAGGTGCTCCAGCCCGCTATGGGGATTCTGACAGATGACATGAAGCGCGTTGTCCGCGAGCAGCGCCTCGGCTTTGTCGCGACCGTGTGCGCTGACGGGACTCCGAACCTCTCGCCCAAGGGAACGACTGCCGCGTGGGGTGATGACCACCTCGTCTTCGCCGACATTCGATCGCCGGGCACCATAGCCAACCTGCGCCGCAATCCTGCGGTCGAGGTGAACGTGGTCGATCCCATCCTCCGCAAAGGATATCGCTTCAAAGGCACCGCCGAAATTCTCAGCGAAGGAGCATTGTTCCAGGAACTCCTCGACTTCTACCGGCGGGATCCGCGGATACACCGCATCATCCTGATCAAGGTAACCGAAGCTTTGCCACTTATCTCGCCCGCATACGATCAAGGAATGACCGAGGATCAAGTGAGGGAGCGATTCGAAACTTGGCACGCCTCGCTGCGAGCAGGGAAGTCTGGCGAGACGCCTGATGACTGACCGACTTAACAAGATGTCATTCCGAATCGGGCTGAAAGCCCCGGAACCCGGGACGAACACTCCCGTCCGGAGCGCTTCGAAGCAGGTTTTCACATAATTACGGGAAGAGTCTGCAGGCCCCTAAATCCAAAGGTAGCAGCCCATTGCGGTCGCGGGCCCGCGATCTTCATCTCCGGAAAGCGCTGCACTAGATTTAAGAGCGCGATCTGTCCTTCCAGCCGGGCGAGTTGTGCTCCAATGCAGAAGTGCGGACCCGCGCTGAACGCCAGGTGTTCGTTGTTCAGCCTTTTCAGGTTTAGCTGATTCGGATCCTTGAATTTCTTGGGATCCCGGTTCGCCGCGCCCAGCATGCACAGCATCGTCCATTTTCTCGGTATGCGCTGGCCGCAAACCTCAATGTCTTCCTTGAGCACCCGAGCGGTGAATTGTACGGGGCTCTCATACCGCAGAATCTCCTCCACAGCGGTGCGGATCATCTCCGGTTTCTCGCGCAGCTCCGCGGTCTCTTGCGGGTGCTGCAACAGCGTATACATTCCGTTGCCGATCAGATTTCGAGTCGTCTCGTGCCCTGCGAAAAGCAGCGCGATACACTGTGCGTAGAGTTCTTCTTCGGTCAGCACTTCTCCTTCTTCCTCGATGTCGATGAGCAGGCTAATCAGGTCGTTGCCTTTATTGCGTCTTCGTTCCGCCACGGTCTTGCGGAAAAAGTCGGTTAACTCAATCAGAGCATCCTGGGCGGCGCGAGCTTGCTCCACCGTGCGCTCTGGACTGCCTCGAAACACCGCGATGGCCCGCGACCACTCGACAAACGTGTCCCGCAACTCCTGCGGTATTCCGAGCATTTCCAAAATAATGCGCACCGGCATGGGATTTGCGAATTCGCGCATCAGCTCGATTTCGGAGCCGCGACTTAGTGGCTTCAGCATTCGATCGACGATGGACTCGACTTGCGGACGTAACCCTTCAATCGCTGCCGGCGAAAATCCTTTGTTAAGAAGTTTGCGCAGCCGGGTGTGCTCCGGCGGGTCCATGAAAATCAGCCACAAGCCAAGCATGCGCGCGAGCTCTTTGAACTCGGATTGGCGGCTGATGGGCAAAGACAGTAACATCTGCTGCGCGCGCTTTGCCGACAACCTGGGGTCTTTAGCAATCGAGGAGCACTCGGCGTAGCTAAAGATCGACCATACGGCCCATTTGGCGCCAACCTGCACGTAATGCAGCGGACCTTCTTCGTGCAGGCGGGCGTATGTGGGATACGGATCCTGCAAAATCTCATCGCTGAAAAGCAGCTTTCTGGTGGGAGCGCTATCCATAGACACGTTCACCTATTCGCAAGCGCAGAATTTCAGCAACGCAGATGACCCGAAAAAGTTTCTGATTTTAGCTTAACACGGACGGTTCGAAAACTTTCCCCGAGTGCTTATCGAGAGCCGGCCGGCAGACGCTGCCAAATTAATTCGATGGATTGTATGCTTCCATTGACCAGCGTGGGCGGCGTAACCAATATGATTTGATCCCCCTGGAATTTGAGGCTGCGGACCAGGTCCTTACCAACATAATTCTGAATCGAAGAAAGTTCGACGTGATGGATTACTTTGTCTTCGCTGCATGAGTATCGCCCGGAATATGCAAGAAATGTCTTGAACGCTTCCGCTTGTTCTTCGATCTGCGGGATGGCTCGAAGTGGCTTTCGCCCGCCATAGCTGATCATCGAGCTCATTCTGCCATCCTCGAAATAGGTGAGAAAGCCCGCGGGGCCGGGCCCATACGGAGTTTCGTTCCGTTGTCCGTTCGCGGTTACGCTCGAGGCGGAGACCAGCTTCCACGTGCCCACAAGTTCTGCGGTTTTACTTTCGGATACACCGTCGGGAGCAGCGTTAGATTCAGTCATCGCTGGAATTGTAATTCTCATCATTGTAGTTCTGATCCTTAGTTCTGTTTTCAACAATGTTCTATTTCAACGATCTCGAGAAAACGGTCTCGGACGGCGCCTGTTTGACGGAAGCTTCCCGCCCAGCCTACACTTTGCGCTTCTATCTTTATCCGTTTCTAACTTAAAGAGGTCCGAATTGTGGCGGAAACAGAAACATCGACCAGGGAGTTGGACGGCAAAGTTGCGCTCGTGACCGGCGCGACCTCGGGGATTGGCCGCGAAACCGCCGTACTTTTCGCCAAGGCGGGAGCCAAAGTCGTGGTTTCGGGCGGCCGCGAACTGGAAGGCATGGAAACCGTCGAACTGATCCGCGCCGCCGGAGGCGATGGCCTTTTTGTGAAAACCGACGTGTCGAAAGCCTCCGACGTCGAGGCTCTGGTGCAGAAAGCGGTCGAGAAATTTGGCCGCTTGGACGTCGCTTTCAATAACGCCGGGATCGAAGGCGTTTGGGTCCCCATCGTCAGACAATCCGAACAAGACTGGGACCGGACCATCGCCATCAACCTGAAGGGCGTCTGGCTCTGCCTGAAGTACGAAATCCGGCTAATGCTCAAGCAGGGCGCCGGCGGAGCGATCGTAAACATGGCGTCGGTCACAGGTCTGGTCGGCGGCGGCGGGGCAGCAGCGTACAGTGCCAGCAAACATGGAGTGATCGGCCTGACCAAGTCTGCCGCCCTCGAAACCTCTCGCAGCGGAATTCGCGTCAACGCGGTGTGTCCCGGGGTTATCGAAACGCCTATGGAGCAACGCCTCTTCGGCTCTCCGGCGGCTCACAAATCCGCGATTGCTCTGCACCCCATCGGCCGTTTCGGAAGACCGGCGGAAATCGCCGAGGCCGTCGTCTGGATGTGCTCCGACCGCGCATCTTTCATGACCGGCCAGTCCTTAGTTCTCGACGGCGGCCTCCTGGCCGGGCCCAACTCTCCCGGCTAGTGTGGGACGGACACTCCTGTCCGTCGCCTCTGACCTCGATTTTGACTGTGACCGGGAAGCGCACGGCTTAGGCCGTGCCGCAAAGCTGTTCCCCATGGACGATCAAACCTTCCCGCTCCCAAAATCTTGTCAAGAGCAAAACTTGACCTTTTTTCCGTAAGTTATTGTTTTCATTCGGCAAAGAAAACGCGAGCCGTGTCACATTTACCCCTCCCAGTGTGATATAATTGTTATATAAAGTAGAAATGGCGCAGGCCCTCCGGCTTGCGCCTTTTGCTTTTTCCGGGACACATACTTTAGGACCCAAAACCCAAAGAACCCGAAATCCAAGACCTGACTAATGCGCAGAAGCAAGGGCCCCTCCCGCGGACGCAACCAGCGTCCGGCCCAAGCCCTGCCCACTCCCGCAACTCCCCGGCAAACTCCCTTCGAGCGCGAACAAACCACCAAACGTCGCGGCGAGATCTCCGAACTAGCCTTCGCCCTGGCCGCCGCCCGCCAAGGCTTCGGCATCGCCCGCCCCTACGGCGACAGCGAACGTTACGACATCATCCTCGATCCGTCCCACCTGCCATCTGCCATCCCGACCGAAGCGGAGCGAAAGCGAGCGCAGTGGAGAGCCTGCCCTGAGCCTGCCAAAGGGGACCTGCTTCTTGCTCCAGCCCGCCCGCGCCTGATCCGCGTCCAGGTCAAAGCCACCACACAACTCCAGTACGGACTCTACCGCGCCAACGCCCACCGCCGCATTTACGGAAAAGCCGTCCCCTACACTCTCGCTGAAATCGATTTCTTCGCCGCCTACGTCATCCCCGAAGATTCCTGGTTCATCTTCCCGCTGACGCACATCCTGGGCGCGACGGCCGTAACCCTAAGCCCCAAACGCCGCCGCAAACCCCACGTCAACGACCCCTACCGCGAAGCTTGGCACCTACTACGCGAACCAGACGGAATCGAGTTCGCCTGATCAGGGCGGGGACTTTGACTTCCCTGCACCTGGGGCAGCCTCAATCGTGGTAGTGCAAGGGTGGGCCAGCCCCCGACCAAGGGTGGGCCGCACCAAATCTCATGCGGAGTGGCGTTCTTTGAATTCCTCGATCTTGACCTTGGCCTTCTCTTTCGTGTCATCCACAGACTGACTGATCTTCTCCCGGCTCTCGGCAGCCTTTTCGGAAGCGGCTTGCTTGTGCGACTCCTGGATCTGCTTCGCGGCGTCCTTCGCGTCGCCCCAGGTTTCCTTCGCCGCGCCTTTGGCCTGACTGACCACTCCTTTATTCGCTAGTTTTTCGTTACCAACACTTTCTCCGACGCTCTGCTGCACTTTGCCGATTGCCTGATCGATCTTGCCAGTCACCTGATCCTTATTCATAAGCTCCTCCTGAATTTTGTGTCGTTGCGGCATTCTTCTGAATGCAGTTGAGGCAGTACAAACGAGTCACGCCCGCTTGCGGGTCTTAACCGCCATCTTTTTCGCGGCGCGTGGTTTCGCGCGAGCCGCGGCGAGAGTTCTCTTTTTTCTTTTCTTGGCTGAGGATTTGACTGCAGTCACCAATTCCAGCTTAGGCTGTTTCCCGGTGCGATGGTGGCGATGCTGCAGTGGCTGGATGCGCGCAGCTTCTTCTTCCGTGCGCAGCTGATTGGCCGCGAATTTTTGGCGCTCTTCGTCAAGGTACTCTGCGATCGTTTGAGTGCTCATGGCTGCGAGTGTCGCAGAACCATCTCATTCAAACTGTTCCATTTTGGCCACTTCGTGATAATCCGTGACAAGGAAGAAAGCACAAGTGCGAGGCAGTCATGCGAGCTGCCCCACTCAAGCCAAAACCGGGCTTGAGTGGGCCACCCGCCGAAGAACCCGGAAGGATGGGCCACTCGCCCTTACCGAGCGCGACCTCCGCCCGGTCTCCGAATCCGTTGTGCCCCCGGAGCTGCACTTCCGCCCTTGACGCTTCTGTCCCTTGCGCTTCTGTCCGCAGCGCCCCTATCCGCGAAGCCCCGCGGAGGCAGACCCGGCGAGATGACGTCGCTTACTCCAGCTGCCGAGATCCCCCTCAAGACGTCCGGTCGATTCTTCCTGTTCGCGTCTGCGCGAACTATCTCCAAGATTTCGGCCACCATGTCATCCACGGTACGCTTCGCCGCCATCCTCTCCTCAGGGCCGGGGAGCGTCGACAATCTAGCGTCCAGCGCAGGTCACATCGCGTCGAACAATTCGTCGAGATCCTCCTCTGGCACAGGGCTGTCACCAACGGCTCGGTTGACGGTACGAACGAGCTTGAGAGTGTCTCTCTTGATCGCCCTCGTCGCCTGGAACATTCCGAGGGGCGGCACGACATCCTGCGGTTCGAGCCCTGCGATGAGGTAGGTGCACAAGCGCGTCCGGTCCCCAATGGTCTTTGACAGCGCGCCAGCCTCAAAGAAAATCCAGGGCCGCTGCAGGTTCTCGGGGGTCAAGCAGGTTATCCCGACCCTTATGTCTGCTAGAGCCTTCGAGATCTCATCAAGCCCACGGCTACCCTTCTCGATGTCAGTCTCTGATATCCAGGGCCTTGCCGACTGAACAACCTTCGAAATCCAACTCCGAAGGAATTCGGCGACCAATCGGCTCCGCTCCCCCGACCAACCGATGAACACGTTGTGGTTCTTAATCATGTCCTTGGCCCGGCTTAACCCCGGCGCGCGATTCTGACTACCCGCAGCTCAGCTTCTTGTTTATGTTGCCGTACAAGTACTCGAACGTCACGCTCTTGAAAAACGCGTGCTGGTTGGGGGGAGCGATGAACGCCAAGCGGCCTAAGGCATCTCGCCAGACGGGCACCACGTTCCCGGCCAAATGTACGGCGCTCGCACATGCCTGAAGGGCGTGGACCACCTGCTGCTGTTCAGAGGCCGACCGGTGGCCGACGTCGGGAGAGACGAACACCACTATGAGATCGACGTTCTGGATCTTTATATGAGCAACCTGAAATTGTTCCACGCACCACATTATAGAGCTAATATCCTGCTCAGCTCGGTACACCAGGCCGGGCCGCCGCCCCGCCTTTACACCCCCACCCCCTGCCTGTTATTCTCACTACTGTCACCAAGATAAATCGAAAACAGAACAGGAGTGCACCAGGTTAGTGTTAGCCAGAGAGCAAAAGAAATCCGTCATCGACCAGTATCAGACGCACGCGACTGACACGGGGAGTCCCGAAGTACAGATCGCCATCATCAGTGAACGCATTGGCCAGCTGACGGACCACTTCAAGACGCACCAGAAGGACCACGGCTCACGCCGCGGCCTGCTCATGCTGGTCAGCAAGCGGCGTCGCTTGCTCGACTACCTCAAGAGATACGATTCCGAGCGCTATAAGACCGTCATTGGGAAACTCGGCATCCGCAAGTAGGCTTGCGAATAAACCCAGGGAAATTGTTCCCTTCAACGTATCTGAGAACGCCGCCTTCCCTGCGAAGCCGGCCGAGCATTGAGGATCTTCTGCAACGTGCATCTTTTGAGCGCATCCCACCACACCAATCTCGATTGGAGATCGACTTGGAAGTAGCGACGCGCCCTCTCTCAATCTGCCTGGAGCCGATGCTCCTAGCTAGAAGCTAGGAGCTAGCAGCTGTTCTAAAAGGATGAAACATGAAACCAGAAGTTAGCAGCGTTACAGTAGACCTCGCCGGCGGCAAACAACTCTCATTCGAAACCGGAAAATTAGCCAAGCAGGCCCACGGAGCCGCCGTAGTCCGCCTGGGCGATAACGTCGTGCTCGCCACCGCGACCGCCAACGCCGATCCCCGCGAGGGCATCGATTTCTTTCCCCTCACCGTCGACTACCGCGAATACACCTATGCCGGTGGACGCTTTCCCGGCGGCTTCATCAAGCGCGAAGGCCGCATGAGCGAGCGCGAAGTGCTCACCAGCCGCCAGATTGACCGCCCCGTGCGTCCAATGTTTGCCGATGGATTCAAGTGCGAGACTCAGGTCATCGCCTTCGTCCTCTCCGCCGACACTAATAATGATCCCGACGTGCTCGGCATCAACGGCGCTTCCGCCGCGCTCACGCTTTCCAATATTCCGTTCCTCGGACCAATCGGCGCAGTCCGCGTAGGCCAGATCGGCGGCCAGTTCATCATCAATCCCACGTATGACGAAATGCGCGAGAGCCTCGTGAACATCATGGTCGTCGGAACCGCCGACGGCATTGTGATGATCGAATCCGGCGCGAAAGAAATCAGCGAAGAAGTAGTAGTAGATGCCATCGAATTCGGCCACACCGAAGTAAAAAAGATCTGCGCCGCCCTCAACGACCTGCGCGCCAAGGCCGGCAAAAAGAAGAGGGAAGTGACTCCACCGGAATTCGACCAGGCTTACTATGATGCCCTGAAAAAGAAAGTAGGCGCGGACTTATCCGACCGCCTCGACACCAAGAAGCACCCCAAGGCCGAGAGCCACTTGCTGGTCAAAGAACTGAAGAAAAAGCTGCAGGCCGAAATCCCCGAAGATGACGAAAAAGCGCAAGCAAAGTTAAAGCAATACTTCGAGACTCTACGCGAACGCATCTTCCGCGAAGAAGTAATCGAGAAGAAGCGGAGGCCGGACGCGCGCGCCTTCGACGAAGTCCGCGAAATCTGGATCGAAGCGGGAATCCTCCCCCGCACCCACGGCAGCGCCATCTTCACCCGCGGCGAAACCCAGGCCCTGGTAACCACAACCTTAGGAACGTCAGACGACATGCAGCGCCTCGAAGGTTTCGAAGGCGAAGCCAAGAAACGCTTCATGCTGCATTATAATTTTCCGCCGTTTTCGGTTGGGGAGGTTGCTTTCTTGCGCGGGGCGGGGCGGCGAGAGATTGGGCATGGGGCGCTGGCAGAGCGCGCGGTGTCGGCGGTGCTGCCGACCGAAGAGGCTTGGCCTTATGCGATGCGGGTGGTTTCGGACATTCTGGAGTCGAATGGATCGTCGTCGATGGCTACGGTTTGCGGGGCTTCGCTTTCGCTGATGGATGCGGGAGTGCCGTTGAAGGCTCCGGTGGCGGGCGTGGCTATGGGATTGGTGAAGGAAGGCGAGCAGTATGCCATCCTGACCGACATTGCGGGTGCGGAAGATCATTACGGCGACATGGACTTCAAAGTCGCAGGAACGAAGGATGGCATTACCGCGCTGCAGATGGATATTAAGGTTGCCGGCATTACCTCGCAGATCATGCGGGAAGCGCTGGCGCAGGCTAAGCGCGGACGGTTGCATATTCTGGGAAAGATGGAAGAAGTGATTTCGACGGGACGGGAGAAGATTTCTGACTTTGCTCCGCGGTTCTATACGGTGCAGATCCCGGTTGATAAGATTCGCGATCTGATCGGGCCGGGCGGAAAGATGATTCGCAGCATTGTGGAACAGACCGGAGTGAAGATTGATGTGGAGGATTCCGGTTTGGTGAAAGTTGCATCCAGCGATCAGGCGTCGGCGGCGAAGGCGCTGCAGATCATTGGCGATCTGACGGCTACCGCGGAAGTCGGCAAGACTTATCTGGGGAAGGTTACGCGGCTGGCGGATTTTGGGGCGTTCGTGGAAATCATTCCGGGCACCGACGGGTTGCTGCACATCAGCGAAGTGGCGGAACATCGCATTGGCGATATTCGCGACGAGTTGAAAGAAGGCGATCAGGTGCTGGTGAAGGTGCTGGCGGTGGAAGGCAACCGCATCCGGCTGTCGCGTAAGGCGATTCTGAAAGAGCAGCGCGCGAAGATGGGTGGTGGCGTGGTTGCGGAAGGTTTGCCGGTGGCGGCTGGGGCGGAGGGCGAGTTGGCTCCGGCAGTCGGTACGGTGGTGATTGAGGGCGGCGGAGACTTCCCCGACGAAGCTGAGGGCGAACCGAACTTCAACCGTGATGGAGTTGCGCATGTTGGCGCCGGTGACCGGCCTCATGGCGATCGTCCACATGGCGGAGAGCGTGGGGGTCGCGGCGGACGTCCTGGCGGCGGTCGCGATCGTGGACGCGGCGGGCGCGGTGGACGGCCTGGCGGCGGCGGGCGGGACCGTGGACGTGGCGGGCCCGGCGGTGGGAGACATTAAGGAGTTCTTGCGCAGATTTGCGGGGATATAAGAAGGGCCACGGCGAAAGTCGATGGCCTTTTCAGTGCAGACCGATTCGATAAAACGTTATTTTCAATTTGACAGCTCTTAGACTCCATGTTACTTTCGTGACTATCCGCGACGCGCTCGTAGAAACTTCTCACTATGCCGGAGGACGGCATGGGCGGCAACGCGGAAGTTCTCAGGATTGCCTGACCTTCCCTACACCTTGGAGTTGTGGATAACGCGACTGTTGCCGCCCTCGATGACGCCGAAAATCATGTCGGCAAATGGGGGGAGGATGCGCAAACGGCACTTCATTGTGTCCCTTGCACCCTCGGTACGTAGTTGCCGAAGGTGAACCCACCAAAGGGACTCCTTCTCAAAATCAAGAACTTTGAAAGGAACACTACAATGAAAAACCCATATGCAGAAGATCACGTGTTTCCACGCCCCGTGGAGCATCTCCCGGAGTATGCACACGCCAAGGCCCGTCAGAACTGCGCTGAGCGGCTTACCGAGGCGTTTAAGTTAACTTCTGAAGCGGCAGCTGCCATCGCGAACGCGGTGGTCGACCCGGCCGCGGTGCGGAAGGTATTGCGGACCCGATTGACCCCAATGTTGAGGAGATAGCGGTTCCTGGCGGAACACTTCTGGGAATACGCAGCAGCGTTTGGTCGAGGCGCGTGATGCCAGATCCTCGCAACAATCGCATTGGTCCGTCTCGGCGGCACCCCTTCGCAATCGACCCTGGGACCGGAGGCGATGATTCGAGGTTCCGGCCTGTGCCCGAGCCGCGTTCGCCGAAGGGTGTCGGTCCGACTGTTGCTGAGCTTGCAGTGGAAATCGAGAGCCGAGAGCACCTTACTTGGGCGTCTCAGCAGGCCGCAAATTACGTTCTTGCCGACAATGACTGGCGTGCTTCGATTGCCTCGCAGGGGGTGATGGAGCCCGGGTGGCTGGTTGCCACGACATACGAACACGCTGACGGATCAACCCCCGTGACGACCCTCGTCAGCGCAGAAGGGTCATCGCGCATTACTGCTGACCACGACCTGCTGAAGATACGTTCATCTGATGTCCCATACGAGGATAATGATGGCAGGCTCCGTACGTATCTGCGCAAGCTCAACGATGCCTTGGACCGTGGTGCGGATCGCGATGAAAGCATCGCGTTGCGGTGCGAGCGTATACCAGCCCTGATCATTGTGGGGTTTCGAAAGCACCCGACCGCTACGACGGCATTCCCCACAGCTGTCAAATCCCTGGTCGCGTTGCGCCATGTCGATCCTCCAAAGCCTTGGGGTGAGGGCCCGGAGAACGAGGCCCTCGCCGATGAGGTTCTCGACGAACTTCACAGGGAGGGGATCATTTCGGCGACGGAGCGTGACTACTACGCTGGGTCCTGCACGCGCGGCGAGGCGCGTGCTGCACACCTTTCGGATGACCCCGCGATTCGCGCGGCTCGTATTATTCGCCTCTTTAGCAGGGAAGACGAGCGCATCAACCGCGGTATTCGGGTCGCGGTGACAAGCCAGTCTACGCGCAAGCGAATTACCCCGAAACTGTGCGATGAACTCGCAACCGCTCTCATCCTGCGCGCCACTACCGACGATCCAGCCAAGTCGGATCAGATCCGCCGCTACCTGCGGGATTCCTTTGGGAAGGCCTCCCATCGGGAGCCATAGGACAGTACGGAGCGAGATGTCGAGGCGCTCGCCGCGGAAGCGCTTGATGAGGTGCGCCACTCTATCGCAAGCGATGCGGCCAGCGACCCTGGCCCGTCATCGCTGGAGCTGGCTGTGCGGGCAGCGTACCCTCTTATCGTCTCAGGGCGGCTCGCGGCGGATCGCGGGAGCGCCAATAACCCTCAGCCTGACAGACGTAATCCTGGTGAGGTGCTCGACGCTATGCGTAGGACCGTTCTCGGCGTGCAGCAGCTTTCGCACTCCCTGCAGGACTTCGCGGCGAAAAGGCCTCTTCGCGCTGTGGATGAGTCTGGCCAAGTCAGGATGCTTCCTGAGGGAGCTGGAGAGATGATGATCAACGATGTGTATCTCCGGGGGGAATTTCCACCGCCGGGGAAGGCTCGGTCCCCTCGGCCCGGCGATACGCCGGATGACCATTACCATAACCGTGTCGGGGAATTCACTGCAGCAGTGGAGCGCCTCGAACAGCAGTTTGCGGCGATTGGACAGGTGGTTGGCAACGACGGGCGCTCGCTTGTTGAGGATCGAGGGGTAGATTCGCGACTGTGCACCGCGTGGCGGGACACGCTCGCGAAGATCGACGAGGAACTTGTCGTGTGGAGCCACAAGTTCCGGAAGGTCTATGGCGTCGCGGCTCCTTCCGCAGTGGTTTCGAGCCGTCTTGCCGAGGACGACGAGCAGGACGGCTCTGGCGATGCTTGGGACAGTCCCGATGAAGCTGTGTCGGCCGCCCCGCCGCAGTGATGTTTGACAAACGCTCAGGCCTGCGCTGCTTTCTTCGGAGGGAACGGCGCAGGCGGTTACCCCCAGGGGCTAAAGCCGTGCCCTCCCGATCAAAATCAAAATCAAGGTCAAAGGCAAGCGGGCAGGAGTGCCCGCTCCACACGATCAAAGGCAGAGTCAAAACCAAAGTCAAAGGCGACGGGCAGAGCTTGCCCTGAGCGAAGCCGAAGGAACGTCGGTCCCACACGATCCACCCCACGGGATCAAAGTCCCCGCCCCTTCGGCTCCGCTCAGGGCAGGCTCTGTCTCTCCAAAGAACGGAGAGACAAGGACGGGGCACCCGCGTCACATTTTAGGCCGCGAGCCTAGGCTAGGAATTTCTTCAGCGGGTCCCAGTATCTTGGTTTCCATCCGGTGTTGAGGTTGTCGTATTCGCCTTCCGGGAAGCCTGTGTGATCGAGAATTAGTGTGGTTTCGGAGGCTTGCGGTTTCAGTTCAAACTTGACGATCGAGTAAATGCCCGAATCCCAATGGGTGGGCCGCCAGGCCTGGACGATTCGCTGGTTGGGAATCAATTCGATATTCCTTCCTACGACCAATCCCCCGAACGTGGTAAATGCGCCGCCGGCTTTCGGGTCGATCTCGGCTGACATGCCGGTGCAGGCGGCGAACTGCTTTGAGTCCAAAAGCACTTCGTAAATGCGCTGGGGACTCGCTTTGAAAACGACTTCCTGGTGGAGAGAAGTGCGGGTGCGGTTTGCGCCGGTGGCCGGGGTTTCCTTCATAGGCTGCTGAGCTTTTGCCCAAACCTTGGTGCCCGGAGCCAGACTGCCGACCGTGATGGCGATGCTGGTGATTACCTCGCGGCGCGTGGGTGTGAGCTGCGCTGCCCGATTATTGCTCACGCTCATCATTCTCATTGTCGTTGTCCTCTTAGATTCTGACATTCAGCTGTTCCCGTATGAGAGCACGAGTTGCCAGCCATCATCAAGATGTACCGGGAAAAGCGAAGAAGGCCGCGGCGGCTATGGAACATGAGGATATAATTCAGCGTTCGTCTTCGAATCAGAGAATCAGGGAATCAGAGAATCTAAGTACCGCCTTTAAAATATGAATTCACAAGCCCTTACCTTTTTTCTGGCAGTCACAGTCCTGGTTGTGGTTTGGATACTGGGTGCAGTGGCGAAATGGCGTGGGCGTCCCTTTCTTGAAGCGGGGGCGGGCGGATTTGAACGCTGGAGTCCGGGGCAGCTTGTGCTGGCGAGCTTTCTCACGCTTTTTGCGGAACTCGCATTTATTCGCTGGATCGCGGTGGAAGTTTGGATCTTCGCTTATTTCAAGAACCTGGCCCTTCTACTTTGCTTTGTGGGTTTTGGGTTGGGCTGCGCGCTGGCGGGGAAAAGAGCGCGGTGGAGGTCCGCTCTGGAAGCTTTTCTGGGGTTGCTGCTGGTGGTGCGACTGCCGTGGCAGGGCTCCGATCTTCTGGAAGGACTCTCGGAGCGCCTGGGAGGGGCGGGAGACATTGCGATCTGGTCTACGGGAAGGGCATCCAGTTGGAAGGAGTACGGGATAGCTGCACTGGTGGCAGGGGCTCTGTTCCTGCTGATCGTTTCCGTGTTTGTGCCACTGGGACAAACCGTGAGCCGCCAGATGGACCGCGCGCCCAGCGCGTTGCGGGCTTACTCGTGGAATCTGCTGGGCAGCCTGGCGGGGGTTTTGGCGTTTTTTGCGGTGAGCCTTATGATGCTGCCGCCTACGATCTGGTTGGGCGCGGTGCTGTTGGGTTTCGCGTTTCTGCAAAGTTCACGGCGGGATATTTTGCTGGTGGCGAGCCTTATCGTTCCGCTGGTTCTGTTGCTGCACGGTGAAGCCGGTCCCGACACCAAGGTTTGGTGGACGCCCTATCAGCAAATTCAATACACGCCACAACGCACTCCAGACGGCGAGATTTACGGCGGGACCATGCAGGTGAACCATACGTTCTACCAGCAGATCGTGAATCTGTCGGATGCATTTCTGGCGCGGCATCCGGGTTTGATGAAGGAAGCACCGGAGGAAAATCCCTACAACTTGCCGTTTCGTTTTGCACCGCCCAACCCGGCGGTGATGATTGTGGGCTCGGGGACGGGGAACGATGTGGCGGCGGCGTTGCGCCATGACAGCCGTTCCGTGGACGCGGTGGAAATCGACCGGGCGATTCTGGAGCTGGGGAAACGGGAACATCCGGAGCATCCGTATGATTCGCCGCGAGTTTCGATTCATGTGGATGATGCGCGCGCGTTTCTGAAGCGCACGAAGGAGCGCTACGACCTGATTCTGTTCGGGCTGCTGGATTCGCATGCGCAATTTTCCGATTATGCCAACATGCGGATCGACAACTTTGTCTATACCGAGGAATCGTTTCGCGAGGCCAGCCGGCATTTGACTCCGAATGGCGTGATTTTTGTGAAGTTCGTGGTGGACCACCGCTGGCTGGCGGCGCGGCTGGTCGAGATGTTGCAACAAACGTTTGGGAAGTCCGCGGTAGTGTTCAAAGCGGCATCCAACTACGGCGTTTCTCCAGTGTGTTTTGTGATCTCGCCGGGGAACCGGGTGGAAGAGGCCATGGGTGCTGATCCGCGACTGGCGGAGTTTGTGGGCAAGAACCCGTTTCCGGTGGGCGCGAAAACAGTTCCGATCACGACGGACGACTGGCCATATCTGTATCAGGAGGGGCACTGGATTCCGCGGACTTATTATTCCATTGGCATGCTGGTGATTCTGATCGCGATTGGGCTGTACGCGCAGATTGGAGGAGCTCGCCGGAGTCCTCCTTCGCTGTTTTTCTTCAGCATGGGTGCGGGCTTTCTTTTGCTGGAGACGCAGGTGATCAGCCGGCTCGCTTTGTTTTTTGGGACGATATGGCAGGTGAATGGGATTGTGATTTCCTCATTGCTGGTGGCTTTGTTGCTGGCTAATGCGGTGGTCGAACGCAGCAAAGGCTGGCCGCGATTATGGATCTGGGCGGGATTAATTGCGGGGTTGGCGATTGCCTACTGGCTTCCGTTTGAGCGGATTGGCGGATCGCCGGCGGTTGCGGGGACGGTCGCGGTTGTAGTTTTTTCGGTTCCGGTGGTATTTGCTGGCATCCTGTTCGCTTCTGAATTTCGGGCGGCAGCTTCGCCGAGCGCCGCGCTGGGGGCGAATATGTTGGGCGCGGTGGCGGGAGGACTGCTGGAAAATCTTTCGCTGTTGTTTGGCATGCGGGCGTTGTTGCTGGTCGCCATAGGTGTTTACTGCGTGGCCGGCGTGGGGCTGTGGAGAGAAAAGCGAACGCCGGCGGTTTGAGATTGCGGTCGGTTCCTTCCTTCGCAAGACAATCGTGATGGCGGTGCGTTCAGCGCGGGTGCTTGCTGGCATTAACTGGCGGGGGTGGGATGGCTATGCAATACTGACTACGCGCTGCCGGGATGGCGAAATTGGCAGACGCAGCGGACTTAAAATCCGCAGGGGCGAAAGCTCTGTGGGGGTTCGATTCCCCCTCCCGGCACCAGCTTTCCTTTTTGTTTTGAATAGTCTGCGGTTTGTCCGAAGGCTCAGCTCGCAAGGGTGATCTCCTGTTGAAAACTGTCAACTGTAGTAAAACTGTAGTAAACCTAATCACACTTGGTTGGGCAACTTCAGACTCACGGCATCGCAGCTGGGCAAGTCCGTTTCGACTCCACTCTGGAAGTCTGTCTCATCAGGTTCAGCGTCGTCACCGAAGTTCATCACCACGTCGCGAGTCTGGAGGTTGAATATGAGAAACGTCGAATCGCCAGGTTCGCCACCACTTTTTCTCAGCAGTGGTGCTAAACCCCAGCCCCTCCCATCTTTCGCGCCGACTCGACCAGCTTTCGTCCCATCCGCGGTTTTCAAGACATAGTCACCTGTGATCAGATCCTTCATGCTTCCCGGGATCGTGCAAACGCCCGTAAGAATCATCGAAGCGGAAAGTTTGTACCGCAGCCATATTTTCCCGTCTCGAGTCCAGCCGTAGTCGGCTAGTACCTTACCGGTTTTCGCCTTGGGAACCAGAGCCTCCACCACACCGGGTTCTGCTTGCGCACCACGAAGTCCGTAAACGCCGCTTGCAAACTTCGCCAGGATCGGTGAGTTTGACAAGTACATATAAAAAGTTACGCGGGTCAGGCCAGCCTTGATCGACAATTCCTCAAAATCCCCCCGTCGCATAATGGGACCGTTTTCCACGAGCACTCGAGCTAGAGTTGCTTCAACGCCGCTCAGTGTTTGGCTTGGATCAAGAGGAATAGTCGCCGTTACGAACTCGCCATCCACGGCAATCCCCGACTGTCGGCCACAGAGTTCTGACAATACCCTGCGCGGTGGGGAAAACCCTTCGAGCCTATAGTGCCTCGATACGCCACTCCTCAGATCGGAAAGACGGATACGTGGGGCGATCGAAAGTATCTTGAAAACCTGATTGAGGATCCTATTCCTGGAAACGGAATTGAGCCAAAACCATCCCCCATGGTCCTTGTCTAGCCAAACGAAGTCGTTTAGAGCTCCGAGAAAGCTCGTCACAAACTGAGCTGACACCGCTGTAGTTTCTGCAGCATTGACCTGATCAGTAACGCTCTCGATTGTGGTTGTGCCCCAGTGTTCCACGGCCCGTTTGGCGAGATGCAAAATCTTCTTGCCCAGGTCTTTCGTGGAATTCGAAACTCCAAGTCTGACGCCACCAGTTTCTATGACCTCAAATTCGACAGGCCGATCGAGGATTTGCGCCGCCTCAAGGAGACCTTCCAGCCTGAATGGGGCGTTGCAGATGCCCTCCTCAACAAGCATTTCTTCGAGGTCGTCCGCCAATCGCGGGACGCTGGAACTGACGAATGGCAATGCTCGATCTAGAACTGGCAAAAACATATATGTCCGCACCAGGCGGTCGGTTACAGGCGCACAAATCTGGCGAACACGTTCGCGGGTGCATCCAACTTCGCTTCCGACTTGTTGGAGCGTTGCTCCACCTCTCCCATCCCATCCGTACATTCGCAGGAACATCGTGGCGGTCCGCTCCGTTGTCACCGACAAAACCAATTCTCGCAGCTCTGCTTCCAAGGTTGAGCGACGCATTTTGTGCAGCTGTTCGCGCATGCTGTGCAAGTTCTGGACGTGGAGTGCCGCCTTGTCAATTTCACCTTTTCTGTTAACAATTGCGTCTGCGAGACCTCTTAGAGTTGTTGGTTTCTTGCTTGGGCCGAGAATCCTCTTTACATCGTTGAGAACAGGCATCAGGAACCTGCGAAGTCTAGGATCATCCACGCGAATCATGCTGCTGCTCCGAAGTCGCGACAATTTCTTGGCCTCATTTGTTAGACGATTGACGAGCGCCAGCTCCTGGCGCCCGGTGTCGCGATCGCCCTCCGACGGAAGTGCCGATTGTTCCATTGCAGACTCGAGGGCTACCAAGAGATCAACCAAACCTCTGGCGCCTAGACCCTTGATGTGCTTTGCCTTGTCAATAGTGAAATTGGACAGGCCACGGATATTGTGGATCGCGCCAGCGCGTATCGGGCGATCAATGCAGTTGTGGGTACGGGTCTCAAGCTCAAGTTGGCCTAGTTCCACATCTTCGGGTACACGAGGGAGGTGTTTCACTCCGATTTCGCGCGGGATGCATGACAGGTGAACGGCAATACGTTTGACAATCAGCGAGCCCAAGTTCGAGCAGGTCTCCGTTGTAAATCTGGCCCACACGCCTTCATCGAGGTCTGCGAGACTTGGATAACGTTGACTTTGATATCGTGAGGGCAGAGGAACGGTAAGCATCGGCCTGAGAATCACAGGCGAGAGTCTCAAGCCGACCTTGGGATACTTAGTGCCTCTCATGACGCGGTTACTAGCGAAGACTAGGAGTACAGGCTGGCTCCTCGTCGCGCGATCCGGTTTAGAGTCTCCCGAATCACAAAAATTGGATCCGAGAAATCCATATATTCACCGCGCGCAGCCAGTTCTGATGCTAGTGCTACGGAATATTCTGCAAAAGCGACCTCAATGGCCAATCTGCGAAACAGGGGATCGTCGATTGTTCCCGTCCCTTTCGCTGCGACCAACTGGGGATGATCCAGATTAATGTAGATCGTTCGTTCGGCCGAGAAGTACTGGGCGCGGTGTGACTCGCTGCCCATCTGCTTGAACTGAACTTGGAAGCCGCCAGAACGTCGCCTTACATTGTTGCTGCCTCCGACGGCGCGTCCCCGTTTCTCCGCATCGGGTCGTGCTGTCACATTCGGATTTGGGCTGGATGATGCTTCTGAGCCAGAACCACCGCTCTGGTTTTCTCCAGGATATGGATTGTCCTTAGCTTCCGCCGGCACTTCGTCCCCGAAGACTAGGTCTTCCTCTTCGGGACCCACCGGCTTCGGGTAGGAATCCAAGCTACCGACTGCCCGGGCTTTGACTTTTTCCACACGCTGGCGAAACGCGTCAAAGTCCTCATTGATAATCCGTGCAATTTCTGCCGCGTGTTCTGCTAGTCGCTTAGACTCTTCTGTGGCTCTTCGGTCTTTGTCTCTGGCGACCAATTCCCGGCGGACATCCTCGACAGACTGGCCGATGAAACCGTAGATTACCTGCACCAATTCGTTGCTAGGATTCAGTCTCATTGAACGACTAAGATCAAAGGGTGATATTGGCGACGAGTCAGCATCGAGCTTGGGGATATCGATTTCACCGAATATGTATTGCGACATCTCTCGACCTTCACTCCCAGCCAGTGTGGTCTCATGCCACACTCCATTTGAATAAATGGAAACGCCTCGCAGGTCGGGAGGATCCAGCGGCGTCATCGAAACTTTGACAATGAGATCGACGTCTCCCAATCTGTCAGCCAGGATTCCGACTGGTTTGAAGCGCTTCTCGCTTGAGACTGGTGGATCCGAGAACTCACACTCATGGTTGTTTACAAAAACTGAGCTATTCTTTGGCCATCTTGCGAGATGCCGCTCGATGTACTGAATTATGCCTGCCTGATCTAGTGACTTGAGGTGGATATTCTCGATCTCAATCAACGTTCCGTTGTTTTCCGGCGTCTGAGTCTCTCGTTCGATTATCTCCACAGGTATTGGCGCGTCCGACTTCATGTGCTCAACGTCCTTCCGGTTAAGCTGAACACATGAGCGCTTTCCATTGCGCACGGTCTTAAGTCTTAGGACATCTGCAATGCCAAAGGCCGCAGACTTGCCCGTACCGAATCGGCCTCTTCCTGGGTGCCCCAGGTTTCGATCGACGTTTTCTCCATGCATCACAAAGAAGTTCTGAATCGCACTCCAGTCCATCCCGCGACCGTTGTCTGATACAGTGATTTTCTTCTGCTTGCTGTCGAGCGTGACTTTGACAGTGGGGCTAGTTCCGATGTCCACGTACTGCAGTCCGTTTGAAACGTACTCCCAAACCACAAGCTTGTCCGTTCTAAAGAGTGCTGCATTTTGCAGGAGATCGCGTGAGACGTGACTTCGAACAAAGAGATTGGAATGTGCACTTGCCATGATTACGTACCACCCACCTTTCTTGCGAACTCACGAACTACTTCGCCGATTTCGGGGTCGTCTCCAAAGGCATTCAGAATCCGCGCTAGCTTCTCTTCGCGTAACTTGCCGACAATATAGTCATCAATCCGGAAAAATGCGGACGCTTCTTGTACGGAGACAACGGCTGAGCCTTGAGAGCGGTATTTTGCTAGGGCTGAACTCGCCAGCAT
>JBAUVZ010000224.1:0-8614 GCA_049583505.1 Candidatus Sulfotelmatobacter sp.
CCACATCAGCATCCCCGCCGAGGTTCGCCGCATGGAAATACAGGACAAAGAGCGTTACCAGCGTATCCGCGAGACCATGAGCCAATATTGTGGCATCGTCGAACTGGCGCGCGTGGAGGAAGGCGAAGCGGTGCGCTGGATTTCGGATTACTGCACCAGTCGCGCCGTGAAAATCGATCCCGATGGCTCCCGCGAACTGGTCGACGCCCTCGGCGGCGACATGATGATGATCTCGAATGAACTGGAAAAGCTGATGCTCTACGTCGGCGCCCGGAACCGCATTACGCTCGGCGATGTGGAAACCATGGTGTTGGCGGCCAAGCAACGGTCGCTGTATGAGTTGACCGACGCGATTTCTTCTAAAGACCGCGTGCGCGCGCTGGAAGTGCTGGATGCGATTCTTTCTTCGGGCGAAGGCGAAGAAGCCGCCATCGGACACATCTACATGCTGGCCAAAACCTTCCGCCAGATGCTGGTGATCCTCGAACGCAACGTGCGCGACCAGCGCATGCTCTGGGCGGCGCTGTGGCAGGGTTTCCGCGTGCCTCCCTTCGCTGCCGACGACATCCTCAAGCAGGCCCGCCGCTACAAATCCCGCCGCGACTTGACACGCGCAATCCGCTTGGTAGCGAAGGCCGATCTCGCCTTGCGGTCCAATCCCGTGAGCAAGCGGATGGTGCTGGAACGTCTGGTGATGGATCTGACGACCGAGGCGAAGGCGGAAGCGCCGGGATGGATGCAGGGTCAGTTACCGGTGTAGCGCGGCACTTACTTCATCGCGTTAACACGTGCCCCGAGGCGGGACTTGTAGCGTGCGGCGGTATTCCCGTGCAGCGTACCCTTCTGGATGGCCTTGTCGAGCGCCGATACGGTCTCGCGGTAAGTCTTTTCGGCGGCTTGCTTGTCGCCCTTCTCGATAGTCTCGCGCAGCGTGCGCAGCGCGGTGCGCAGGCGGGAGGTATTGGCGCGATTGGTGGCCGTGCGCTTCGTGGTCTGACGGGCGCGCTTGAGCGCCGAAAAATGATTAGCCATGTCTGGTTCGTACCTTTGTGTGTACCGCGAGATATTCCGGTGAGTACCGAATACGCTATTCTACGGGACTAAGTCCTGACTGGTCAAACGGTTGAGCTACATTACGAGCGGCCATTGACTCCCACCCCGGCGCGGGGTACGCTTTACCTTAATGGTAGTGACTTGCCTTCTGGGCATGAGCATTCCGGCTGGTCCCGTCTCGAAGCATAATCCTGTTCTGTCGTTGAACGGGTGAGGTGTCTTTATTCCCTGGGTCGCTTCATGGTTCACCAAGAGACGGTCGTCGAAGAGATTGAATGAAGAAAAGCGTTGGGATTAGTCCTAATATCGAGACTTTGTTTGGCACGCGCGACGAGAATGTGCGCGTGCTGGAAGATGGCCTGAACGTCACCATTGATCTGCGGTCGAACGCCATTGAACTGGAGGGTGCCGCGCGCGACGTGGCTCGCGCCGAGCAGGTGTTTGCCGACTACGAGAGCCTGCAGCGCTCCGGGTACAGCTTCAACAACGGTGATCTGAACAGCATGCTGCGCGTGCTCACGGCGGATTCGAGCGCAACCTTGCGCGGACTGGCCGACGCCGGCCGCCAACGCTCGCTGGGACGGCGCATGGTGCAGCCGAAGAGCGCGAATCAGCGTCGCTATGTAGAGGCGATCGAGAAGCACGACATGGTTTTCGGGGTTGGTCCGGCGGGCACGGGCAAGACTTATCTGGCCGTGGCTATGGCGATTTCCGCGCTGCTCGCGAAGCGGGTCAATCGGATCATTCTGGCACGGCCGGCGGTGGAAGCGGGCGAGCGGCTGGGCTTCTTGCCGGGCACGTTGCAGGACAAGATCGATCCTTATCTGCGTCCGCTGTACGACGCGCTTTATGACATGCTCGATCCGGAAAAAGTAGACCGCTATCTGGAGAAGAATGTCATCGAGATTGCGCCGATCGCATTCATGCGTGGACGCACCCTGAATGATTCGTTCGTGATTCTCGACGAGGCGCAGAATACGACTTCGGAACAGATGAAGATGTTCGTCACCCGTCTCGGATTTAACTCCAAAGCGGTGATTACCGGAGACATCACGCAGATCGACTTGCCCAATGCCCGCCGCAGTGGCTTGCTGGAAGCGATCGATATCCTGAAGCGGGTCGAAGGTTTGACGTTCGTGCACTTCGATGAATCCGATGTCGTGCGGCATCATCTGGTGCAGCGTATCATCCGGGCCTACGACGAGCACAAAACGCATGTCGCCGAGCAGCAGATGCTGTTGCCGGCGGGTGGAAAAAACTCCGAGGTGACGAGCGTTGACATGAAGAAACCGGAGACGCCGAACGCAAACGACAGATCCAGAGAAGCCTCGGTAGAATAAAGTCTTAGACCGAAGGGAGGGCTGAAACCGGGCCCTCCTGTTCGTTTTGCAAGCTGTGCGCCGAGTAAGCGCGCTGGGAACAAGGTGGTTATCCTCCGAAAAAGAATCGCGGGGCTGAGCTCGGCGACACTCGAACGTTTTGTATTGCGGACAAGGCGTGTGGTCCATCTGCGCGACCCGGTGAATGTGTTGGTTAGCAGCAGCGCCGAGTTGCGTTCTCTTAACCAGCGATTCCGGGGAGCGAACAAGGCAACCGACGTACTATCGTTTCCAGCGCCAGCGGTGATGCGTCTAAGGGCTGAGCGTTTCGCCGGGGAAGTCGCGATCTCCGCTGATATCGCCAGACAGAACGCGAGGCGACTTGGGCATTCTGTGGCAGATGAGCTGAAAATTCTCGTATTGCACGGCATCCTGCACCTGGCGGGCTTCGATCACGAGCGCGATAATGGCAGGATGGCCCGCAAAGAAAGCCGGTTGCGCCTGCAACTGAAGTTGGAGGGCAGCCTTATCGAGAGAGCGCGACCGCGAACTCGTTTATCCGGTGCGAAGCAGAGAAGCACATGAACTGGGCCGTCGCACTCGCGCTGATCCCACTGCTGGGCCTGCTGGCCTTGGCCTCCTACGTGGACCGCGTTTACCAGCAGATCGGCAAATTTCTCTCGCGCGAATTTCAGGACAACATTGACGTCTTCGAGCAGAAGGTTGAGCCCAACCTGCACGTAAGCCGCGCCCGCGCATCGCTCTCCATGGCGGTGCTCAAGCAGGTGACCACGGCCACCATTGCGTTGCTTGTGGGCTTCGCGGTCTTCGGTGACCAGCGCTGGAGCATCTATGAGATCCTGCAGGCCGCCATCAGCCTGATCCTGATCATCATTGTGTTCAACCAATTTCTGCCGTTCGTTTTTTTCTCGCGCACTAACGGCACCTGGCTCATGCGCTGGACGTGGCTTCTGACCGTGCTGATCTACCTGGTGCTGCCCGTGACCATCGTTTTGGGTTTTCTGCAATCGGTGGCATCGCTCACCCGCCAAAACACGCGCGAGCAGCCAGAAAGCGCAGCCGAGGCAGTGGATGCCTTGATCGAAGCGGGCCAGGAAGAAGGCATCATCCAGGAGGGTGACCGCGATCTGATTCAATCCGTGGTTGAATTCAGCGGCAAGACGGTGCGCGAAGCCATGAAGCCGCGGCCGGAGATGTTTGCCGTGCCGGCGGAAACTACGGTGGAGCGATTCATCGAAATGCTGCGCACCAAGCACTACTCCCGGGTTCCGGTGTACGCGGAGAGCATCCACAATATTAAAGGCATTGTTTACGCTCAGGACGTGTTGCAAGTGCCGGACAGCGAGGCTTCCAGGCGCACTCTCGAAACGCTGATGCGCCGCGATGTGTATTTCGTGCCCGAGAGCAAGCTGGGCAGCGATCTGCTGCGGGAAATGCAGAAACACAACATACGCATGGCGATCGTGGTCGATGAGTATGGCGGCGTGGCCGGTCTGGTGACGATCGAAGATCTGGTGGAAGAGATCGTGGGCGAAATCCGGGACGAGCATGAAAAGCCCGAGATTGTTCGGGAGAATGATCAGTCGTACATCGTTTCCGGGGGAACGGACGTGGACCGCCTGGCCGAACTATTCGGGACAAAACCTGAAGCAAGGGAATCGGCCACAGTGGCGGGCCTGGTCAGCGAATTGGCGGGGCACATCCCGCAGCGCGGTGAAACTGTGGATGACGACGGCCTGCGCTTCGAAGTTCTGGAGTCGACCGACCGCAAGGTGGAGCGCGTGAGAATTACCGCGATGCAACCGCGGCAGTTGAAACTGATTTGAAGGCAGCTTCTAGCCGCTAGCCCCTGGCCACCCCTAGCCCCTGGCCACCCCATCTCACCTTCCTCCGTAAGGCGGTGTCGCTTTCATCTTTCGTGAAATACTGTAGACAGAGGATAACTCTGCCTCGCTAGAAGCTAGTCGCTAGAAGCTTTCCTATGCCCTTCCGCTCCGGTTTCGTCTGTATTCTCGGCCGTCCTAACGCCGGCAAGTCCACCTTGCTGAACGCGCTCGTGGGTGAAAAGCTCGCCATAATTTCGCCGAAGCCGCAAACTACGCGCAACCGGATCCAGGGCATCGTCAACCTGCCAAAGGACAAAGGCCGGGACGCTGCGCAGATTGTCTTGATCGATACTCCGGGCGTGCACAAGCCCGACAGCTCCCTCGGCCGCAAGATGATGGTCGAGGTCCGGGAGGCTCTGGAAGGCTGTGACGTCGTCCTACTGATCATGGATGCGACGCGCAAGCTGGATCGGCGCGACGAGTTCGCCATCCAGATGCTAAAGCATTCGTCGGCGAAAGTTTGCCTTGTCTTGAACAAAGTCGACCTGCTGCGAGGCGGCAAGGGCAAACTGCTGCCCTTGATCGAGGAATATAGAAAGCTGCATCAATTCCGGGAAATCATCCCAATTTCCGCGCTGAAAAGGGATGGGCTCGACATACTGCTGAAGCAGGTGACGGCTGCGCTGCCTGCGGGTCCGCCTTACTTTCCACCCGATCAGGTCACCGACCAGCCGGCGCGCTTCATGGCTGCAGAAATCGTTCGCGAACGGGTGCTGGTGGAAACCGAGGAAGAGCTCCCTTACGCGACCACGGTGATCGTTGACAGCTTTGAGGAGGGCCCGAAGCTGACGCGCATTGCGGCGACCATATACTGCGAGCGCGAAGGCCAGAAGGGCATCCTGATCGGCAGGAAAGGACAGATGCTGAAACGAATCGGCACTTCGGCGCGCCTGCAACTCGAGCGCATGATGGGGACAAAGGTCTTTCTCGAGCTTTACGTCAAGGTGCAGCCCAACTGGCGCGAATCACGTGGTTTTGTGGAGGAACTCGACTGGAGAAGGCAGTTGCAACATCTAACTGATGGGCGGGTTGAAGTGCCGAAAGCGCTGCCCAAAGCCTAGCAAAAGACGAAACGGCTCCCAGAAACGGGAGACGACAAACGCGGCGATATAGGGGACTGATGCTGGACGCGCCGGTTTCGCGGTTCCCCGTCGGACGCAGGCCATGTCCACTTGGGGTTTGTCGTAATGAGCCGTTGCCAGTTAAAATCAATTAAAAGCTGTACCGAATCGCAAACGAGCCAAAACATGCCATTGTCGGACTCTTCCAAGGAACCTCTTTCCGGAAAAGATTTTGATCCTGACGATTTGCATTTGCTTTTGCGGGCAACGCTTTCCGCCGACCGCACAGCAGTGGATCCGGTGGTACAGGAAGTGATGGCCGTGGTCCGCCGGATGAAAGGCGTGAACGGCAAGGAAGATGCCATCGAGTTAGCGCTGCAGGAGGCGTTGGCCAACGCCGTGATTCACGGCGCCAAAGAAGATCCCACCAAGACAGTCGAGTGCCTGGTGAGCACCGACAAGGATGGTAGCGTACTGATCGTGGTACGCGATCCCGGCACGGGTTTTAGTCCTGAAGCTATTCCTAATTGCGCGGTCGGAGAGAACGTTTACTCCAGTCATGGGCGCGGGATTTTTCTCATCAACCAGCTCATGGACAAAGTCGAGTTCAGAAAAAACGGCACCGAAATCCACATGGTGAAGAGGTAAGGGTTCGATCCTTCCGGCGCGGCAAACTTACTCTTTCACCGTAATTCCCAACGTCTTCATTTTGCGGTAGAGGTGGCTGCGCTCCAGGCCGAGGACCTCGGCGGCGCGGGTGACGTTGCCGTGGTTCTCGTCGAGCTTCTTGAGAATGAAGTCCCGCTCGTAGGCGTCGCGGGCCTGGTGCAACGTAGAGAATTCCGTGCGCGCCGCGCGCCGATGGCCGTCCCGGTAAACCAGCGTAGGCAGATGCTTGCGGTCGAATCGTGTAGTCATGGGATTCATGATCACGATGCGCTCGATGACATTGCGCAATTCGCGCACGTTGCCGGGCCACGAATAGCGCATCAAGGCCTCTATGGCATCGTCCGTGATCTCGCGTGGGCGTCGCCCGTAGGTTGCGGCCAGGTCTTTCAGGAAGTGCCGCGCAAACAACGGAATGTCCTCCTTCCGCTCGCGCAGCGGAGGCACAAGAAACGGGATAACGTTCAGCCGGTAAAACAGGTCCTCGCGAAAATTTCCCCTGGAGATTTCCTCTTCCAGATCCTTGTTGGTGGAGGCGATGATGCGCGCATCCACCACGATGGTCTTATCGCCGCCCAAGGGCGCAACGCGCTGCTCCTCGAGGGTACGCAGCACCTTCGACTGCGTTTTCAGGCTCATGTCTCCCACTTCATCGAGAAACAGCGTTCCTCCGTTGGCTTTTTGAAACTTGCCTTCCTTGTCGACAACCGCTCCGGGAAAAGATCCTTTGTAATGGCCGAACAGTTCGCTTTCGATGAGGTCTTCTGGAATTGCCGCGCAGTTGACCTCGACAAAAGTCTCGTCCTTGCGCAAGCTTTGCGCATGGATCGCGTGGGCCACCAGTTCCTTCCCTGTGCCTGACTCGCCGTAGATCAGGACCCGCCCGTTGGTGGGCGCCATGAGGCCAATCTGCTGGCGCAGCGCTTTCATCGGAATGCTGTCGCCAACGATCACGCTCTTGGCGTGAAGCTGTTTTTTCAGATCGACATTCTCATGCCGCAGTTTCTTGGATTCGATGGCGTTCTTGACCAGGATCAGCGTCTTGGCGATGGAGAGTGGCTTTTCCAGGAAGTCATAAGCGCCGAGTTTAGTAGCGCGTACGGCGGTTTCAATAGTGCCGTGGCCCGAGATCATGATCACTTCCGGCGGATTGTCCATCTCACGGATTCTTTCCAGCGTCTCCAGGCCATCGATGCCGGGCAGCCAGATATCCAGCAGCACGACTTCGAAACTGTGGTCGCGCCGCAGCAGTTTCAGGCATTCTTCGCCGCTCTCGAGCGTTGTGGTTTCGTGGCCTTCGTCTGCCAGCACTCCCTGCAGCGATTCGCGAATGCCGGTTTCGTCGTCAACGATTAGGATTTTATGCATGCTGAGCCGTGGTGGCGGCAAGCGCAGGTTCAGGAACGACCGGCAGCTCCACGATGAATCGCGCTCCTACCGGGCGGTTTTCCTCCACGCGGATGGATCCGTGATGCTCTTCGACAACGCGGCTCACGATTGCCAGTCCAAGGCCGGTTCCGCGTTTTCGGGTGGAGAAATAGGGCAGAAAAAGTTTCTCTTTTAGCTCACGAGTCACGCCATGCCCCGTATCTGCTACCGTGATTTCGACCGCATCGCGGCTGGCCACAAGCGAGGTTGAAATCTGGATCTCGCGCACCAGAGAACTCTGCATAGCCTCAGCGGCATTATCCACGAGGTTGGCGACCGCCCGCTTAATCGCCTCCGCGTCGGCCAAGACTTTGGGTAGGTCCGGAGCGAGCGTTTTGTGAAGGCCGATGCCATCCAGTCTCCCGTTGAACATGGAGAGCGCGCTCTCGATGACTTCGTTGATATCAGCCGGGTGCGGATTGGATGCGGGAAAACGAGCCAGCGTGGAGAAATCGTCCACCAGCCGGCGAACCGTTTCGACCGCACTGGCAACTGTTTCGGCGCAGGAACGAATAATCTCTAACGACGCCTTGTCCGGAGGCGCCCCGCGCTCCAGATGGCGCTGAATGCGTTCCGCGGAAAGTGCGATGGGCGTGAGTGGATTCTTGATCTCATGCGCGACCCGGCGCGCCACCTCGCGCCAGGCGGCCTGTTTTTGAGCCTTCAGAAGGTCGGAGAGATCTTCGAACACGATCACGTATCCCGAGCGCTGATCCTGATGACCCAAGGTCGCCACGGTGACAGCCACGTTTAGAGACGCGCGTTGCAGCGGCATCTCCATCTGGCTGGTGGTCATGCCCATGCGATCGGCGCGGCGCAGCAGTGGCTCCAGGTCCTCCAGCACTTCCGGCATAAATACGTCCGCCAGGCGCGCCCCGCGTAGCATGTGCTCTCCCTCCGCATAGCCTTCAGGGTGGAACATGCGCAGCAGGGCATGGTTGGCGTGAGTCACCGAGCGCGCCGCATCGAGAGAGAGCACACCGGTGGGAATGCTCTCGAGGATGGTCTCCATTTGGCGGCGGCGCTGGTCGAGTTCGGCGTTGGCAGCACTGGCATCGCGGCTGGAGGCTTCGATCTGGTGCCGGCTGGTTTCCAGTTCCCCCGCCATGCGGTTGAAGGAGCGCACCAGATCCCCAATTTCATCGGCAGCTCTTACGTCGATGCGGTAATCAAGGCGCCC
>JBAUVZ010000225.1:0-29410 GCA_049583505.1 Candidatus Sulfotelmatobacter sp.
GAATCGCTCCTCGAGAGTGCGGATGGAAGCATGGCGACAGTGGCCACTCGGCGGGAGAAACAAAACCTTGCTCAACGAAGCCAGTGAAGAATCGACTTGACTCCGGCCGGCCTTCTCATGGAAGGCGTTTACACTCATTGAGAATTACTGGCGGAATCGTGGTCACATCAGTGTGGTCTCTCGTCGCTGGAAAACACTGTAGTAAAACTGTAGTAGTTCCATGCTCAAAATGCGGCAGAACGGCTCATAACGGGACGAATCGGTGTTCTTGTAAGCGGGTGAAGAATCAAGTAGAGTAAAGAATTTTCGAAACGGTTCAGAACCCACTGTGGAACTCAAAATCCGCCGGTACTTAGTACCTTGGGAGTTCGACTCCCCTCCCGGCACCACAAATTCCTTGTTGTTTTGAGAGACCTGCAGGTGTCCAGGCCCATATGTTGGGAAAGGCGAACGGTGACAGCTCCTCACCGTTTGCTGCTTAGCGATTCGGTGTGGAGGTTGGGATGCTCTTGAGCTGAGAGCTGAGGCTCCGTTTCCGCGATTGGAGGCTCAGGGGCACACCAACCCTGCGCGGTAGCTCCCCGGATCACTTCACTGGTTCCCAGCCCTCTGGCAGCATATCGAATGCCAGTGTGTCACGGTAGGCGTACTGATTGCCTTCCAGTACTGCCACTGGCGTCAGCATATGCCAGATGCGTTCATCGTCGAAAACGTAACACTCACCCGATTCGCGCATCGTGAAGCGATCCATCTCGTGTTTGTCGTTGTCGGTTATGATGACTTCGCCACCGTGAGCGCCGCAGCGGCCCAGCAGATGCGTGGCGATGTACTTTTCCCCGTCTTTATGTAGACCCGGTGGGCTCGTGTCACAGGGCCGGCCCGGCGTAGCCGTGAACCTTATTAGATGGCTGTTGACCAAATACTTCGTACCGACTGCCGAGAGCGGCAGGTGATGAAGGTGGTGAGCAATCATCTTGCGAAGGCCTATGGAACCGGCGATTGCCGGAGGCAGCGGAGAGTACTCTCGCGGCTGGTCGCCCAGCGTTGTGTTGTATTTTTTCAGCTGCACATAGGGCGTGCTTTCCTCGCTCAACCAAACGTTTACACCGCCCTCAACAATCTCGGCCCGGAGACGATTTAACGAACGATACCTGTCGCCCCCATCGTAGTACTTGTCCTTTGGAATGGACCAGGCGGCATGGGATAACGCTTCCAGCGTGCGCGCTATGTCTAAATCAACTCTGAGCGGCTGACGACTAAACCCGCGCTCGACCAGGTCATTCCGCGAGCTGGCATTGGTTGCAACCGGAATAAAGCTATCTTGACCCACGATTGCTCCTGACAAATGTTCGACTCCGCCTCCCGTCACCAATCGTGTTAATCGGCCGTCACTTCGCTGCAGAGCCTTCACCCGTGTGTCGCGGGCCGAACTTGTCTCCGAAGAAGTCGCCCTTGTCCCAGGTCGGCGCTGCATCCTGCTGCGCCACTTCATAACCGACGAGGAAGTTGACTCCCGCCGCTTTGGCTCCCGAGTCGTAGTCGAGCGCTTGATCCATGTTGTCGAGTGGAGTGTGATAGATCGTCACCAGCCACTCCTTCAGTGCTTTCATGCCATCCACTTTTGGGTCGCTGCTTTGCGTCCCATCGGTGATGTCCACCGCGGGAATGCCCTGCTGAACGAACGAATACTGGTCACTGCGGATGAAGAAGTTTTCCTCCGGCATGGGATCGGGGCTTAGGGAATAACCGATCTGCTTGGCCGCCGACTGTACTTGCTGCTCGAGGCTCGAGTGCTCGATGCCAAGCACGATCAGGTCTTTCATGGGATAGTACAGACCGGGCGCGCCGTCGATGTTGATGTTTGCCGCGATCGCACTTCGTGGGACGGTAGGGAAGGTGGCAAAATAATCCGAACCGAGCAAGCCCATCTCCTCGCCGGTGACAAACACAAACAGGACGGAGCGGCGAGGCGCCTTGGGCAAGCTGGCGAAGGCTCGCGCGATTTCGAGCTGGCTTGCGACACCGGAGGCGTTGTCGAGAGCGCCGTGGCAAACGTTATCACCATTCTTCGGCGGGCAGATGCCCAGATGATCGACGTGTGCGGTGTACACCACATACTGGTTGCGCAGCGCCGGGTCGGAGCCTACGACCTCGCCGATGATGTTCGGGCTGTCGGCCGAGGTATGCGAGCTGATGGTGTGGATGCGGGCGGTGACGGGCAGAGCGAGCGACTGCGGCTGGCCGGCCCTGGCCGTATCGAAAAGTTGATCGAGCGTCTTGCTGGCGCCTGCGAACAGCTTCTCGGTTCCGGATTGATTGAGCACCACCCCGCTGCGAAACTCTGGGAATGCGTTGTGGGGGCTGCCATTCTTCTCCAGCCACTCCATGATGCCCATCTGGACTTGCGGCATATTCCAGTCCCACGGATTGCGCTTTTGATCTTCAGGCAACTCAAGGCCCATCCATCCCACCGCACCGTGCGCAACTGCGTTCTTTGCTTTTACCGCGAAGTCGGAGTAATAGGCGCGCACGGTCGAGGGAAACTTTGCCGGCGCACCGTCAAGCACGGCTACGATCTTGCCCTTCACGTCGGCGCCGGCGTAGTCGTCGTAATCGCGCTCGGTTGCGGTTACGCCGAATCCTACGAACACGACCGGAGCCTCAACGTTGACGTCGGTCCGGCTCAAGTCGCCATACAGCACATAATCCTTCAATGAAACCAGGGTTTGCGCGCCGCTTTTGGTGACCAGCACCATGGAACTCTTGCCGTCATCCGTCACCGACTTGCGCAAGGGCACGGTTTGATACCAGGTTCCGTTCGTGCCCGCGGGATGCAAGCCCGCGGCTTCGAGTTGAGCCGCGACATAGCGGGCTGCGATCTGGTAGCCCGGTGTGCCGGGTGCTCGACCCTGCAGGAGCGAGTCGGACAAGAAACGCATGTGAGCTCGAATGGCTTGCGGACGGATCGCATTCATTGCCGCCTGCTCGGGAGCAGACGGCGATCCCTGTGCCCAGGCGCAAATACCAAGGCAATTCACGAGGACGAAGCATATTAGGGCAAGCTTTAGAAGGCAGTGTTTCATGGGCGGTGAAGCTCCTGATTCGACTCAGTCTGCGGATTCAGAGTGCAGGGCCTTGCAGCCAATAGCAACATGATGGACTTTCCTGCCAAGGCTGGCAAGCCATCTGATTTATTTGTCATCCGATTGCAGTCCGCGAGTCAGGTCGGAGGAAGCGCTTCATTTCGGCGGTCTTGTGATCGCCCCCTGCGAAGCCGACGAGACTAGCGCTGCGTATTTGGCGAACACGCCTGTGGGATAGCGCGGCTGCGGCGGTTTCCACTCTTTCATGCGCTGGCGCAGAACCTGGTCGCTGATCTCAACTTCCAAAACGCGCTGGCTGACATCGAAGCGGATCATGTCTCCATCGCGCACCGCTGCGATGGGGCCGCCCAGCGCGGCTTCCGGTGAGACGTGCCCGGCCATCAATCCGTGCGTCGCTCCGCTGAACCGGCCATCGGTCAACAGCGCAACCGACGATCCCAATCCTTCGCCCACGATGGCGCCGGTCACGCTTAGCATCTCGCGCATGCCAGGCCCGCCCTTGGGGCCTTCGTTGCGGATGACGACGACGTCGCCGGACTTGATTTTCTTGCCAGTCACGGCGGCCATCGCATCTTCTTCCGACTCGAAGACGCGCGCCGGGCCTCGCTGCTCCAGCCGCTCATGCCCGCTGATCTTGGCCACGCAGCCTTCGGGCGCAAGATTGCCTTTCAGAATGAGCAGCCCTCCAGTTTTCTTCAACGGATGATCGAGCGCTGCAATGACGGGCTGACCTGGAGTCTCTTTCGCGTCGTTGGCTTCCTCGGCGAACGTCCTGCCCGTGACCGTGAGCGTGGAGCCGTCGGCGCACTTGGCATCCAGCAGGCGTTTGGCGATGACCGGGATGCCGCCCGCTTTGTCGACGTCGGCGGCTACGTATTTTCCCGAAGGCTTAAGATCGGCCAGCAGGGGAGTGTGCTCGCTGACTCGCTGGAAGTCGTCAATCTCGAGCGGAACGCCGGCTTCGCGCGAGATTGCAAGCAGATGAAGCACGGCGTTGGTGGAACCCCCGGTCGCCGCCACGGATGCAATCGCGTTTTCAAAGGCGGCGCGGATGAGAATGCGGCGCGGCAGGATGCCTTTTCTCAGAAGATTCATCACCACTTCACCACAGCGGAAGGCGACTTCGTCTTTCCGCGCATCCATGGCAGGCACGCTGTTGAAGCCCATGGGAGACAGCCCAATCATCTCCATCACCGTCGACATCGTGTTGGCGGTATATTGGCCGCCGCAAGCTCCGGCGCCAGGGCAGGCCACGTTTTCGAGGTCGAGCAACTCCTGGTCGGTGATTTTTCCCGCGGCGTTGGCACCTACAGCTTCAAACACGTCCTGAATGGTGACGTCCTTGCCGCGATAGCTGCCGGCTGCGATGGTGCCGCCATAGAGCACCAGCCCGGGAAGATCCATCCGCGCCAGCGCCATAGCCGCAGCCGGGATCGTTTTATCGCAGCCCACCACGCACACTACCGCGTCGAAAAGTTGGCCGCGGCAGACCAGTTCAATCGAATCGGCGATCAACTCACGGCTCACCAGCGAAGCCCGCATGCCTTCGGTGCCCATGGTTTCGCCGTCGGAGATGGCGATGGTGTTGAATTCCATGGGAGTGCCGCCGGCGGCTCGGATGCCCTCTTTCACCTTGGCGGAAAGCCGCCGCAGGTGAAAGTTGCAGGGCATGGTTTCGATCCAGGTATTGGCCACCCCGATCAGTGGCTTGCCGAGGTCGGCGTCGGTGAAGCCGATGGCTTTGAACATGGAGCGCGCCGGAGCCCGGTCGCGCCCGTCGGTAATTCCGCGGCTGCGATGCTTAAGATCCATAGTGATTAAGTTCCGTGAGGAAAGATTACAACAGAGGTAGAGAGCAGCAGTAAAGACGCAAGCAGAGAGATTAACAGGTTAAGAAGACTTGAAGCTAAAGGTAATGACTGAAACCACACTAAGCCAACGCTGCCTGCGCCGACTGCTCCTCGATGTTCTCCGAGGCCGGCGGGTGCGGCCCCCAAGCCGGTACTTCCTGCTCATGCAAGACCGCTCGCGAGCGTACCTCGATTACATCCACGATCGCATACCACTCGCGGTAAAGCTGGCCGGTCTGCTTGTGCGTGACCTCCAGCAGCATGGTCACCGCGTAATCCTGCCCGGTGGCCTCGGCGTGCACCGAAGTAAGCTCGAGCCCCCGGCGCGAAACCGCGTTAAGGATGCGCATCAATGCCCCTTGCGCGTTGCGATAACGGATGTGAAAGACTTGCATCTTAGAACCCTCGTAGCCACCAGAATTTGTGGCAATTTGTAATTTTGTAATCGGGTAATTTAGTAATTTGAAATCTTCACGCTGAATCCGGGTTTGCAAATTACAAAATTACCCAAATTACCAAATTACTAAATTCTTCTTACTCGTCTTCAAACACCATCTCCGAAAGCGCCGCTCCCGCCGGAACCATGGGATAAACGTTCGCCTCGGGAGCGCAATCAAATACCAGCAACTCCGGCCCCGGCGAGCGCAGGAAATCATCGATCAGATCCCCCGTGTCGGCCGACACCGGAAACTCCACCATGGCAGCCTCGTTCAGCCGCCATCCGTGAATCTTGTAAGCCTTGGCAATCTCGACGAAATCCGGGTTGTCGCTCAAATCGGTTTCCGCATAGTTGCGCGCATAAAAGAGCTGCTGCCACTGCCGCACCATGCCCAGATATTTGTTGTCCACGATCACCATTTTTATGGGCAGGCCGAGCCGGTGCACCGTGGCCAGTTCCTGGATGTTCATCTGGAAGCCGCCATCGCCGGAAACACACAGCACGCAAGTCTCCGGCTTTGCCAGTTGCACGCCCACCGCTGCGGGCAAGGCGAAACCCATCGCTCCCAGCCCGCCCGAGGTGATAAATCCGCGCGGCGACGAGGAACGGTAACGCTGCGCCGCCCACATCTGGTGCTGGCCTACGTCGGCAATCACGACGCTGTCTTGCGGCAGGCGGCTGAAAAGCTCATCGAGAAAGCGGATCGTCGGCTGCGCCAGTCCCCGCGGATCAAGCTCCGCACGCTCGGACCCGCAGGCGATCGCGCGCCAGCCGCTCCAATCGGGCAGGGAAGCCCCGCGTAATTCCGCGTGAAATGCGGGAATCGTGTCGGCGAGATTTCCGATCACCGGCAACTCGCATGCCCGCACGCGATCGAGCTGCGCCGGATCAATTTCAAAGTGGACGATCTTCGCATTGGGCGCAAACCGCGTGGGATCGCCCGTCACGCGATCATCCAGGCGCGCACCAAACACCAGCAGCAAATCGGTCTCATGCAAGGCCGTGTTCGCAGCGCGCGTTCCGTGCATGCCCACCATGCCCAAGTAATATGGCGACTGCGGCGGAACCGCGCCCAATCCGTGTACGGTGGCGAACGTAGGAACATTCAAGTCGGCGAGCAGCCGCCGCAACTCCGGTACCGCCCCCGAAAGCTTTGCCCCCGCGCCCACCAGCGCCACTGGCCGGGTTGCCTGTTGCAGCAGGGCAATAATCGTGTCGGTGAAGGCGCCTTCCGCTTTTGCCTCAGCGGGACGGGCATGCGGGGTGAACTTCACCGGCCCGGAGAATTCTTTCTTGGCCTTCAATATGTCGGTAGGAATGTCGATCACGACCGGCCCCGGACGTCCGCTGCGCGCCCAGTAGAATCCCTCGGCGATCACCTCCGGAATTTCCTCGATCGTGCGCACCAGCCGGCTCCACTTGGTCAGAGAAAGCGTCACCCCGAAAACGTCCGTCTCCTGAAAAGCATCAGTGCCAATCATCGCAGTCCGCACTTGCCCCGTGATGCAGACCAGAGGGACCGAGTCCATCTTCGCGTCGGCGATGCCAGTGACCAGGTTGGTCGCGCCCGGCCCGCTAGTAGCCATGGCCACGCCGACTCTTCCTGTAACCCTCGCGTAACCTTCCGCCGCAAACACCGCGCCCTGCTCGTGCCGAGTGAGAACGTGCCGCACTCCGCTCCCGTCCAACGCGTCGTACAATGGCATGATCGCGCCGCCGGGGTAGCCGAACACCAGGTCCACCCCTTCGGCACGCATGCACCTCAGAACGATTTCGGCTCCCTTAAGCATTCACAACCTGTTTAGTCGGTTTCGCGGCGTCGCTGGGCTTCGGCGCTTCGGCTGGCTTCTTCGTTTCCTTGCCAGGCAGCCAGCTCATCATGCCGCGCAACTGCGCGCCCACGATCTCAATCGGATGCTGCTGTTCTTTCTCCCGCAACGCCGCAAAGTTGTAACCGCCGTCTTTGTTTTCCTTGATCCACTCCCGAGCGAACGTCCCGTCCTGAATGTCGGCCAGAGTCTTCTTCATCGCAGCCCGGGTCGCATCACCCACAACCTTCTCGCCGCGCGTCAGGTCGCCATACTCTGCTGTATTCGAAATCGAATAACGCATCCGTCCCAACCCGCCTTCGTAGATCAGATCCACGATCAGTTTCATCTCGTGCAGGCACTCGAAATAGGCAATCTCGGGCGCGTAGCCAGCCTCGACCAGCGTCTCGAATCCCTTCTTGATCAGCGAAGTCAAACCGCCGCACAGCACCGCCTGCTCGCCGAAAAGATCGCTCTCGGTTTCTTCCCGGAACGTGGTCTGCAGCACGCCTGCGCGGGTCGAGCCAATGCCGTGCGCATAGGCCAGCGCATACTCGTGAGCCCGCTTGCTCGCATCCTGCTGAATCGCGATCAGCGACGGCACGCCGCGCCCTTCGGCGTAGACCCGCCGCAGCAGATGGCCGGGGCTCTTGGGAGCGATCATCACCACGTCCACATCGCTGGGCGGGACGATCGTCTTGAAATGAATGCTGAAGCCATGCGAGAACCCGAGAATCTTGCCAGGATGCAGATAAGGTTTGATGTATTGCTCATATACCGCCGCCTGAGTCTCATCCGGCGTGAGCACCTGGATCCAGTCGGCACGCTTGGCAGCCTCATCCGGCGCCGCTACCACCATGCCATCGGCGCGGGCCTGCTGGGCGCTGGAGCGGTTCGGCTCCAGCCCAACGATTACCTTGTAGCCGCTGTCGCGCAGGTTCTGCGCCTGCGCATGTCCCTGGCTGCCGTAGCCCAGGATGGCGATTGTTTTGCCCTTTAGGGCCTCAGGATTCGCGTCTTGTTCATAGAAAATAGTAGCCACCAGCGTGCTCCTCTCGTTGCAACAAGGGAGGAAAGAAGCCCTTGCTTTTGGGGATGGATCCGAGCCAACCGTTAGAACCGGAAAGGGCCGGAATCTTATTGCAAACCGACCGGTCGGTTGGTTACTAAAGAAATGCTACCTTCGTCCGCGTTCCGTGTCAAGCGGGAAGTCAGGTGCCTTCGGGTGGAGGTCCAAGTCTATGAATTCGTGGGCGCTCGAGGGCTAACGAAAAACCTTAGATTACGCTGGCAACCTTGAAGTTGACCCTCACTGCCGCTGCCACCTCTTCTCAATCCTCGGTGGATGTTGCAAGGTTTGCATCACCACGCAATACTGTTCCGTTTTCGCCCGCAGCGCGCTTAGCTGTTCCTCCGTTGCCCCTGGTGCGCGAACGTCGAAAACGACTCGGATGCTCTCAAATCCGACCGGAGCTTGCTTCGATATTCCCAGCGTGCCTTGCAGGTCCAGATCGCCCTCGACCGTGACCTCGATGCCCTCTGTAGGGATTCCCATGGCAGCAGCAACCATTTGGCAAGTGATCTGGGCGCAGGCGGCTAGAGCACCCAACAGCAGGTCTCCGGAGCATGCGCCGGTACCGGCCCCGCCAACGCCTTGGTGGGCTTGCGCATTGTAGATCGCTCGTCCCAAGTCCACCGAGCAGGCGATCGGGGCGTCGGTCTGCCGGCCAGTTGCAGTTAGCGTGATGCGGGAACTCGCCGGGTCTTGCCGGTACTGGTCTTTCAGCGGCCGCTGCAAGGATCGAATATCCATGAATTCCTCGGAATCTCAAGTATTATAAACGTGCCAAGGCTGCTGCCGCGGAACGCGTCAGAGCAGCAAAACTTAAGAGATTACAGCATAGTTGTGCAGCGGCGATAGCTTTGGCTGGGCCGCTAGCTGCGCCAGTCAGCTCCATGAACTCTCCGCTTACTTCCGCTTTGGTGGGGTCCGCCTTGGCGCCCGGGACGCGATTTGGAAATTACGAGATTCTCCAGCGGCTGGGCGCTGGTGGCATGGGCGAGGTATATCGCGCCAAGGACACTTGCCTCGACCGCGAGGTCGCAATCAAGACCCTTTCGCCCGGCCGTTGTTCTCAACCGGAAGCCTTAGCGCGCTTTGAGCAGGAAGCCCGTGCCGCGTGTGCGCTCAACCACCCGAACATCGTCACAATTTACGAACTTGGGCAGGTAAACGGCACCCACTACATCGCCATGGAACTGGTGGATGGGGAGACGGTGCGTGAACTGCTGGCCTCGGGCCCTATTCCATTTCGCAAGGCCGTCGCCATCGCGGCACAGATTGCCGACGCTCTCGCCAAGGCGCACGAAATCGGCATTGTTCATCGCGATTTGAAGCCGGAGAACCTGATGGTTTCTGGCGAAGGCACGTCCAAGGTTTTGGATTTCGGTCTGGCGAAATTGCGTGGGGCCAACCATCCTCCCGATTCGAATGCTACGACCTCCATCAGCGAACACGGAACGATCATGGGCACCGTAGGCTACATGTCGCCGGAGCAAGCCACCGGCGGCGAGGTCGATTTTCGTTCCGATCAGTTTTCCTTCGGGTCGGTTCTCTACGAAATGGTCACCGGGTTTCCCGCGTTCCAGAAAAAGACGCATGCGGAAACCACAGCCGCAATCCTTCGCGATGAGCCGGAGCGCGTCGGCTCCAGAATGCTGCAAGCTCCCCCTCCCTTCATTTGGATTGTGGAGCGCTGTCTGGCCAAGGATCCGGAGCAGCGCTACGCCTCGACCCGAGATTTGGCCCGCGACCTCGCCGCAGTGCGCGAGCGGCTCGCCGATGCGCCTGCCCGGCTTTCGGAGCCTCGCCCCAACAACCTGCCGGTGCCGTGTACGGCGCTTATTGGACGCGAACCCGAAGCGGCTGTTCTCCGTCAGCTCTTGAGCCGCGAGGATGTGCGGCTGGTGACCCTCACCGGTCCGGGCGGCATCGGGAAGACGCGACTCGCCGTGCAGGTGGCGGGCGAGATCGCCGGCCAGTTCCCCGGCGGTGTTTGCTTCGTCGCTCTGGCGGCGGTTAGCGAACCGGGTTTGATCGCTTCCGCCATCGCGCAAGCAGTGGGGGTGAGCGAAACCGGTAATCAGTCGCCCCAGGAAAGCTTGAGGGAGTATTTGAGGGGACTGAACCAGCCGATGCTTCTTTCGCTCGACAACTTCGAGCGCCTCGTCTCGGCCGCGCCGGTGCTGGCACAGATACTGACGATCAGCCCGAAACTCAAGATTGTGGTCACGAGCCAGGCGCCCCTGCACGTCTATGGCGAACATGAATTTCCCGTCCCGCCGCTGGCGTTGCCGGACCTCAAGTCCATTCCGCCTCTGGAAGCGCTCTCACGTCTTCCAGCAGTCGCACTGTTTGTGGAACGTGCGCGGGCGGTGAAGCGCGAATTCGCACTGACCAAGGAAAACGCACCCGCTGTAGCGGCTATCTGCGCCCGCCTTGACGGCCTGCCTTTAGCCATCGAACTCGCCGCGGCGCGCATCAAGTTGCTTTCGCCCTCCGCCATGCTGGCGCGCCTCGAAAGCCGGCTGAACCTGTTGACTGGCGGCGCACTCGATCTGCCCACTCGGCAACAAACTCTGCGCAGCACTGTGGACTGGAGTTACGGGCTGCTCAATGCCTCGGAACAAACTCTGTTCCGGAGGCTCTCTGTCTTTACCGGCGGTTGCACGCTGGAAGGCGTGGAAGCGGTGTGCGATACCAAAGGGGATCTGGGCCTCGACGTGCTCGACGGAATGGCTTCCATGGTGGACAAAAGCCTGGCGCAGAATCTGGAGCAGGTCGATGCGGAAACGCGCTTCGTGATGCTCTCCACCATCCGGGAGTACGCTCTCGAACGCCTGGCCGAGAGCAACGACGCCGCGGCGGCTCACCGGGCCCATGCCGCTTATTACCTGGTGCTTGCCGAAGAAGGTGCCGAGGACGCGGTAGTTCACCCCGAGTGGCTCGACCGTTTTGACCTCGAGCACGACAACTTCCGCATGGCGCTCGATTATCTGATCAAGACTGGTGACGCTGACTGGGGCCTTCGCCTCGGAGCCGCCCTGTTTCATTACTGGGAAACGCGGGAGCATCTTACGGAGGGCCGTGACGCCATCGCAAAACTCCTGGCCTTGGAAGGAGCCGCGGCGCGTCCGAAGCTTCGCGCTCGGCTGCTATTCGCTGCGGCGATTCTGGCGGGCGATCAGGGCGATTACGGCTCTGCGCGGCAACTGCTTGAAGAAAGTCTCGACACCTGTGTCGAGCTGAACGATAACCGCGGCGCTGCCGTTGCGCTGAACGCGTTGGCCGTCTATGCTCGCGATCGTGGCGAACTCGCCGATGCCACCCTACTCTTCGAGCGATGTGTCGCCGTCTGGAAGGATCTCGGAGATTCGGCTGACATTGGCCGTGCCCTCAGCAATCTTGCCAACGTGATGAAGCTGCAGGGCGAATGCGCGCGCGCCTCCTCGCTTTACGACGAATGCCTGACCATGTTCCGCAAGGCCGGAGACGGCGCCGGGGTTGCCTGGACGCTGAACTACTTGGGCGACGTCGCCCGGGAAAAATCGGATTTCGCCGCCGCGCACTCATTCTGCGAACAGAGTTTGGCGGCGTTTCGCCAGCTGCGGGATGGCTGGGGAATAGCGAGCGCGCTTTCCGACTTAGCAAGTCTATGCGGCGATCAGGGTAACAACGCCGAGGCGCGTCGTCTGTATGGCGAAAGCATCAAGATGTTCCAGGAACTGGGTCACAAGCGGGGCATCGCGAGGGTGCTCGAGTGCCTCGCCGCAAGCGCCGCAGCGCAATCGAACGCCGAGCAATCGCTGCACCTTGCGGGAGCCGCTGCCGCACTTCGCCAGCGATTGGGCGCGCCGCCCACGCCTGCCGAGCAACCGAGGCTGGAGAGGGCCCTGGAATTCGCGCGCCGAACGCTGGGCAATGCCGCGGGTCTAACGGCGTGGATGGAAGGCTGGGCCATGCCGGTCGAACAGGCCATAGAAGAAGCGCTTAACAGCGCGGCCGAGCCCGGTCTCCGGACCCGGAACTCTGCTTAAATCAACCTGCCGTGTCGGGATCGAACATCCGCCGTACTGCCGACACGCGATTGGCCGGAAAACCACCGCGGCGCGCGTGTTCGCGAACCGTTTCCTCGTCCGGTGCCAGGTACACGCAATAGATTTTGTCTCCAGTAACGTAGCTGTGGAGCCACTTGATTTCCGGTCCCATCTCCTTCAGCACTCCTACTGATTTTCGGGCGATTTGCTTTATCTCTGCATCCGACAAATTACCCGCGCCCGGGATTTCCCGTTCGATCACGTATTGGGGCATAACCACCTCACCGAACCGTCATCGTAGCAGATTTTTCCCCGGACAAGCTCCCCTGAGCTTTCCCGTCGGCTGGCAATCCGGCCTTCGAGTGTTTACCATGTCACCCGATGACCCGCGACACCGTGGTCGACTCCCGCCAGGAAATCCTGCGCACTGCCGCTCGCCTGTTCCAGCAGCGGGGCTATGACGCGACCTCTATGAATGATGTGGCCGCCGCCCTCAAGCTGAGCAAGGGCGGCCTCTACCACCACTTCCAGAGCAAAGATGAAATCCTCTACGAAATCATGAACCACGCCATGGAGATCACGCAGGAACGCGTGCTCAATCCCGTGCGTGGCATCGCCGATCCCGTAGAACGCCTGCGGGCCCTCATCCGCCTGCATATCGAGGTCGTCCTAAGCCCTCGCGACCGCGAAATCACGGTCATGCTGCACGAAAACCACCCCCTGCCGCCGGCTCTGCGCAAGCGCATCAACGTCCGCAAAAAGGATTACATCCACTTCCTCGAAAACCTGATGGCCGAAGTTCAGCAAAACGTGCAGGACCAAGCCCCACAGTCTCATCACACAAAGGGCCGAGTCAGCCCACGCGCCGCGGCCTTCGCCCTGCTCGGTATGATCAACTGGATCTATCAATGGTATAAACCAGAGGGCGAACTACAGGCGCAGAGCCTGATTCCACAGTTTACCGACCTCATTTTCGGAGGCATCTTCGCGTGAAAACCATTTTCGCCAGCCTTGCGGAGATCACCGAGCAACGCGCCCTGAGCGGTAAGCCCTACCGCGAGTTCCTGCGCGTACCGGCCATGAGCGCTGGCCTCTACGTTCTGGCCGCCGGAGGCACAGACCACCAGAAGCCGCATCGCGAAGACGAGGTCTACTACGTAGTCCGGGGACGCGCCCGCTTCAAAGCCGGCCCCGAGGACAGGGAAGTCTCCGCGGGCAGTGTAATCTTCGTAGCTGCCGAAGTTGGCCACCGCTTTTACGAGATCACGGAAGAACTGGCAGTGCTGGTTTTCTTCGCGCCCGCCGAAACCTAAGCGGCGACCGCCCACGATGAGTTACCGAATCACACCCATGCAGCCCGCGGACTGGCCCACGGTCCGCAAGATCTACGGCGAGGGCATCGCCACCGGCCACGCAACGTTTGAAACTCAGCTACCCGACTGGGAGAAGTGGGACAGCAGCCATCGCCAGGATTGCCGCCTGATCGCGCGCCAAAGGGACCAGGTTGTCGGCTGGGCCGCACTCAGCCCGGTCTCGGGCCGCCGTGTCTATTCGGGAGTTGCGGAGGTCTCCGTCTATGTGGCCGCTGCCGCGCGGGGCCGCGGCGTCGGCACCGCGCTTCTGAAGTCGTTGATCAAAGAATCCGAGAGTCGCGGAGTCTGGACGCTGCAAGCCGGGATTTTCCCCGAAAATACTGCCAGCATCGCGATCCACAAGTCCTGTGGGTTTCACGAAGTTGGAAAAAGGCAACGCATCGGCAAACTGGGCGAGACGTGGAGAGACGTGCTGCTGCTGGAGCGCCGAAGCACGGCAGTAGGCATTTAGCGGAGAGCGTCTTTCCTAGGTACCAGGTACTCGGGACTACTTCGCCGGCACCCAATAAATCTCTTCCTTGATCGCCGTCTTGTCCAGGAACCCGCGCCGCTTCAGAATCGCTTTACTATTTGCGATCATGTCGGGATGCCCGCACAAATATGCCGTCGTGTTCGTGGCGTCGAGCTCCCAGTGATCGGCATATTTGCGCAGAATGTCGTCGGCCCGGCCGATCTCACCCGGCCAGTCGGCGTGGTCCCAGGGACGGCTCACCGTGGGCACATACTTGAACCACGGCAGCTCCGCATCGAAATGATTCAACTCCTCTTTGTAGCCAAACTCCCATGGCCGGCTGGCCCCGTTCAGCAGGTAAAGCTGGTGGCTGCCGTCGAAACGGCCTTCCTTCCAATCTTTGGAAAGCGCGCGAACAAAGCTCACGAACGGAGCCACTCCGGTCACTGTCGAAACCAGTAAATGATTCTTCCGCCCGCTCTCCGTATCTAGCGTAAATCTGCCTTTCGGGACTTTGCGCATCAGCAATCCGTCACCCGGCTGCAGCTTGTACAGCCGCGGCGTGAGCGCTCCTTCAGGCACCAGCTCAAAGAAAAACTCAATCTCACTTTCAAAAGGTGCCGAGGCAATCGAATACGGACGCTCCGTCCGCTTGCCGTCGTGCTCCACCCCCAGAGTGGCGTACTGTCCCGGAACAAACTTGAACTCTCCGTCTGCCTGGATGCGAAACATCCACAGGTCAGCCGCAAAGTCTACGCGTTGGGTAACTCGCGCCTGGAGAAACTTGTCGTCCAAAGTCGCCATCAACTCATAACCTCACCCTATCCAAATCAACTAGATGCCACGGTAAAAGCGGAAAACGCGGGCGGTTAAAGTGGAGAGATAATACACGTCAACCGGGCAGATGGCAACCGAACGGTCGTTCGATTCCAGAACTCACCACAGAGTCACAGAGTCGCAGAGAAAATCCTGGCTGCCGTTTTTTTTCGTCTTCTCTGTGCCTCTGTGCCTCTGTGGTGAAAGTTCTCTTCCCTTACTTGGCCACCACTAGCACCACAAAGCTGTCCGGCAAAATACTCCGCCGCGGATGCGGATTATCCGCCGTGGCCGCCGGAGGCGGACCAAACTTCGCCGTCACCACGTATACATTATGTGTCTTCGAGTCCAGAGCCAGGGTGCGCGCCCCCTGCTGCGTCGGAACATTTTCCGCCACGCTGAATTTCTCCGGCGACTCCTCCCGCACTACCGTCAACACACCTTCACCGCACGAAGCAAAGGCCAGTCCGGTTTCGTCGTCGAAGGTGGTTGCGTCCACGCCGTCACCGATCGCCGGAGTGGCCAGCACCTTGCCGGTATCGGCGTTCACCACAGCCATCATCTTGTCGCAGCCCACAAACAGGCGCCGATTCTTCCGGTCGATCGACAACCCTGACGGCGATTCGCAAGGCGCCAGCGCCCACGTCGACTTGACCACCAACTTGCTGGGATCGATCGCCGTCAACTCGTTCTTGTCTTCGATGTTCACGAAAATCTCACCCTTACCGTCGCTGGCCGCGAATTCCGGCTTGCCGTCCAGTTTGATCGTGCCCAGCACCGTCCCTTTGGCCGCATCGATCGCAGTGGAATCCTGGCTGCGGCCGTTGAACGTGAACACCCTCTGGGTTGCCGGATCGTAAAGAATCGCGTCCGGATTATCTCCCACCTTCACTTTGCTGCTGGTGGCCAGCGTTTTGAGATCGAAGATGCTGACCGTCCCTTCGCGGCCGTTGCTCACGAAGCCGCGGCCCAGCTCGGGCGCCAGCGCAATGCCATGCACTCCCGGCGTGTCCGCAATGTCGCCCACCGTCTTGCCGGAATCGAGATCGAGCACAATGACATGTGTCGCCCGCGAAATATAAAGCCGGCGCGCCGCCGCGTCCGCAGTCAAATAATCCCAGCCCCCGTCACCGCCTACTTTGTAAGTGTTCACCACCTTATATCCCGGGCCAGCCGCAGCCAGAGCTGCAGCGGCAACCAGCGGAGCAAGCAAGATTGGCAACCAACGGCGTGTGGAATTTCTTTTCGTTAACATGATTTCCTCCAAGAACCACATGTGGCCGCGACCGCATCTAACCACAATTGGGCGGGGTCCAGAAGTAACTTTACCCTAGTCCGGGCCGTCCCTAAACTCTTGTGTATGGATGCATTTCAACCGAGTGTGCCGGAGCAAGAACTGCCGGAGCAAAACGCTCCGGGGGAAGGCATGCCGGAGTATCGGTTCCCGCCGGCAACCCTGCGCCTGCTTCACCCCATCGCCATGGTGGTGGGAGTCGTGTTCGCTTTCCTGGTCTCAAGCGGCGGAGGCCCCGTCGCCGTCTGGGGAAAGACCGCCGCCCTTTTCTCGTCGCGGCAGAATTCTGAAGTCTCCGCGCTGCTTTCCGAGCCCGATCTGGATCGCCAGAGGCCGCAGAAACAAGCCGAAATACTTCTCGAGCGTGCCGTGAGCCACTCCGATGGATCCCCGACCCAGATCGAAGCCCAGATCGAGGCGCGCGTCGAAAGCTGGCGGGGCAAGCTCAAATGGGATTCGCAACTCGGCGACCTCACCACGGTCGCGCTCAATTCCAAAGACCAGAGCGTGCGCACCGGCGCCATCGAGGTGCAACTCGCGGCCTATGGACTGACCAAGACCCAATCCACGGTCGATGCCCTGGTGCGGCAGGCCAACTCCCGCGATCACAAGCGAAAGATTTGGGCTTTGTGGGCCCTGGGTTTGCTCGGCAACCGCGGGGTTGAACCCGATCGCGTCGTCAAGGTGCTGGCCGCATACCTGAAAGGTTCCGGCAAGAATTCCGATAAGGACGAAGACGCGCGCCGTTGGGCCGTCGAAGGCCTGGCTCTAGTGGGAACGACTCCAACCATCGCGCCCCTGCTCGAAGCCACGCACAATGATCCGTCCGCGATGGTGCGCGAAAGCGCCGCCTGCGTTCTGGCCGAATCCGGCATGTTGAGCCCGAGCAGCGGCCCATCGCCGTGCCCCAACTGATCAACTACTCCGCCATCTTCGCCACGTGCAGATCAAATCCAGTCTTAGGTAGCAGCGAAGTCAGCGCGAACGCCTTGAACCCATCGCCGTTGGCTTCGCTGTGACGGTAGACGCCCGGTTCGATCTCAATCGTCTCCCGGCGTCCCTCCATGTCCCCGAGAAATGCCTCCGCCTGCGCCGTACTCACCTCTCCACCTTTCGCCCGTGTCACCACTGCTTCTGACGCATACGACCGCACCAGCTTCGGCCAGTATCTTTCCAGCAATTCCGTGCTGGCGAAGATATCGGACCAGATTATGCGTCCATTGACCGCAACCACCACGCCGACCGCCTTGCGGTCGCGCAGTTGCCTGATCAGACTTTCATAATTCTGTTGGATGGGCGCGGCAATCTCGTCCACCTTCTCCTTCACATCTTTGTTCTCCATCACCCGGGCGTACGAACTGGTGGAGCGTATCTCCTCGGTGCTCGCGCGCGGGGCTCCCGCTACTACCTCGACTGTTTCCATCGCCTGTTGCTGCTTCTTCACCTCCGCCCAAACCTGGTTCTGATCCTTATCGCCCATAGCTTTAGCGCGCACCGAGGGCTGCGCCATCATCGTGCCACCCACGGTGCCGTTGCCTGAGCCAATTCCCCCTCCGTACGTCGCTCCTGAAGTCCCGAAGTGCTCGCTGCTCGCGACCCACCGTCCGGGCTCCACGCAGAACACACTAAGATCCACAGGATCGCTCTCGGGCGGCACGATGCGATCCTTCCCGATTACTCGATCGTGCTTGCCCCCGGTAACAATCTCCCCAGCCAGCAGCAGCAGCGGACGCTTTCCGTTGTTGATCAGCACCAGCCGGTTCACCTCGGCGCTCTGTACCTGCACCGCGGGCGCAGGCCGCCTTCGCATCAGCCCGCGAACATTTCCATACTCGGTCACCACGACCTCGCCCGATCGCAAGCCTTCATCCAGCGTCATAAATTCGCTCGTGGCGTATGACCTCGACGCGACCACCGGAAACACCGTCAAACTTCCATGCCGAATCGGCTCCAGCACCTTGTAGCCGGAAACAGAAGGCTGCTCCCCGGCGCGAACCGGCCGCAGGTCCAGGCAAACCATTCCAGCGACGATCACCAACCCCATTACCACAGCAAGTAATTTCGGACGCATAGCTCTCCCCCGGCGGGCCAGCGCGCCCCGGTCCCAGGAGGCTGGAATATCAGCTCCACGGGGCGCACCAGAAAGCCCGCATCACCCGTCTCGATTCCGAGGAAGAACGAAAAAGAGGTCACGCCTTGCGGCCAAAATTAATCTTGCACGCGTCTAATCTATTGGTAGCATCGGGGTCAGCATTCGTCGTATCTCTTCTCTCCTTACATGCGCGCCACGAAACCGATCTCCGCTCCGGTGCAGTCGGCAGTCTCCGACCTGTTGCCCGAGCTGCACGCGAGAAGCGGCTGCGAAAAGATCGGACTCGCCCGCGAATCCTTCGCCGCAATTCTCTGCGAAGTGGCCACGAAGTATCTGCCGAGAGCCGCGACCCACGCGGATGCCCGCACTTTTCTCCTGACCCTTCGCATCGAGGAACTGGCGCTCGCCCAGGCCTGCGCCGCGGGCAACAATTCCGCCTGGGAACTTTTCCTCACGCGCTATCGTGAAAAGCTCTATCAGTCGGCGCTACGCATCGCGCGCGAGGACTCGGCCGCCCGCGAGCTTGCCGACAGTCTCTACGCCGAGCTCTACGGCACCACCACGCGCGGCGGCCAACGCGTTTCCAAGATCGCCTCCTTCACTGGGCGGGGATCCCTCGAAGGCTGGCTTCGCACCGTGCTGGCGCAGGAATTCGTAAATCGCTACCGCCGCACCAAACGCCTGGTCAGCCTCGACGAAGAAAGTGAGGACGGCGAGCAGTTCGCCGCTCCTCAGCCGGAGCCAATTTCCCCGGTCGATTCGCGCCTTGAATCCGCCACCGATGCGGCCTTGGCCTCGCTTGACAGCGAAGACCGCATGGTGCTGGCGGCGTATTATCTCGATGGACGCACTCTGGCCGAAATCGCCCGCATGCTGGGAGTGCACGAGTCCACCATCAGCCGCAAAGTGGACAAGCTGGCCAAGTCGTTGCGCAAGAAAATCCTCGCTGGCATGATGCAGCAAGGCATGGCCCGCCGCCAGGCCGAAGAGGCATTGGAAGTGGACGTCCGCGACCTTCAAGTCAACATTCACCGCAGCCTGGCGCAAGATTCTCCGGCAGCAACGTTCTCAGAGAAGCAGGACAGTTTACCTCTCGAGCAAAAGATGGCGCCGAGAACCAAGAGCTAGAAACTGGAAACTGGAAACTGGAAACTGGAAACTGGAAACAGAACCTCAGAAGCCAAGAATGCAGAACATCCCCAAAGTCGTGCAAGCGCGCTTGCGGCGGCCAACGCCGGTGACGGCGGAATCGCATCCCGATGCCGATCTGCTCACCGCCTTCGCCGAGCAGTCTCTAGCCGGCCCAGAGCGAGACCACCTCCTCGAACACCTCGCCCGCTGCGGCGATTGCAGGGAAGTAGTTTTACTAGCTCTTCCCCCCGAGGTCGAGTTGCCGCCGCTAGCGGAGAGCAGCGCAAACTGGTTCCGCTGGACGCCTCTTAGCGGATCAGCTTGGCGCTGGACCGCGGTAGCTGCAGGTGTGGTGCTGATTGCGTCGATTGGAGTGCTGCAATACCGCCGTCAGCAAAGCAGAGAGTTGGCCACGAACGTCTTCCAACCGAAGCCGGCGATCACCACTCCGGCGCCAAATCCCCCACCCTCTTCGCAGGTGGCCGTTCCTCAAACCGGGATACAGAAAGACAAAATGGCCGCTCCCCGCGCCCAAACCGCGTTAGAGAACAAGCCTGCTCCGTCTGGTGTTGCAGACTTCCGCCGTCCCGGAACTCTTGGTGGTGTGGTCGGCGGACCTATTGCCCGCGCCGGAGGCGGCTCTGGAGGCGGCCAAAGCGTCAACCGTGGGGCTTTCCACGGCTCGGCTTCTGCCCGACCGCCAGCGAGCCCAGCACTCTCGGCGGATACCAAACAGAATCCAGCTCCCACACCGGCCCCGCAGATGGTTGTAGTCACGGGCGCTGCACCGACGGTGGAAGCGCAATCGCAGACTGCCCAAATTACGGCGCAACCCCCCGCACCCAGCCAGACTCAAGACCAGTTCGTTCAGAATGAACCAGCGGAGCAACCTGCCGCGTCGGTCGATCAGTCGGAAGTCGTGGGCAAAGCGAAACCCGCCTTAGCACAAGCGCCGCGCTGGACCATCAGTGCCAGCGGAGCGTTGCAGCGTTCCCTCGACGGAGGCCAGACCTGGCTGGATGCGAGCGTTGCAGCGGATGGCTCGATGCTCGATCGCCCCGCGAAAACCCAAATGATGACGGTCGAAGTGCAAGCCGATCTGAACTCCGAAGCGGCGTCCGCAACGCGATCGGCCCCGACGGCCAATGCTAAGTCCGTGAAAAAGCAGGCCGCGCCGGTCTCCCAAATGATCTTTCGCGCCCTTTCCGTATCTTCCAATGGCGCCGAAGTCTGGGCCGGAGGTTCGGGTGGCGCGTTGTTTCACACCATGGATGGCGGTAATCGCTGGACCCGCGTGGTGCCCGCCACCGCCGGCATCTTTCTCACAGGCGACATCACCAGCATTCAGTTCAATGACCCTCGGAATGGAACCGTGACAACATCGAACGCTGAGGCCTGGACCACCCTCGACGCCGGCCGAACCTGGCGCAAGCAACCATAATCCCTGACAAACTGCTGAAAGACCACGATTTTGGCTGGCGCAGCGCTTCCAGCGCTACGATTAACGCCTCCTCAAAGTCCGGACTTTGAGCTCCTGAGTTAACCTGACCGCACCGATTCCGGCACAAGTCGTAAACCGGAAAAGCTGATTACCAAAGTGACGTTTACACTGAGTAGTTAGTTCACTAACATCCATCTCGTGGTTTGGCAGTTCTGGGGGAGGGCTGCCGAGGCGTCCTGAACTGAAAAGTTCGGGGCGCTTTTTTTTACTATTTGCTCTCGGAGCGAGAACTCGCCTCTTACTTCGAACACGACGCGCAGTATCCGCCAATCTCCAACCGCGAAACCACGATCCGGAACCGGCAGTCTTTCTCGACCTGCCCCTTCAATTTCTCGAAAATATCGCTGACAAACTCCATGATCTTGCCGCAGCGCAGGCAGGCCATGTGGATGTGGTCCCGGTTCAGCTTGCGTTCGTAGTAGTGTCCCTCCCCATGGATGTGCATCAGGTCGAGCTCGTCAATCAACCCGTGCCGCTTCAGCAGCCGCAGTGTCCGGTAAACCGTGCTGCGGTCCACACTGGCATCCAGCTTCTGCGCTTTGCGCAAAAGCTGGGCTGCATCCAGGTGTTTGCTGGCGGTCTCCATTACCCGCAGAATGGCCCTCCGCTGCTCCGTCATCCGGATTCCGCGGTCGGCAAAGTGGGCCTGCAGCCGGCCCGGGATTTCGGTTTGCGGTAATGGCATAGACCCCTCCTCCATTGTCGCAACTAGTCGCAATCGCGCTGCGACGGAATCTTCCGCCAGAACTGGACACCACCAGCTGACTCCGGCATCATAATGAAGACTACTCCTAGATGCGACGCAGTTGCAACTACTGAAAAGGAATCCTCTATCGATGAAGACGACCAGGCGTTGGCTTTCATTCCTATATGCGACTCAGTTGCATGTGGTTCTGCCCCTCTTCATCGCAATCGCCCTCATCTCTCCCGCCCAGGCGCAGGAAAGTCCCTACATAGTCACCTACGACCATTACCTCGAGGAACCCGGCAGCCTGGAAGTCGAGTACTTCTCCACCTTCGGCACCCAGCGCGCGGGGAACGACTTCCACGCCTTCTGGAACGAATTCGAATACGGTGCCACCGCCTGGTGGACCACCGAGCTCTATTTCGACGGCCAGACCACCTTCAACGACAGCACCATCTTCACCGGCTTTCGCTGGGAGAACCGCTTTCGCCTGCTGCAGCGCGAGCATTTCATCAATCCCGTCCTTTATATCGAATACGAGCAAACCAGCGGCGCCGACAAAATCCTGAAGGAAGTCGAAGGCCACGACGTCGAATCCGACTACGCCATCCCGAATGCCATCGCCCGCAAGGAGCACGATCACGAATTGGAATCCAAGCTCCTGCTGTCCAGTACTTTCAAAGGCTGGAACGTCGCCGAAAATACCATCGCCACCAAGAACCTCACCGGCGGCAATCCCTGGGAGTTCGGCTATGCCATCGGCGCCAGCCGCCCGTTGGCTCTGAAAGCTTCCGCCAAGCGCTGCAATTTCTGCCGTGAGAACTTCATTGCCGGAGTTGAAATGTATGGCGGCCTCGGCGACCGCTACAGCTTCGGCCTGCACGACACGTCTCACTACCTCGCGCCCGTGGTCGCCTGGAACATGCCTTCGGACTGGACCGTGCGCCTGTCGCCCGGCTTTGGCCTGAATGACAACAGTCACCGCTTCTTATTGCGCTGGGGCGTCTCGCGCGAGTTCTCCGGCTTCGGCGACATGATCGCCCGCCTCATCGGAGGCCACAAACAATGACAATGACGAAGAATAGGACGACTATTTCCGTGGCTTCAGCCACGTTAGCCTTTGCTTGTGTGCTGGCGGTTCCCCTTGTCTCCGCGCAAAAGGAGAACACCGCACCCGCAAGAACAAAGAAGAACAACTCCGTCTACGCCGAGTTGACGAAAGCTCCCAAGAAAGCCGTCGCCAGGCGCAATCCTCTAGAGCGCGATCCCGATGCCGTGGCCGCAGGCGCAAACCTTTTTGATCAACACTGCGCCGAGTGCCATGGGAACATGGCGGAAGGCGGCCGCAAAGCGCCGAGCCTGCTCGCCGACCCAGTGCAGCAGGCCACACCCGGCACCCTTTTCTGGATCCTCACCAACGGCGTGGTCCGCCGCGGCATGCCCGTGTGGTCCAAGCTGCCGGAACCGCAGCGCTGGCAGATCGTGACCTTTCTTAAGTCGCTCAATCCCACTCCAAGACCCGCCCAATGACCCGGGTTGTTTTGCGACCTTCCTGCCGCCCCACGCATCAAACCGCAGGTGGTACGATAAAGGGTTGTCCCTGATCGGGACGGCATTTATAGATCGTATTCATTAAGATCGAATCTAATAAGATCGTCCGGGTCCCGGCCACGACAGCTCGTTGTTTCCGAAACATGGGAGCGTCTGCCGAACAACGCGACGTTACAACGAGGAGAAATACATATGGCAGGCAATGGAATCGTCGAAGTCACTGATGCGAACTTCGACCAGGATGTTTTGAAATCGGACAAGCCCGTGCTGGTGGACTTCTGGGCGACATGGTGCGGTCCCTGCCGCGCCATCGCTCCCATCGTCGAGGAGCTGGCCAAGGACTATCAGGGCAAGATCAAAATCGGCAAGATGGATGTCGACTCCAACAGCTCCACTCCCATGCGCTACAAAGTCACCGGCATCCCCACGCTGCTAGTCTTCAAGGGCGGCCAGGTGGTTGAGCAATTGGTCGGCTATAAGCCCAAGGAAGCCATCGCGCAGGCCCTCGACCGCCACGTTGGGTGAAACAGCTGGCAGCGTTGAGCTATCAGCTTTCAGTTACGGCATCGCCCGGGAGTCATCCCGGGCGTTCGTGTTTTTCGTCACCCAATTGAGCTACAATTCCCGGCCATGCCCCGCAACAGGCCAGCCTCGCGGCTTCTGTGCACCGTAGTGGCGCTGGTTCTTGCCATCACTATCGTGCCTTTATGCCTGCAAGCCGCCAGCGAACTCGAGCAGCATCTCCGCGATCAATACAACGGCAAGACTCTGCTGGTCCGAAATTTCTACGGCGGCGATTCTCTGCGCTATGACGCGTCCGGGCAGCTTTCACGGGTTGCCACTCCCGGCGACTGGACCGTCGACGGAGTCGTCCAGGTCGACAATGTGAAGGTCTCGAACCGCCATTTGACCATCCGCGCAAAACGCGTGTATCTGGGATGGGTGCGCGACGTCGGCTTCTCTCCTGTGGAAGACCCCAAAGACAAGGACAAAGCAGACAAGCGGGAGGACACGAGGTCGCTTCGCATCGAGGTTGATCTCGGACTGGCGACGTCCGAGGCAGCAGACTCTGCTCTCTCCCAGATATTCCTGACGCCTGAAGATCACCTGGTCGAGCTCGTCCCGGATTACTGGAAGCCCTGCGTGCTCGCAGCTTCAACCAGCAACGGCACGGGAGAATACAGCCGGTGTCGCTTCGCGCCCGAGTTCCTTGCGACTCCAGGCGTCGTCCCGAGTCCGGGCCAGCCCCCGCAATCCAGGCAGGCGGGGGACGGCTTAGCGAAGCTTTCGGACTATCCGAGGGCGCCCGTCGACAAAAACATTACACGACCCAGAACTGTCTTCGCTCCCGATCCGCCTTTTTCCGACGAGGCACGCAGAGCCAAGTATCAGGGCACCGCCTGGCTGGCAATCACCGTGGACAAAATGGGTCAGGTTCGGAATGTCCGAATCGTCGGACCCCTGGGCCTCGGTCTCGACCAGAAGGCGGTAGAGACCGTATCCACGTGGCGATTCGATCCCGCAAAAAAGATGGTGAGCCCGTCGACCACGACCTGGTCGTCGAAGTCGACTTCCATCTGTACTGATCGAAGCCCGAAACCCGAAGCCCGAAGCCTGTCTAGTACTTCCGCAGCACTCCAATCACTCTGCCTTGCACTTCCACCGACGCCGCCGGGACGATGATCGGCTTCATGGTTGCGTTTGAGGGTTGCAGGCGGATGTTGTCGCCTTCGCGGTAGAAGCGCTTCAGAGTGGCGTCGCTCCGGTCTACGAGTGCGACTACGATGTCGCCGTTGTGGGCCGTCTTCAGCTTCTCGACCAGAACGTAGTCACCGTCGAGGATGGCCTCATCCTGCATGGAATCGCCGCGGACTTCGAGCACGAACACTTCTTTCGAGCGCACGAAGTCGGCGAGCGAGATGGTCTCCGGATTCTCGACGGCTTCAATGGGCTGGCCGGCGGCGATGCGCCCGACCAGCGGCAGAATCACGCCAGTGTTGATGCTCATGGCCTGCTTCAGGCGTCCCTTGGGCGGCAGCAGGTCGATGGAGCGGCTGCGGTTGTAGTCGCGGGTGAGCAGTCCCTTCTTCTCGAGGTTCGTGATGTGCTTGTGCACCGTGGCCAGCGAGTTTAGATCGAGCCCGTTGCCGATCTCTTCAAACGACGGAGAGTAGCCGTGCTCCGCCACGAAGCGGGAGATGAAGTCATACACTTCGCGCTGTCTGCGTGTGATCGCCATGGCGGTATTGTTGGCGAATATAAGGCGAATGTCAAGAGGAATCAGCCGGTAGCCATTTGCCGTCAGCCACGGCTTCGGCGACTGAGAGGGCCACGGCGCGAATTTGGCTCGACGAATCAGGCCGCACCCATTAGCATAAAACTTGTCAATTTCGCCAGCAGGGTAGTCGAGACATGTTGCCTGTAAACGAGTATCATTTCTACGAACTCGCAATCGCCATTCACCCCCTCACCTTCGCGCCAAATGACACGAAATATAGCGACGTCTGGTACGACTGGTGGAACGCCAAGAACCTCTTGAATACAACCTTCGTTGAGCGAAGGCCGTTGTCAATCTGTCGGCCGGCCGCAAACAAGTTATATCTCGCCATCACTCAATTTGTTCCCGACGATTTCGACACGGCCGTTGCGAAGGTTGCAAGCGATCCCGACCAAATCGATCCTGTCCTGGGAGTCTCCGGATACAGCCTCAGAGAGGCTGCGAAAGAATTTGAGACCGTCCTGCAGGCGGAATTGCAATCAATGGACACATACTTCGTGTCGCAAAAGGGCGGGTACAAAACTCATGATCTCATCGAGCGTGCGCACGTCGCATTTCCGGCCTCAGTAAGGGCCAGCGTGAGGGACCAGACCAAGGTGGACTTCGACCAGGCAGGAAAGTGTATAGCGTTCGACATTCCAACTGCAGCAGGATTTCACTTGCTGCGCGGTACCGAGTCCGTCATCCGCGACTACTACAAGGTCGTCACCGAGAGAGAGCCCAAACTGCAGATGCGGAACTGGGGAGCGTATAACGAGAATCTGAAAAAGAAAGGCGCCGATCAGCGGGGACCGACATACTCCACCACATCAAGGTCGTGTACCGAAACCCCGTTCTACACCCGGAAGACAACCTCACCTCCGAAGACGCACTTGTGCTCCTCGGTATTTGCGTTAGTGCGGTTACCCTGATGGTCGCAGAAATCAAGCGACTCAGCGCCAAGGGAATGCCGCTACAGTTCCCGCCATCGACGGCAATCGCCTTGCCAGCGACCGGCGAAGGCGAAGCCGGTGAAGCGGCGGCGGCATTGTCAATACCGGGGACGGGGACGGACGGCACGGACACCAAGTGACTTTTCTGGGTGGCCCGAAACGCTGTCAACCACAAAATCATTTCGCATTTCCCCTTGTAAAGCTGGGGCCAGCGTAATGAGGACCGTTACGAACAGTATTCATTAGCGACTGGGATGCTCAATTAAAAGTCTATTGACAAAGAAAGTACTTGTCAATATTGACTTTTCGTGTACAATCCCGCACCAACGAACGTTTAGTATCCTCCGTTTGAGTTGATTGCCCTGCAGCTTCCCAATGCGGAAATCCCAACCCCGCCGTAACATCCTTGTCGCCCCTCACGTTGAGCCCGATATCCACACCCACCCTGTGACATCTAACCTTGCCTCCCACTCCAAATCGGTTCATCATCGTCGAGGCGAAGGCAGTATGGGCAAATCTGACGACAACGGCCCTAACTCCCTTGTTGTCAAGATTTTGACCTCTAATTCATTTGCCTTCAAGATTTTGCAGACATTTTTTGCGAACCACACGCCCAGCAAGCCATCCAGAGGTATGGGGGGAGGGGGATACCTCCGCTGCCAATATCTTTTCCCGCTTTGGTCCCGTCATTTACACGACGACTCCCAAGTTTTTTCGCGGTAGAAATCCACAGGCCCATATTGGCCGTCGACACAGAGCTTGGACTTCTACTTACGGGCTTTTTGAGGTAGTCTTATGCCGCTTCTTTAAGGAGGCCTTTATGGCACAGAACACTCCGGTCGAGATGGTGCGGCACGCTTCGACGGTTTCGGTATTGTGGGGAGTTTTGCTGATCGTGTTTGGCATGGTGGCTGTGGCTTCGCCGTTTCTGGCCGCGGTAGCGGTGAACGCGTTGATCGCATGGCTGATTATTCTGGCAGGAATCGTCCACCTGATGCTGGGCTTTCGGACGCACGGCGCCGGGAGCATGATCTGGAAGATCCTGGTGGGGATTGCGTATGTGTGCGTTGGCGGGTATGCGATCGCGCATCCCGTGCTGGGCGTGGCATCGCTAACGCTGCTGCTGGCTTCGTTGTTTGTGGTGGAAGGCGTTCTGGACATCATCCTGTTTGTGAAGATGCGTCCGATGCACGGATCGAACTGGGTGCTGCTGGATGGAATCGTCAGCCTGCTGCTGGGGGCGATGATCTATATGCAATGGCCGTCGAGTTCGGCCTGGGCGATTGGCACCCTGGTCGGCATCAGCCTGATCTTCAGCGGCGTGGCGCGGGTGATGATGTCTCTGGCGGTGCGCAAGGCTACGGGTGTGATCTCGCCGCCGTCATCATCGTCGTTGGCGGCTTAGTCGGCGAAGCGAAGTTAGAGGCAACCGAAAAGTCAAAGGCAACGGACAGAGCTTGCCCTGGGCGAAGCCGAAGGGAGTGTCCCTTCCACACGAACGCCGGGTTGTGCTCGGCGGACAGCCCAGCGCGGCTGTCCCAACATCTCCATGGAGGAATAGATGGGAGGACTGATTCCGCTGAGCGACGCGTCGCGGCGGCCGGTGCGCGTGCCCGTCGTTACGATCCTCATCATCCTGGTGAATGCCTTCGTTTTTGTGCTCGAACTGAGGGGCGGCGAGGCGTTCGTGACCAAGTGGTCTGCGATTCCTGCGCAGGTTTGCTCCGGCCATGGCTGGATCACGATTCTGACGGCGATGTTCATGCACGCCAGCTGGTCGCACATCATCGGCAACATGATCTTCTTGTGGGCCTTTGGACCGGAGATCGAAGACGCGATGGGGCGAGGGCGATATCTGTTTTTCTACCTGGTAGGGGGGATCGTGGCTATGCTGGCGCAGGTCGCGGCCAGTCCACATTCCACGGTGCCCAACCTGGGCGCCAGCGGGGCGATTGCGGCGGTGATGGGCGGGTTTCTGGTTACTTATCCTCGGGACAGGATTAAGTCGATTCTGGTGATCTTTATTTTTGTGAAGATCACATTCATTCCGGCCGCACTGCTGATCGGCTTCTGGTTCCTCACCCAGCTCTTCAACGCCGGCCAGGTGGCGCACGCGCAGACCGGGGGAGTGGCGTACCTGGCGCACGTCGGCGGATTCGTCTTCGGTGCGGTCACGGCGCGCCTGTTTGAGAACGCGGGGCGGAGTTCTGTACCTTCCAGCGTTTGAAAAGCGGCCGTGCGGAACATCCGAAACTTCCTTTCGACTCGTAACTCTAATTGGGTGAGAATGGTGGCTTTGGCAGGAGGGATGGGTATGTCCAGAGTTTCGGTGCGGATGGTGGCGATGGTGTTGACGGTGCTGGCGGGGACGCTGGCTTGCCGGGCGGGGAATGGGGCAAGTGCGGCGGTGCCTAGTCCGGTGGTTGATGAGGCTAAGGCTACGGCTGGGGGGAACGAGACGGCGGTGGTGGCAGGGGGATGCTTCTGGGGAATCCAGGCGGTATTTCAGCATGTGAAGGGCGTGCGCAGCGCGACTTCGGGATACTCGGGCGGGACGGTGAAAAATCCCGACTACGAGACGGTGAGCAGTGGGCGGACCGGGCATGCGGAGTCGGTGGAGATTGTTTACGATCCGTCGAAGGTTACTTATGGAGAGTTGCTGCGGGTGTTCTTCTCAGTGGCTCTCGATCCGACGGAGGTGAACCGGCAGGGGCCGGATGAAGGCACGCAGTACCGATCGGTGATCTTCTACAGCAATGACGAGCAGAAGCACATTGCCGAGGCTTACATTGCGCAGCTCGATCAGGCGAAGGTGTTTCGGCGGGCGATTGTTACGCAGGTGGTGCCGCTGCAGGCGTTTTATCCGGCGGAGGGTTACCACCAGAATTATGCGACGATACATCCGAACGATCCTTACATCGTTTACAACGATGCTCCGAAAGTGGCGAATTTGCGTAAGGAGTTTCCGGAGCTTTACGACAAGTAGCTCAGTACCTAGTACCTAATAC
>JBAUVZ010000226.1:0-4246 GCA_049583505.1 Candidatus Sulfotelmatobacter sp.
TCCCATGTGCCCCTGCGGTGCTAATCTTCTTCATTGCCGGTCTCCTTTATCTCTTGCGCTTCAAAGCGCGTCGATAACTTGGGAGCGTATAGCATCCCGTCGGAGACCGGCTTTCTCATCCCATCTGGTTACGTCAACTATCTCTCGGATCGAGGGAGATGCTGGGAAGCTACCGCGGGGCAACTTGCGTCATCGCTGCGACGATCCTGTATCGCGCAGCAGCACGACGTCGGACTCGATGTGCGTCCGCATAACTCCGAGGGTTTTGCCGTCGGGCGAAAACAGATAGTACTGGATTGTGTCGCCTTGAAAATTCGTGATCTGGCGGCCAGGCGAGCCATCAAGCGGTTGCTGCCATAGGTTGTCGGTGCCCTTTTCGTGGATTTTGTAAACCAGGGCTTTTCCGTCAGGCGTGAATTCTGGGTATTCCGCAAAGCGCGGGTCGGGATCGAGGAATTTGAGCTGCGGATTGGGCCCGTCATCGAGCGGAACTAATACAAGCTTTCCTGCAGCCGTTCTTGGATCTTTGCCCGACCGGAAGAACACTAGAAACCTGCCATCGGATGAGAGGGCTATACCCGGTAAGTTGAGAAGTCCGGCAGTGCCCGGCACCTCCTCGGGAGTTCCGCCGTCAATGGGCACACGGAGAACGTGCGCAGAATCTAGGTCTTCGTAGTACACCCACTCTCCGTCCGGCGAGCAGTAACCGCCGACATCGGTTGTCCCGGACGTTAGCTGCTTTGGATTTGATCCGTCGGTATTTACGCGCCAGATGTTGGTCTTCTTATTGGCGACATGATTCGACCAGGTAATCAAGACATAGCGTCCGCCGGGACAACCGACTGGGTGAATAATATTTGAAGTTGTATCACTCAGGAGCGTGGTCTTGTTGTTGCCGTCGACTGAAATGCGCAGCAGGTAGCCACCATCACCGAAGTAAACATCACCAGTGCTCGCCCATCCAAACATGGCTGTGTTCTTGCTCTGCGCTTGCGCCGGACTTGGAGGGTTCCCAGAGAAGCCTGCGGCGGGCATGAGATAAAGGATTTGCGTGGCTTTCTGCTGTACAGTTGCCAGGGTCTTTCCGTCTGCGGAGAGCGTTAGTGTGCCATAGTCATTCGTGTCATTCGTGATGATATGAAACTGCCCCGCCGGGTTGGAGATAAATCCGATTTGGCTGCGAGTAACAAACCCAATATTGCTGCTATAAACGGCGAGAAGGCCGCGGCGGTTTGGCAACCAGGCAATCCCCCAGATCGGCAGGTCATTGAACCGCGCCAAGGTTTGGTTTTTCGAAGAAAACAAGTCATAGAGCCGCACTGAGACGTTTCCCGGGCCCGGACCGATATTAACCAAAGCGATCTGACGGCCGTCGGGAGACCACGCGACGCGACTCGGCCAGTAGGAACTGGGCCCGGTCGTGATCACCTTTTCGTCGGTACCATCAAGATTGGTCGTGAGTAGCGAGAATTTTAGCGGCACCGGATCATTCCCGCGCACGAAAGCATTCCCGCGCACGAAGGCCATGCGCTTACCATCGGGCGAAAAGCTGGCTCCCGAGTCGTCGTCTCGGACGACCACTTGCGGCGCGCCACCCAACACAGGCGCGCGCAAGAGGTTCCAAACATCCCCCGCACTGGATGCTGCCTTGAGAAAGTAGACGTAGTTACCGTCGGACGAAAACGCAAGCCTCCGGTAAGAAGCGTCAGCGGGCGCAATCACCTGGGTATCACTGTTGGTCGCGATGTTGCGCAGCCAAAGGCTCTGCCTGTCATTCTCTTCCACGACGCTGAGCAGGTACTTCCCATCGGGCGAGATCGCCGCTGCAATATATTTTCCGCTGTTCGTAATCTGAGTGATCGTAAAAGCCTGGAAGGGCATGGCATCCGGGCGGTGAAGCAGGGAATAAGTGACGCCGCCGGCTGCAACCAGAAGGATCAGCGCGGCAATTACCGTTCCGTACATCCTCCATTTAAGCTGTCTTGTGCTCCCATTCGCAGAACTGGTTACCGCGTGGGCAGACTGAGTCTGAACCTCCGGGGCAATTGCGGTCTCTGGGTGGACCGGGACTTGGCTGCTGGAGTCCGTGTCACGTTTCAGTCGCTGCAGATCGGTGTGCGCCTCAGAAGCGTGCTGGTAGCGGAGTTTGCGATCCTTCTCCAGCGCCTTCTTGATGACTTGTTCCAATTGCAGCGGCACGTCGGGATTCAGCCGCACCGGAGCTACAGGTGCTCGATTCAAGATCGAATCAAACATCGCGCCTGTCGTGTCGCCCCGAAACGGTAGCGTCCCGGTGCACATCTCGTAGAGCACCGCACCGAACGAAAATAGGTCCGTACGAGCATCCAGTTCCTTCCCTCGAACCTGTTCCGGGGACATATAGGCGACGGTGCCCAGCGCGCTGCCGGGACTGGTGAGATGTTCCTCGGACTCGATGGTTGGGGCGTTCATGGCAATGCTCTCCGGCTTCAGGGTGACCTTCGCCAGCCCGAAGTCTAGAATCTTCGCCTGACCTCGATTCGTAATGAAGATGTTCGCAGGCTTGATGTCTCGATGGACGATTCCCTTCGAGTGTGCAGCGTCGAGCGCGTCCGCGATCTGAATGCCCAGATCGAGCACCGATTCGATCTCCAGCGGCTTGCCAGCGATCCGGTGGCGGAGCGTCTGACCCTCCAGCAGTTCCATGGCGATGAAGGTCCGCCCGTCGGCCTCGTCAATCTCGTGGATCGTGCAGATGTTCGGGTGGTTCAGCGAGGACGCAGCCTTGGCTTCGCGATGAAAGCGGCTGAGAGCTTGTGCGTCGTGGGCGAGTTCGTCTGGAAGGAACTTCAGGGCGACGTGGCGACCGAGCTTCACGTCTTCGGCTTTGTAGACCACACCCATCCCGCCGCCGCCGAGCTTCTCGACGACACGGTAGTGCGAGATGGCTTGGCCGATCACTGCGGCGAAATGTTACGTCTGTGAAACAGGCAAGTCAATGAAAGCCGTGGAGTTGGCCGCAACTCAGCGGGGGCAGTTGGCGCAAAATCGCCATATCACTCATTGAGGAATTCTCTAGGCTACGCGGGCGTTGTTAGATTGAGCTCCCAGGTCTCCGCCGTAAGATCCTTTCCAAAGCTGTGATGCTTTTCTTCGTGCACAACCTGGAAGCCTGCCTTTTTGTAGATGTGTCGTGCCGCGTGGAGAATGCTCTGCGTCCACAGGGTCATCTTTTGGTAGCCTGCCTGCCGCGCGAATCGGATACATTCCTCCACCAGCCGTTTGCCAATGCCCAGTCCGCGCGCTTGCCGCTCCACGTGCAACAGCCGCAGTCTCACAATTTGGTCTGATCCCTTGGCAACGAAAACGGCACCAACCCTTTCTCCATCCTTTTCGGCCACCCAGGCGCGTTCGCGCTTCGGATCGTAATTCTTGATGAATTGCGCCACAATTTCGGCGGCCAGCGCCTCGTATGTCCCATCCCACCCATATTCGTCAGCATAAAGAATGGCTTGGCGATGGACGATCCAGCCCATATCGCCCGGCTGATGCGGTCGCAGCAAATAGGAGGGTTTCGCTTCCGCTATGTCGCCCAGGAGTCTGCGGACCGTCTGCACCGAGTCCACCAGTTGCTTCCGCTCGGTGGGTGACAGATCTTCGAGCATGGCCGCCACATCCCGGTTCGAGCGCGCGTCGAGGGGGGCAAATGCGCTCCGCCCCTTGCTAGTCAGCGACAGGAATCTCTGTCGTTCGTCCGTCTTGCACCGCTCCCGCGTGACGAACTCCCGGCGTTCGAAATCGCGCAGCATGCGGCTCATATAACCGGCATCGAGCCCAAGCTCCTTGCGGATGTCGGTGGCGGTGGGCTGCCGACGATTCGCCAGCTCATAGAGTACGCGGGCCTCGGCAAGAGAGAACGGGCTGCTGGCCATTCCATCCAGCACGCCAATCTTGCGGGTATAAAAGCGATTGAACGCGCGAATAGCGTTCACCTGTTTGGGGATGCGAGACTCCGCCATGGACGCGCCCTCCAATGAAGTTGACAATAGCATATATATACTTGCCATCGTCAACTATATTAAATGGAAAAGGTTCTGGGTTGGGGGTGATTGGCGGTTGGTCAGTTGGCGATACATCTCTATTACACGCAATATAAAAGGCGCCCACTTTGCGGTAGGTTGTGATCGTTCGCACCACCACTTACCGAAAAGGAGCGCCGTTATGAACCAGGAAAAGTATATTGGCATGGACGTTCACCAGGCAACGA
>JBAUVZ010000227.1:0-3043 GCA_049583505.1 Candidatus Sulfotelmatobacter sp.
GCGGAGAAGCCTCCGTTCCAGCCTCCGCTCCACTGCATGGGAGTTCTCACTCCATTGCGGTCGCCCAGCTTGGTGTTGTCACCCATTCCGATTTCGTCACCGTAATAAATATTGGGAGTGCCCGGTAACGACATCAGAATCCCGTTCATTAACTCTATGCGCCTGCGGTCATTGTCCAACAAGGGGGCGAGCCGCCTCCGAATTCCGAGGTTCAGCCGCATCGTCTTGCTTTCGGCGTAGGTGTCGTACATGTAGTCGCGTTCCATGTCGGTTACCATTTCCAGGGTCAGCTCGTCATGGTTGCGCAGGAATAGACACCACTGGCATGAGGGCGGGATTTCCGGGGTCTGCTGCAAGATTTCAGTGATGGGCTTGCGGTCTTCCAACTTCAGCCCCATGAACATCCTGGGCATTAACGGAAAATGAAACGCCATGTGGAATTCATCTCCGTCACCGAAATATGGGCGAAGATCCGCGGGCCACTGATTGGCCTCCGCCAGAAGCATCCTGCCCGGAAATTGTTCATCGAGTCTTCGTCGCAGCTCCTTCAGTACAGCGTGGGTCTCCGGCAAGTTCTCACAATTTGTGCCCTCCCGCTCCACTAGGTACGGCACCGCGTCGAGCCGGAAGCCGTCAACACCTATATCAAGCCAAAACTTCATCACATTCCAAATCTGTTCCCGAACGGCAGGATTGTCGTAGTTGAGATCGGGCTGGTGACTAAAGAAGCGATGCCAATAGAAAGATTTCGAAATCGGGTCCCACGCCCAGTTGGACGTTTCTGTGTCAAGAAAAATGATGCGGGTTCCCTTGTACCGGGTGTCGGTATCGCTCCAGACGTACCAATCGCGGCGTGGATTGTCCCGCGAACTTCGTGACTCTTGAAACCACGGATGCTGATCGGATGTGTGATTCAACACCATTTCGATGATGACCCGGATTCCTCGGTCGTGGGCCGATCCCAGAAATTTCCGGAAATCCTCCAATGGTCCATAGCTTGAATGGACGGCGCTGTAATCCGCGATGTCGTAGCCATCGTCGCGCAGAGGAGAGGGAAAGAATGGCATGAGCCATATCGCGCTGACCCCCAGTTCCTGGAGGTAGTCGAGCTTTTCTTCAAGCCCTTGAAAATCGCCGATGCCATCCCCGTTCCTGTCGTGGAAGGTACGGACGTGGACTTGATAGATGATCGCGTCCTTGTACCAAAGCACATCCCGGTTTAGGGGCAAACTACTTCCTCCTGGACCAATTTCAGTACCTCCCTACAAAGCAGGGCGATACGCAAGTTTATATGAAGTGACAACCGTAGAATCCTGCTGTGCGCGTAACGCTCTCTCAACTCTAGGCCGGTGATCGGTTGCATTCAACGTGGACCGGGCGCCCAGCTGCGGGGATCGCTGACGGCTGTTCCTTCGTGGATTGTTCCTACCGATCGTATAGGGTGACTAAGGAGCGAAGTCTCGCACTCAACTCGCTGCTCAATGCGCCCGGGCGATAACGCCATTTCCAGTTTCGGCTGACTGTGCCGGGAAGGTTCATGCGCGCTGCGCTCCCAAGACCCAGCACATCCTGCATCGGGACAATCGCGACATCAGCGACCGAAGCCAGCACCGCCCGGATTATGACCCAGTTGATCTCCGAATCGTCGCGTAAGTTGAGATACGCACGAGCGAAGTCGTGCTCTTTACGAACCTCCTCCGGAGTGCGCGTGCTGTCGCCGGCGCCCGAACTCAGCCACCAGCCCACCGTCGTGTCATTGTCGTGCCCGCCGGTGTAGGCGACCAGGTCGCGACTATAGTTATGCGGACGAAACGATGGACCCTGCGGATCTGTGCCGAACGCAAATTGCAGAAGACTCATGCCGGGCAAACCGAACTGCCGCCGCAGTTTTTCCACCGGCGGAGTGATCACGCCCAGGTTCTCCGCCACAATCGGCAGTTCGCCAAATACGTTCTGCATTGCCGACAGAAACTCTTCTCCCGGTCCTTTGACCCAGCGCCCGTGAATGGCTGTCGTTTCTCCGGCGGGAACCTCCCAGTAAGATTCAAAGCCGCGGAAATGGTCGAGTCGCGCCATATCGAAAAGCGCGAGCGAAGCACGGAAGCGTTCGATCCACCACTTGTATCCGTTGGCGGCGAGCAAGTCCCAGCGATAAATCGGATTCCCCCAGAGCTGTCCGGTGGCGCTGAAATAATCCGGCGGCACGCCGGAGACCACGGTCGGGCTGCCCTGATCGTCGAGATAAAATAGATCAGGATTAGCCCACACGTCCGCGCTGTCGTGCGCAACATAGATCGGAAGGTCGCCCATGAAACGGATGCCGCGCTGCTGGCAATAAATCTTGAGATGTTCCCACTGCTGGAAGAATTCGAATTGCCAATACTTGTGAGCGTTCACTTCCAGCGCTAGCTTCCTCGACCATTCGATCACGGCATGCGCGTCTCGCTTGCGAATCTGCGCGTCCCACGAAGTCCACATCGTTCCGTGGTGTGCATCTTTGCACGCCATGAAGAGCGCGTAGTCGTCGAGCCATGGACTTGCGCGTTCGCAGAAGTAGCCGAACGCCGCACGATCGGCACGGGAACCGTCGGCAAAGAAAGCCTGCGCCGCCCGGCGTAAAGTCTCCATCCGGAATTCGATCACCGGCCCATAGTCGACGAAGTCTTCGGGAAACGCCGGCGACTGAGCCAAATCTGACGATTGGAGCAGACCTTGATCGCGCAAGCGCTCAAGACTCAGCAACATCGGGTTGCCGGCAAAAGCCGAGAAGCACTGGTAGGGGGAATCGCCGTATCCGGTGGGATTCAGTGGCAGCACTTGCCACAACTTCTGTCCGGCAGCGAAGAGGAAGTCCGCGAATTCGTAGGCGGAAGGGCCGAGATCACCGATGCCGAAGGTGCCGGCCAAAGACGTGAGGTGGAGCAGAATTCCACTACATCGCGGAAATTTCACTCCGTAACAATACGCAGGTCTGAGGCGTCAGGGCAAGGCGGCTTGCCATGCCTAAGATTGACGGTCGGGCAGACCGTTCTCCTCGAACAGG
>JBAUVZ010000228.1:0-9943 GCA_049583505.1 Candidatus Sulfotelmatobacter sp.
CGCTCAACGGAGTCTTTCCCTCAAGGTAAAGTGTCATTCTTCAGCCGATTTGCCTATCTTCTCCTCTGCCTCTTGCTCCATATCCCTTAATCACGGAACAGGGCCGCTCCCTCATAATGCATTGACCCCAATGGCTGGGTTTTTGAGTGCTAACGCCTGTTTTCGCCACCCTCGCATGAGTTGTGGAGATCCGTCGGCTGAAGCCCGCAACTTCTCTTAGAGCGTCATTGGCACGGCTGAAGCCGTGCCCTTCCCGAGCTTTACGCGGCGCTGAAGCGCCGCTCTTCCACGTTACTGCGGACCTTGGTCGTGGCTCCCCGCACGGGTCGTGGCGCGGCCGAGCCCTTCCGAGCTGGTGGCGCGGCTGCGGCCCGATACACCTGGGCCGCCTGGACAGCCGAGGACGGCTGTCCCCACATGAGCTCTTTGGGGGCTGAAGCCCGCATGGTTTGCGACTTTACTCCGCGCTGAAGCGCCGCTCTTCCACGTTACCGCAGGCCTTTGTAGTGGCTATCCCAGCATGAGTTGTGGCGCTGTCTTAGAATCCTTTGGCATGGACCATCACACCGTGGCCGCGGTCAGCATTGCGGGGACTTGCCTGGATGTCATTGGGAGTCTCTACCTGGCGTACGATTTGCTGGGCGGGCAGCACGGTCCCTTGCGGTTGCTTACGCGGATGGTGACTTACTCCATTGTGTTTGGAGTTGGTTATGGCCTTGGCCTTGGCCTTCTATTTGGCCTGGCTTGGGGACTGGCAACCGGCGTTACGATCGCGATTGAGCTCAACCGGGCGGCTCGGGGGCTGGATCACTATTCGCTCGGCTGGGAAGCGTTGTTCAGTGCGATACGGGCGTTTGCCTTCGGCGCTTGCCTCTACCCGAGCCTGGGCTGGGAATTTGCCGCCGCCTTCGCCGTGCTGATCACCCTGGGACAAGTGGTTGCGTATTCTCGCGGCATGCGTCCGGCGCTCGACTACGCCGCGACCGGCAAGCCACGCATCACCCGCCGTCACGCTTGGGGAATCCTGGTGCGAACCGTTGGCTACACGGTGACTGCACTTCTTTGCAGCGCGCTGGTGGAGCACGTTGACCAGGTCTGGCGGTTTGCCATTCGGGTTGGGTTGGTGATTGGGGTTGTGACTGGAGTCGGCGGGGCGATTGGTCCGATGATCGAGTACTACGCTGACAACTTGCCGGAGCGGCGGCTGGGAGCGTTTGGGATCGTGCTCATCTTCTGTGGGTTTGCTTTGCAGTCAGTTCAGTACTGGCTGGCGTTGTTGGATGTGAGGGTGACGTAGGGGGATGCTGTCCCCACATGAGTTGTGGTGCTGCCGACGAAAGGAATGACAATGGTTTACGTCATATCTGTGAGGTGCAAAGAGGAAGACCAAGCCACCACTTCTCGTAACAGCACCAAGCCCCGTCGCCTTTGAAGCTAGTTGCTGTCGAGCCAGCCGACGATTGTGAACGATACGTTCGGTTCCGGAAGTGATGGAGGATTTGGAGGAGGGGTGACAAGCATTTCCTTTTCCGCCCCTGACTCAAGGTCCATGCTCCACAGGTGGCGCTCGGTTCTGTAATTCGATACCTGGCGCTCTTCGACATAGGCCAAGTACTTTCCTGAAGGCGACAGGTAACAGGAACCGATGCCCACCTTGTGTAGCGGGATTTGTTTCTTGGACTTGAAGTCTGGACCAGTTATCACGAGGAAAACTTCCTGTGCTATGGGTGCCTTGGGCGAAGGCCCTTTCTTTAAACCGTAATCACGGAACAGATAGTCTCCATCAGGCAACTGCCCGATCAGAAAAGGAGTGGCGTCACTCTGGCGATTGTATCCGGGCAATTGAAGCTGGCCGACGTGCATAGGAATGCCGCCGAGATCAGTGCCGTCCGCTGCTTTGATGTAAGTGCCGGGTACGTCCTGAGAGGTTGATTCATCGCCTTCGAGGTCGAGATTAAAGAACAAACGATCGCCGTCAGCGAGCCAACCGTACGATATTGGAACGCAGTCAGGGCAGTGCGTTTGACCGAGTTCCCAGCTCCGGAGCATCTTCCACGTTGGGACGTCATAAATGGAAACCACATATTTGTTATTCGAGACGAAGCCTGCGAAAACCATCTTCTTGGTTTGCGGATTCAGAAGAGCAGGCAACTGATCTGTCTGGATTTCAACCAGTCTGCGAAACTGATTTGAACCGTCGAGGTTGACTTCGTAAAGACCGGGAGCCTCAGAATGGACTTCTGGGGTTGGCGTGGTGCGCCACTCGTCATGACTCCAATTACATAGGCTTTGTTGGCCCCGAATGTCGCGCCTGTTGGCCTGATCTCCAGATTCATCCCCTCGTCTGAAAACAACAGAGAGCGTTCTCCATCGATCATGGAAACGGAATAGATCTCGGTCTTTCGGAAGCCGCGAAGCATGGCTAGTTTGTCGTTGATTGATGCTCCTACAACGCCGCGTGGAAAGCGGGCATGTAAGCTTGCGGGGGTTTCCGCATAAGAGAGGGCGTAGATGACGGTCTGGGCGCGTGCTTGCGAGCAAAGCAGCAGAGAGGAGGCGATAAGGAGGTTGCTCAATTTCATGACGTTTCTCATTTAATTGGTAAGATAGCGCGGAGTCCCTCATCCGCGCCTTGGTCCTCTTAATCAGCTTCCAGTACCTCTAAGTTTATTAGTGGGTTGCGGTTTCTGCTGGTGCTGGCGTCGGGATCGGTGCCGGAATCAGGCTGGCCTTCACCGTCGCTCTCGGCAACTCATCTCCGCGGAAGAACTTATCCTTCGCAGCACCCATCTCCGGCATGGCTTCGTAGGGCTTGCTGTAGTCGTTGGCGGCGTTCCAGAACAAGAAGCCGATGCCGCCCTTTTCTTTGGCGGTGGCGACTTGCACTTTGATGTATTCGGGCGAATAGGTTTTGGTGCGCCAGCGGAAGGCTTGCAGCCAGGGACGGATGACCACTCCACTGCCTTTGGTGATCAACTCGAAGCGCTGCATGGATTCGCCGATGAAGTGCTCAGGGGCGTCGCCGGGATGGGCGATGTTGTCCATGCCGAAGAAGTGCGAGGGATAGATCATGGGCGAGAGCACGTCGCAATATTTCGCCATGCCGACGATGTCTTGTCCGGTGTGGGAAAGATCGACGGAGCGCTGCCAGGCCATCACGCCGAAGACATCGAGTGAGAGCAGGACGCCGGTGGGATGAAGCTCGGCATAGGCTTTCTTCAGGAACGCGACGATCACATCGGAACGCTGCATTTCATGTGAGGCTTTGGTTTTGCAGGGGGCTGCGTTTGGGGTGGTTCCGCCTTGCTTTGCATCGGCGTCCGTGGCGGTTCCGCCTCGCTTTGCTCCGGCGGGACGGCCGAGGCGGCCGTCTCCACATGAGCTGTTGCTGCTTCCACTTTGATTATTTGCGGCCTGCTCGGTCTGGAAGACGAAGCTGGCGTCTTTTTGGTCGCCCTCGGCGGGGAAGCGGACATAGTCGAACTGAATCTCGTCGGCGCCGGATTGGGCCACGAATTTGGCGAGCGCGATGTTGTAGTCCTGGACTTTAGGATTTGAAGAATCGGTCCAGACCAGCTTGCCGTTCTCACGCCAGGGCTGTTTGGTTCTCTTCGACTGCACGGCTAGCTCGGGATGCTCGACCACCATGCGCTCGTCGCGGAAGATAGCGATCCGGGCGATGGCGTGCATGTTCTCAGAGTGCAGGAAGTGCACAAACTTCGGCAGATCGTGAATGTAGACCTGATGCTTGCCCAACAGCGGGTTCTCGAACGGAATGGTCACGCTGCCGTCGGAGTCTTTGATGTCGAAGACCACGGCGTTGCCGCCGACTTCGCGCCAGTGGCGGATGATGCGAAGTCCGTGGTCGCTGGCCGCCATGATGCCAGTCAGGTAGATGGCGCGAACTTCAAAATCCTTGGCAACGGGAACCGTCTTTTCGACGATGGGCGCGGGAAGAATTCCGGGAATCGCGATCTGCTCGCCGGCTTTCAGGATGTTGCGGCCGCCGTTGTCTTTTCCGTTCAATCGGCGGATGGCTTCCGCCAGCTCCGACGACGTCAAGTAGCCGGTTCTGTTCAAGTACTGGTGAGCAACCGCGGGAATGCTTTCCCCGCGCTTCGCGGTATAAATCTCAGTCGCAGAGGCAGTTGAAGGCAGCAACGAAGGCTCTAATGAGAGCCGCAACCTGGGCTGGACGGAAGGTTGAAGGGAAACTTGCGAAGAAGAGGGCTGGAGGGAAGGAATCTCCGCCGGTTTCGGTGTGGTCGAAAGCGTTGCGCTGGCGGGCTGCAGTTGCGCGCCCTGCGGTGCTGCGGGCACCGGTTGAGAGCTCTGCGGCTGCGCCGCTAAAGCCGAGGAAAACCGCGGGTTCAGCCGCATCGCGGCCCCGCCAAACAGAAGACACGAGACGACAGCAATCGTAAGAACTGACGAGCGGCGCAAAATTCCCTCCAGGAACCTACCCAAGCCGGATGCTATCCCGCACCCATCGGCCCTGCCAGTTACGCCCGGTCATATCCCCCTCGTTCAGCTCACGGGAAACCTTCTGCCGGCGCTGCGCCGCTCGGTACTTGGTACTCGGTACTCGGTACTGCTATTTCCTCCTTGCGCAAACTATTTCTCTTCCTCTCCCTTAACTTTCCACTGCCCCCTGTTCTAATATCCTCGGTGGCTAGCTAAATCCAGCCAGATACGGGGTTTTCGCTTCCTTAACCCATCCCCTGCCGGTGGCCAGAGGCTTGCTTATTCCAAGACAGGTCCCGGGAGTAATCGGGTCAGGCAAGCGGCAGGTTCCGACTGACAAATTCTGTCATCTCCGGAGCTGTGGGGGGAGCCGCAAGGGACCAAGGCCTGGAATCTCAGGGCGAAAAGCAGGCAAAGGCCGAAGAATACGGCCTAGGGTAGGAAAGACAAATACATGAGACCGAACCTCGCTACCGTACTCGATCCGAACCGCCGCAGCGCCGATGCTGGAGAGTTTGAAGCCGCCCTGCGGCGCCGCATCGTTGGTCAGGACCAAGCCGTCGAAAAGGTTGCCGAGATTTACCAGATGTTTCTGGCCGGCCTGAACGCTCCGGGGCGTCCGGTAGGGAACCTGCTGTTTCTAGGTCCGACTGGCTCGGGCAAGACGCGCGTGGTGGAAGCCATGGCCGAAGCGCTGTTCGGCGATGCGCATGCCTGCATCAAGATCGACTGCGCCGAGTTCCAACACTCGCACGAGATCGCCAAGCTGATCGGCTCGCCTCCGGGATACCTCGGACATCGCGAGACTCATCCCCTGCTCACGCAGGAAGCGCTGAACCAGTGGTTCACGGAAAAGCTGAAGCTCTCGATCTTGCTCTTCGACGAGATTGAGAAGGCAAGCGATTCGCTGTGGCAGTTGCTGCTGGGCATTCTCGACAAAGCCACGCTCACGCTCGGCGACAATCGCCGCGTCGATCTTTCGCAGTGCATCATCATCCTGACCTCAAACCTGGGCGCCAGCGAGATGACGGATCTGATCGACGGAGGCTTCGGTTTTGCTCCGAGGGCCGTTGAAGTCGACAACAACTTCGACGACAAGATCCAGCGCACCGCGGTTGAAGCTGCCCGCCGCAAGTTCACGCCCGAGTTCATGAACCGCATCGACAAGACCGTGGTCTTCAAAACGCTGCGGGACGAGCATCTTGCCCAGATCCTGGATATCGAATTGGGCATGGTGCAGCAACGCGTGCTCATGGCCGCCGGCACCAACCAATTTGTATTCAATTGCAGCGCAGACGCGAAGCAGTTCCTGCTGAAGGAAGGCACCGACCCGCGTTACGGCGCGCGTCACCTCAAGCGCGCCATCGAACGGCATCTGGTTTTCCCGCTGGCCAATCTGGTGGCGACCAGCCAGGTGAAGCTGGGAGACTTCGTGCGCGTCGATATGGCTTCCGAGAACCAGATGATCTTTGTCAAGGAAGCCGAAAACACCATGGCGCCGGTTCTGCTGGAGCGCTATGGAGCCGCTGCCGCCGGTATGCCCGCGATCCGCGCCGCGCGCACCGCAGTGAACAACCGCCGCGACTTCGGGGCCAGCCCCATCGCGGAGAGCAAATAGATTCTTTCGGGTTTAACGACTCGCTAGACCGCATCTCGCGAGCGTCTTCCCTCATGGCGCCGGAACCCTCCGGCGCCTTTTTTGCGCTGAAGACGTTTACGGCTTCACGTTGAAGGAAGAGTCGGTGATCGTCTTTCTCCAGGAAGCGTCCTCAGTGGTTTGCATCCTCGGCGGCTGCCTTCAACTCTTCGTTTACCTGGACCAAAAGCTCCCGCGCTTTCCGCGCGTGTCCGTGCATATCGTATCTGTTGTCTTTCTGAGCGGTTTTGATGAAGCCGTTGGCTTCAGCAACAAGGCGTTGTGCTTCTGCCAGGTTGGGATGGAATTTCTTGTTAATGTTCTGCACCGGATCTTGAGCCATCGTCACGCTACCGCAGAACAATGCCGCGGCGACCATGGTATTGATCAATAGGCTTTTCTTCGTCATACGCTCTCCTCCGTTACGGCAGAATTTAGGATTTCCAGTCTAACACCCAGTTGGTTCCGTGCAAGCGTGTACCTTGATAACACGACCGGAAGGCAACTGCAACGGGTCCCCATTGCTGTATCTTGGTTCTACGGTGATTGTGATGAAGCCTTTCATTATTGCCCTCTGTGTTGTGTCTGCCTGTGGTGGTCTGAGTGCGCAGACATCCGCGTGGCAGCCTTCGCCGGGACATACCCAAGTGCCGATATGGCCCGGCGAGATGCCCGACGCGCAGCCGGCAACGGGGCCGGAGACCTCTACGAGGGAAAAGGACCACTTGGTTGCGGGGAAGCCGTGGGTATACGTGGAACGAGTCTCGCGGCCGACGATGACGGTCTATTCGCCAACGGGCAAGAATACGGGCGCTGCTGTGGTGGTGTTTCCCGGCGGCGGGTATTGGATTCTGGCTATCGATCTCGAAGGCACGGAAGTCTGTGACTGGCTGACGGCGAAGGGGATCACTTGTGTGCTATTGAAGTACCGCGTGCCGGGTGATCGAAAGGTGCCAAGATCAGGGCCTTATCCTAAATCACCGATGGCCTTGGAAGATGCGCAGAGGACAGTGGGGCTGGTCCGCTTCCACGCCGCGGAGTGGCATATAGATCCGCACAGGATCGGAGTGCTTGGGTTTTCAGCGGGCGGCCACCTGGTCGCGGCGATCAGCACCCATTTTGAAAAACGTCTGTACCGGACTACCGACGCGGCCGACAAAGAAAGCTGCCGCCCGGATTTTGCGGTGGCTCTTTATCCGGGACATCTGTCCCTTGCTGATAACAGTTTCGAGTTGAATCCGGACATTGCGGCTAATATTACCCGCAAGACGCCGCCTACGTTTCTGCTGCAGAACGAGGATGACCATGTGGACCGCGTAGAGGACTCGCTGAGTTACTACGCAGCCCTGAAGAAGGCTGGAGTTCCCGTGGAGATGCACTTGTACGCGCAGGGCGGGCACGCCTTTGGGCTCCGACGCACGAAGTTTCCGGCGACCGCATGGCCTCAGTTGGTAGAGACGTGGCTGGGATCGATCGGGATGGTTCGAGAGTAGGTGGTCCGGAGCGCGGTAAGCTGTCGTAAACGGGCGATTCCACCAATTGAGATTACTGGAAACTTTCGTTGCTCAGCGCTTTCCCGGGGCGGAGTGAAATGGATCGTCCTGTGGAGTGTCTGGAGCATCCTCCGGGCTGGGAATGTCCAGATTCACGACGACGGGCTCCTGACCGCTGCGCACGATCACTGCCTCCACCGGCTGGTCTTTACGCGCGTTCAGCTCTTGGTGAGGAACGAAAGGAGGAACATAGACGAAGTCTCCTGGACCGGCTTCATCGACGAACTCCAAATGATTTCCCCAGCGGAAGCGGGCGCGGCCCCGCACGACGTAGATGACGGTTTCGAGTTCCCCATGATGATGAGGCCCGGTCTTGGCATTGGGATGCACAACGACGGTCCCCGCCCATAGCTTCTGCGCGCCAACCCGGGCGCGCGAGATGGCTTCGGCGCGGGTCATGCCGGGCGTCTGAGGCGTGTTCGTGTCCAGTTCGCCGCTGCGGATGATACGCAAGCCGTGGTTCTTCCAGTCGGGCGTTTCGTCTTGCCGGGGCCTGCTGGAGCTCGAATCGGTCATGGTCTACCTTTCCCAGCCATCTTCAACGCCAGAAGCGCAAGCTCAGGATAGCTGAAATAGTCAGGCGATTACACCATTTGGCAAGAGCCGTTTGTTCTGGCGTGCGATCTCTGCTCTGGCAGCCCCTTTTTCGACGAATCATCGTGGTCGGAACCTTACTTGCATCTCGCTGTCTTTCCGTTCCAAACGCATAATCATTATCGATTGAGAATCTCGGGAGGTCGTGATGAGGATCCCGCGCCAGTTCGCTTTGATTGCGTGCACATGCGTTGTCTGGTCAGTTGTTGCCCATTCTGGAGAAGCTCCGGAAAGTGAACTGAAAACAGCAGCGGTCGCTGCATTCAAGAATGGACTGGCATTCGTGGTAAAGCAGGGAGACGTGCGCCTGGAGGCTGGAGCAGGAAATCTTGCACCAATCCCGAATGCAACTCTTGGCTCTTTGTGGATTGCGCCAAATGATGCAGGGGCGTCGCTGGAGGAAGTCGTCGCTCACCGCTACAAAGTCTCAAGGCAACAGAACCTGACCGCGCTAGCGGACGTGCTGCTGGCGAACGCCGGCAAAGTGGTGACGATAGTCGATAACAACCAAAAGGAGTACACGGGCGAGATCGTCGGATTTCGACAGGCAGAGAAATCAGGTGCAGGATCTGGATCACCGCCGAACCCTTCGGAACAGAACTTTAACTCGAACATCTTGCCGGTTGCGCCGCAGCGCGCTATGCCGGAATTCCTGCTGCTTAAGTCCGAGGGCAAGCTCCTGGCTCTCTACTTCCACAACGTCGCGCGCGTAATTCTGCCGTCGGATCCCATACTCCAGCAAACGGAGGAAGAGGAGCGCAAGGCGCTGAGTTTCAAAATCAAAGGCGTGACTGGCCATGCCAACCTGACGATGGGGTATCTGGAACACGGATTAGGCTGGACTCCTTCGTATCTCGTTTCGTTGCAAAATGACAAGACGGCGCAGATCACGATGCAAGCCGTACTGGTCAACGATGCTGAGGATTTGAAGGACACGGATTTCTTCTTCGTGGTTGGTGTCCCGAATTTTGCCTATTCAAACATTCCCTCTCCGATGGCGCTGCAGCAGAGCCTGCTAGAGTTCATGCAGGCGGCCTCGCGCAGAGAAGAGACGAATGCACGCTATTCAAACGCAATAGCGGGGCAGGCGATTGGCGGTATCGTTAATTTTGACGCAGAGGCAGCGCCTAGCTTGGCAGCCACAACTGAAGAGTTGCAGGGAGCGCAGGAAGAAGATCTCTTCCTGTAAGCCGAAAGAATGTGACCCTGGCGCGAGGGGAGCGAGCGACTTACAACGTGTTTTCCGAAGCGGTGAACTACGAGCACATCTATGAGTGGAACCTGGAAGACCAGCCGCGCGTGGACGGATTCGGCAATGCCCAGAACAATTCGAATTCGGGATCGGATCGGTCCACAAAAGACAACGTCTGGCACACCCTGCGGCTGAAGAATACGACGAAGTTTCCCTGGACCAGCGCGCCACCATGGTGATCTCTGGCACCAAGCCGCTTTCCCAGGACACCGTGCCCTACACTCCAAAGAATGCAACTTCAAGCCTGAAACTGACGATCGCGACGGACATTCGCGCGAGCCACGAGGAAAGCGAAGTCGAGCGTCAGAAGGACGTGCAGCGGCGGCGCAACTACAACTACGACCAGGTGACCGTCGAAGGAACTCTGACCATCAAGAACTATAAAAGCAAGGAAGTGCGCTTGAGCATCGCAGAAAAAGTGCGAGGAGCCGTGGAATCTCAGAC
>JBAUVZ010000229.1:0-6192 GCA_049583505.1 Candidatus Sulfotelmatobacter sp.
GGGCTCGTCCCCAGGATAAATTCTGGAAGAGCTTTGCGGCCCCTGAAGGAATATTGCCGGAGTTGTCGGTTGACATCGCCGCCTTCGGTCTTGGTTCCGACGCTCCAATCTTGCTCGACTACCGAGAGAGTCGTTCAGATCCATCAGTGATCCGACTCCGAATTCGGTGGCAAATGGGGCAGCCGAATCTTTGGTTACGCTGTGCCGACACCTTCGACGAGTTTGCGGACATGCTCGGACTGGACCAGAGGACTTCGCCATAGTCCTGGCGCTGCAAGACAAGCAGACAGGGCCGCCGGTGTTAGACTCAAGCGTTTTCTGGGACTCGGCAACCTTCAGGGGGCTGGCGTTCTCTCGCGAGAGGTGGATTGATGGACATCAAGCGTGTGGGAGTGATTGGCGCTGGGACCATGGGCAACGGAATCGCGCACGTGTTTGTCCGCGGCGGTTATTCCGTGGTTTTGTGCGATGTGGAGCAGCGGTTTCTGGAGCGCGGGCTGGCCACCATTACTAAGAATCTGGAGCGTGAGGTTGCTAAGAACAAGATCACAGCGGAAGACAAGGCGTCCGCGTTGGAGAGGATTGAGCCGGTCACTGACCGCGCCCGGCTTGCCGAGTGCGACTTCATCGTAGAAGCAGCTACCGAGAAGTTGGAGATCAAGGCGGAGATTTTTCGCGATCTTGACCGGCTGGCGCGGCCCGACGTCATTCTGGCTTCGAATACTTCTTCGATCTCGATCACCAAGCTGGGGGCGCTTACCACGCGACCGGACAAAGTGATTGGGATGCACTTCTTTAATCCGGTGCCGGTGATGAAGCTGGTGGAGGTAATCCGGGGGCTGGCTACTTCGCCGGAGACTTTTGCCGCGGTGCGGGAGTTGGCGGTGAAGCTTGAGAAGACGCCGGTGGAGGTGAACGATGCTCCGGGATTTGTCTCCAACCGCGTGCTGATGCCTTTGCTGAACGAGGCCATGTATGCGGTGATGGAGGGCGTGGCTACGGCTGAAGCCGTGGATGAGGTATTTAAGCTGGGGATGGCGCATCCCATGGGACCGCTGACGCTGGCCGACTTTATTGGGCTCGATGTTTGCCTCGACATCATGCGCGTTATGCAGGATGGGTTGGGCGATCCTAAATACCGGCCTTGTCCGCTGCTGATCAAGATGGTGGATGCGGGGTGGTTGGGAAGGAAAAGCGGGCGGGGGTTTTATAAGTATTGAGGATTCATAGTACCGAGTACCTGGTACCGAGTACGCAGCACCTAGTGGCAAACCCGCCGACCAAATGACGACTGAGATAGTCTCCCCGCCTAGCCGCAGCGATGTGCCGTTTTACATCTTGGCCGCGCTCGCGGGTGCGGGCACAGGGTGCGTGGATGTCATGGTCAATGATCTGCTTTTTACCGCGCTGCTGGTGTTGATGGCATGCATGCTGCTGGGGGTGCTGCGACCGCGCTGGCCTTGGCGGTGGGTGGTTGTCGTAGGCGTGTTCATTCCTCTGACCGAACTTGCAGCGTACTTACTCTTGACCGTAAAGCCAACACGGGCTCAGGTGTATGGATCGTTTCTGGCTTCGCTGCCGGGGATTGCGGGGGCTTACGGCGGGTCGCTGATGCGCGGGGTGGTGGATAACTTGCGGCAGGGGAAGTGAAAAAACAGTGGCCAGTGGGCAGTGGTCAGTGTCCAGAACACCGAAACTGATCATTAATCACTGGCCACTGCCCTAAAGTATCGGATAACCAAGAAGTTACTCCCGGTTCCACAGGATGGGCGCGTATGCTGCGAGCATGGGTGTGACGGTTTCGATGCTGGCCAGCGGGAGCCGCGGGAATTGTGCGTTTGTGGCCAGCGCGCGCACCAGGATTTTAGTCGATGCCGGCATCTCTTGCCGGGAAACGTTCAAGCGGATGAAGTCGCTGGGCGAAGACCCGCAGTCGCTGGCGGCGATTTTGATTACCCACGAACATTCCGATCATATATACGGTTTAGCAACTTTGGCGAAGAAGCTGCGCATCCCAATATTTATGACGGGGGCGACGCATGCGGCCTGGGCGCGGGCCATGCGTGATGAGAACGGCGAGCGGCCGCAGCTGGAGAGGCTGGAGCGCTTCGAGTCTGGACATCGCTTTCAGGTTGGCGATATTGAGGTGAAACCCTTCACCATTCCGCACGACGCCGTCGATCCGGTGGGGTTCACTTTTCGGGTCGAAGGCACGAAGGTGAGCGTCGCTACTGATCTGGGCTACCTCCCGGTTAACGTCCGCGACCACTTGCGCGGGTCCGACATTTTAGTGATGGAATCGAATCACGACGTGGAGATGCTGCGCGGAGGGTCTTATCCATGGGCGGTGAAGCAGCGGGTAGCGAGCAACGTGGGGCATCTGTCGAACGTGAAACTCGCGGATTTCTTTGCTAACGACTATGATAACAGTGCAGCCTTTGTGGTGCTGGCGCATCTATCTGAGAAGAACAATCATCCGGAAATAGCCCGGAGAGAGGCAGAAAAAGCGCTTGCCGAGCGGGGTGGCTTGTTTCAGAACCGTCTTTTTCAGAACCAGGTGCTGGTGGCGCGGCAGTCTGAGGTTCTGCCGCCGATCCAGATTTAGCACCCCAGAGGTAACGGCTCCGCCTGTAGTTACTTATGAGCCAACAGTGCATTGATCCGATTGTCGGGAAGATTCTGGCGGGCTGGCGCTACGACATTTCCGGCCTGGCGCCGGAGATGCGGGGTGACTACGAAAGCCATTTCGCCGGGTGCGAGCGGTGCCGCGGACGGCAGCGCATGCACCGCACGATTGACGTAGGCCTGATTGCGCTGGCTTCGATTTCAGGCGGCGTGTTTCTGCTGGCTTTTGGAGTGATCCGCCACTTCGTTCCGCGGCACGCGTTCTGGCTGGAGATGGCGGCGCTGGCCGGTTTTGCCTTGTCCGCGCTGATCTGGCTGGTGGTGGCTGTGGCTACACCCGCGCCGGTCACGGTGCTGGATGCGGCGAAACAAGGCGCGCGCCGGGTGCATGACCGGCTGCCTCAGGAAATTCGCGAACGGCTGCCGGAAGAACTCCGCGTGAAGATCACAGGAACGTAACTGTGAACCGGCTTTTCCCGCATATCGTTGCAGTGGCGCTGTTGAGTACGATGTTGGCCGCTACCGCAGGCACCATGTGCCTGTTGCCGGCTTCGGCTGCACATTCACCGACGGCTGGGTGTCATCCCGCCGGGGTGCCAGCAACTCCGCAACCTGCTGACTACCGTTGCTGCGTAAGCCATCCCTCCGCTTTGCTGACTGGCATTTTCTCGCTGCGCCCTGCGCTGCAGGCGTTGGAGGCAGACACGGTCGATGTCCCGGTCGCGGTGAGCTACAGCGACGCATTCCCTACTGCGCTGGCGGGTTCCAGCGGCCCACCCGGCGCCCTGATTCTCAGACTCTAGCCTGCACTTCCTCTTCGTTCGTCCTAGTACCTGCGGGATCCTGGCAGGTCGCGGTTTTTCCCCTTCTTTTGCGAGAGAGGATTTCATGGCGAGAACCATCTTGCGCTTAATGCTGCTTGGAATGCTGTGCTATGCGGCTTCGGCGCAGGACACCTCCATGAGCGGGATGCACATGGAGGAGCAGACAGCCTCGCCGTTGCCTTCGCCTCACGCTGGATCGGGGACGGGCTGGGAGCCGGCTTCGGTGCCGGAACATGAGTGGATGCTGATGCGCGGCGGATGGGAGTTGATGGCGCATGGGGTGATCTTCGCCGACTACAACCAGCAAGGCGGCCCACGGGGTGAGGGGAAAGCAGAGTCGGTAAATTGGGGGATGCTGATGGAGCAACACGGGCTGGGTGGCGGAACGATTCTGTTGCGTCAGATGTTCTCGGCAGAATCGCTGACCTCGCCGCATCCCGGCTTTCCGGAACTGTTTCAGACCGGGGAGACTTACCACGGAGAGCCGCTGGTCGACCACCAGCATCCGCATAATGTGTTTGCCGAGCTTTCGGCGCTGTTCATGCTGCCGCTCTCGGAGAAAGTCTCGTGGGAATTGTATGGCGGACCGGCGGCTGAGCCGGCGCTCGGCCCGGTCACCTACATTCACCGGACTTCCGCGTCGGAGCTGCCGCTGGCGCCGCTGGGGCATCATCTGCAGGATTCGACGCATACCAGCTTCGGCGTAGTCACGACCGGGTTGGTGATCGACCGAGTCAAGCTGGAAGGCTCGGCCTTTAACGGACACGAACCGAACGAAGAACGATGGAGTATCCAGCCGGCGGCGCTGGATTCCTGGTCGGTACGTAGCAGTGTTGCCCCCGATCGGAACTGGGCGGCGCAATACAGTATCGGGCACCTCGACCACCCTGAGGCGCTAGAACCCTGGAACCAGTGGCGGCAGACGGCCTCGGTGGAATACAACCTTCCCCTGGCGCAGGGAAATTGGGCGACCTCATTGGTATGGGGGCGTGTGCACAAAATCGCAGACGGAGTAAATTTGAACAGTTATCTTCTGGAGTCCACGCTGAACTTCCTGCGGCGTGACTACACATTTATGCGGCTGGAACTGGTGGACAAGGACGAACTGTTTCCGCAGGCGGCGGTGCATCCGGCTTACCGGATCGGAGCCTATACCTTCGGCGGCACGCGCGACCTGTTGCAGAATCACGCGTGGCAACTGGGACTGGGCGCGGATATAACGGTTTATTCGAAGCCTGCGGTGCTCGATGCTGCTTATGGCAATTTTCCAGTGTCGTTCCAGATTTTTCTGCGGATGAGGCCGGGATTGCGAACCAACGGGCATCATCACTGACCCAGAGGAAAATGATCGCTGGGTTTGTGCTGTTTCTCTTCTTCGGAGCGTGAGAGCGCAAAACTACCTGGAAGGCTCGTCGTGGAAGTATCATGTCGTCGAGGTGATCTTGTGTCCATCAGCGGGCCGGAAGAATTTGCTGGGATGCGGGCCGCGGGCGCCGTGGTTTGCTTAATGCTGAGCGCGATGAAAAGCGCAGTGCGCCCTGGAATCACGACGGCGGAGTTGGATGAAGTGGGCGCGGGCGTGATGCGGCAGCACGGAGCACGATCCGCTCCCGCATTGGTTTACGGATTTCCCGGAGTGAACTGCATAAGCCTCAACGACGAAGCAGTCCACGGCATTCCCGGCAAACGAGAGCTGCAACACGGCGACTTGGTCAAGCTTGATGTCACAATCGAAAAAGACGGATTCATGGCGGACGCGGCTGTAACCGTTCCCGTAGGCAAAGTGACGGAAGAGCGCCAACGCCTGATTGCATGCGCGGAACGGGCCTTCGCGAAGGCCATGCTGGTGGCGCGAGCCGGATTTCGGGTCTTGGAGATTGGGCGAGTGATCGAGCGGGAGGTGCGGCGCAGTGGATTCTCAGTGATTCGCGATCTGGGAGGGCACGGCATCGGACGCACGATTCATGAAGAACCGCGAGTGCCGAACTACGCCGATCCGGAAGCTAATCAAGTTCTAACCGAAGGCCTGGTGATTACCGTCGAACCCATCATTGCGGCGGGATCTGGTAGAGCGTTCGTGGCGAAGGATAAGTGGACCGTAGTCACGGCCGACCACCGGCCTTCGGCGCATTACGAGCATACGCTTGTGATCACGAAAGGTGCGCCGATTCTGCTAACGGCGGCCTAAGTCGTCTCGCTAAACAGCCACTTTTGATTTTTTCGTTAATGGCTAGGATGATTCAGCTCTGCGGTACGACGAATCACGTGCGTTGGTGGCTCCGGGACAGCCTTCAGATGAGGCCCTTGCGGACTCTCACAAGGAAATCCTCAGCGTCCGCATGCGCCTTCTCCATGATCTTCGGATCGTTTCTGTGTTCGATTCCCGTCTCATGAAGTACAAGTTCCACCGCAACCTTCGGTTTGTACCCTCGCTTTATGAGTAGCCGAGCACGCTCCGCGAAAGCCGTGTCAGCATCTCGTTTTGTTGCTGGCTTGGCCTCGGAAGAGCTGGTTTCGGCCTCACACTGGTGCTCGCGAAACTTCGCGGCGGCCAGGCGGTCGTAAGCAGCCATCGCCTCTTCTCCGCTCAGCAGTGTGGGGATGGGGAATCTCCATCGACAGTTCGAGCAGGCCCAGCCGTTTGCATCGCCCGCGAGCCGGAATAACGAGCGCTCCATATCTGCAGCCTCAACGAATTAAAGCAAGATGGATACCGCCATGATATCGCGCGACCGCCGTCGGC
>JBAUVZ010000230.1:0-2124 GCA_049583505.1 Candidatus Sulfotelmatobacter sp.
TCTGTGAATATGTCCCGTTGGCACTTCAGTCATCTTTTTAAGTCTCAGATGTCCCAATCACCGTCCCAGTATATGAGAACACTAAGAATGCAAGAAGCACAGAGGATATTGTCGGAAACATTCTTGAGCGTGAAGGAGATCAGCACGATACTGGGCAATATCGACCGCAGTCACTTCAGTCGTGAATTTAAAGTGTTTTGTGGCCTGTCCCCCACTGAATTCAGAAAGCGACTGAATGCATCACAACCACAAGATCCGACACAATACGCATCCAAGTAACAAGTTCGGCCACATCTTATCTCGTATCTTCCTAACTGCCTCCGTCTCTCATATACACGCGCGTCTTGCAACAGAGCGCGAATCGTGACACCTGGAGATAGGAAATGCAAAGAGTAGTTCACACGCTGTTTCGAACGCTTGGAAGAAAAGGCCGCCAACCTGTGTTGCCGTACTTTCCCTCAAGCAGGCTATTCGTCGCAGTTCTCGCAACTCTCTCTGTCGGCAGTTTGCTCTCTCACTCTGCCGCCGCACAAGAATCGGCTCAATCCCCAACAACGGCAACTCTCGTCAGACAACCAATCTCGCCAGAAGTACTGGCTTTTCACGCCCGAGCGAAGCGATCCGTTCCAGCGCTACCGAGAGCGATCGACACTGCTGATGCAACGGCAGAATCCACCAATTTCAATTCAGCTCAGGGCCCTGGGCCTGGACCGCTTGGGCCGGGACCAGGTTGTAACTTGTTCCCTGCAATCGCGAGCGTAGGTGCAAACGTCCCGATCACTTATTTTGGGCCGCCACCTTCATCGGTGAATAACAGTCTAGTCGGCCCCGTGCAGTTGCTGAATTCCGGTGTGGTTGACTCCAAAAAAGGAACCATCACCCTACCCTTGTACCAGGGAACATTGGCTGGCTCCAACGAGACGGTTTGGTATATCCTGACAGACGTTTCGGATCCCTCGGTGGCTGCTGAGTTGGGTCTGAACTTCTCTACTAAGCTTCAATTTGCCGCGAACGCCGCCCGGACGGGAAACCTCGATGAGAACGGCAACATCGTTTTCAATGCGGGTACGGTTGACTTTTCACCTAAACGGAATGTTGTCCCGGGACCGGCAGGCGCTGAATTTCCTCCCACATCCTTTGCGCCCGGGGCGATTGGGGATGCAAACTATAGCCCCTATGTTCAGCTGCTCAACGCCGCTAATGTGATCTACAACGCACCCATGATTGCGTTCAATGTTGACGCCAAACAAATCAACTTTCCCAATGGCCACGTTGATTATTCCAAAGTTCACGACGAAGTCGTAGCTATCGACCCGTACGCCATGACGGTTACCATCAACTTGATCAATGGGTTTAGCTTTGGCCGCCAAGTTTGGTATATGTCCATGGACGCGAGCATCCCTCTGGCGGCATCCATCGAACACAATACCTACGCTCCACTAATGGACAAGCTCAAATTGGGTAGCGACGACAGCTTCGGAAGTCCCATCGAGCGCATCTTTATTGCTACCAATGGACCCGAATCCGGCGGATGCAGCAACCCTTTAAGACAGGGACTATCGGCGGATCTGGCCGATGGACACCGGCCAAACAACACTCTGGGCGGAATCCCGACACTCGCGCTCGACTATAGCCCAGCTTGGGACGCTCAGTTGTACACCTGGACGGATGATGCCATCAGCCAGGGCTTTCGTGGGCAGCTTGAAGGAGAATTTACAGTACTCACGCTCGTCGACGACGACTTGCTCACTGGCTTTCCGGCGGGGGCTACGTTCGAAACTTCCGGATTCTCCATCAATTGCCCGATCGTTCAACGTCTTGAGTAAGAAGTTCCAGCTCAATGCGCGACAGGTTGCAACCTAGCACGGCGCCTGCGGATTTCAGAGTTGCGAATCTGCAGGCCGTCCGTGGTTCCAACTCGAAACCAGACTCTTTCCGTTTCACAGTGGCGATGGCTGAAGAAAGATCGGTATGGATGGACGATCTCAGATGTGCCCCATTGGAGTTCACTGCACAATTCTTAGCCGCCCAAGAAATGAGAAGCCTTATCTCTTGATTCCTGTTGGTTGTCCGCTCCCGGAGCCACAGTGCCTAGAATCACGAAGAAATTGTTGTCTTAAGTCT
>JBAUVZ010000231.1:0-4202 GCA_049583505.1 Candidatus Sulfotelmatobacter sp.
AGTGCGTTATATCCCCCCGGCGTCTCCACCAGGTGGAAACTTAAATAGCTGCGCAATGTGTACCATGCGTCCGGGACAATCTGCCAGGAAGTCGGAATCAGCCGCCGCCACTCAGGCGTGACGAAAAGGAGCATGACGTATAACAATCCTGTCAGCACCCAGGCAAAATCCGCAAGAAAGTGCCAGTGCCGTCCGAGGCCGAGGTTTTCGTGGCCTGGCAGGGCAATCGCAGACGGAAAAGCGGTCTCCTCATCACTCGCTGTCCAGAGCTGGTCTTTTGGTCTCCGCTTCTTCGTGAACTTGAGCCATTCGCTACCCGGCGTGCAGTGGTCGTTCCAGTAGAATCTCGGATGTGCGCTCAGGATCTCAAGGCCACTGCGGACGAGAAGCGATAGGAGAAGGAAGTTGAAGAAATGCGCAGCCCGCAGCCACAATGGATAATCAAGAGCCATCATTGATGTCGTGCCGAACACACTTCTGCCTCCTCAGTCGCCATTTCCTTTTCTTTTTGTTTCAAAAGAAGATCCAAAGCAGATCTTAGAAACTGGAGAAAAGCATTTCCGGCCAATAAAGAACACTTTTGCTTTGGGAAACAAATTGTCACGGCGGAAGAAAGCTGTGCTATGTTGACCAGTTTTTGGCGGGCGCATCTCGGATCATTAGTGTCGTAGGAACTCAAGCGGTAACAGGGCCGAGGTGTTGACCATGACCACAATCCCCAGGGCTTGCCATCCAGGCGATGGCCGTAAGGCCTTGAATAGGCTCCCGCAGTTGGCTGAGCCGCTACTGCAATTCGACTTGCAGAAGGAACTTCGGCAACTCCGCCACCAAGCCTCGTGGCAGCGCGAGAGTGGACGGAGTTCGAAGACGCTAGCAAAGTATCCAGACTTCCGAATCGTTCTGGTTTTGATGAAAGCCGGAACGCAAATGAACGAGCACCAAGCCGAGGGCAGAGTCTCTATTCATCACCTGCTTGGAAGAATTCGCATACACCTGCCAGACCAGAAGGTCAGCTTGACGGCGGGCCAATTGTTGGTAATGGACTGCGGCCTGCTCCACGACGTTGAAGCTGTGGAAGAAAGCGCTTTCCTGCTCACCATCGCTTGGCCGAACGGCGTATCAGAATCCTGACATCGGATATCCCTCGTATGGGCCGGCAGGTATCCACGCTATCAGCCGCACCACCCATCAGTCTGGCCGTCCTCTCAAGACAGTCGCGCCAAAAGCGTTATAATTTAGCCGAACGTGGAGTGGGGAGGTGTCTATGTCTCCGCCTCGCGGGTCCAAATTGGCGAAAATCGCCCGCCACACATCGATTGATCAGATGTCTCAAAGAACGCGGAATTCTGCGCGTCCTCATCGAAATTCCAAGGACGGCCGCGAGTTCGATCCACACGCGTTCCTCGCTACCATCGGCGAGGGCAGGAAAGCCATGCTCTTTCCGAAGAAGCAAACCATCTTTGCTCAAGGGGATCGAGCGGACGCAGTGTTTTATCTGCAAACGGGCAAGGCAAAACTCACTGTGGTTTCCAAAACTGGCAAGGAAGCGACGATTGGCATATTGAGCGATGGGAGCTTTTTCGGCGAGGGTTCGCTGGCTGGCCAACCTCTTCGTATGGGTTCGGCAACGGCAATGACAGATTGTGCTGTGCTGCGAATCGACAAGAAAGCCATGGTGGATGCGCTTCATCGGGAACACGAGTTTTCCGACCTATTCGTAGCGTATTTGCTCGCGCGCAATGTCCGTTACGAAGAGGATCTGGTCGACCAACTGTTTAATTCCAGTGAAAAGCGTTTGGCGCGAGTGCTTCTTATGCTCGCTCATTTTGGTAAAGACGGCGTTCCAGAGACGGTGATTCCCAAGATAAGCCAGGAGAGCCTAGCGGAAATGATCGGCACGACCCGCTCGCGAGTGAGTTTTTTCATGAACAGATTCAGGAAATTGGGATTCATTCACTACAACGGCGGGTTGGAAGGCCACAGCTCACTTCTCAGTGTTGTTCTCCACGATTAATTTCCGCCCGGCAAACCTGGTCTGACACAAAATCCAACAGCGGCGCAGCATTGATCTGCTTGAGCCGTATGCATACCTTCGACCCGCGTCGATGATCAGAACTGTTCAGTTTTGGTCAGCCAAACCATTCTTTCCAAGCCCATTCTGTATTTAGGCTGAACTGTCGAAGCGAGGGAAGATCTTGGATCTCGGAAGGAAATAGGTTGATATGCCTCATGCTGGCAACAAGCCAACCCCGAAGCTGCGTAAATCGCCCCAAGCGCCGTTGTCACACCCCGGGGCACCCCCTGATTCAGACCGTGCCAAGAAGCCACCGCTTGTCGAACCTTCGGGCACTGGCCAAGATTTGAGTCCCGGAGATCGTGTCGAGGGTTTGGGCGATTTCGGAATGCCTACTGGAGAATTTGGCACGGTTCGGCAAGTTAATGAAGATGACGCTCTCGTCAAATGGGATGACGACGGTCGTATAAGAGTTCATCAACCGTCGCCCAAGAAGATGTAGGCGGCAGGCTGTCTCCTCTCTGCGCGACCCTTAGGTTCTGTTAGGCCGAGTGCTCGCCGCGGCTTCGCTTGACCGCGGTTGAATTCCAGGCCACCGGATTGATTAGACTGGGACCGTCTTCTCCATTCCGCAGTCTACTATCCGGCCAATTAGAAATTCATCCCCCAAAATCCTCTCAGAGGACGACGACCCTCTAGACGTTCTGGCGCTGTCGCAAGAATTGGTAGCGCCGCTGACGATCGTTGCTGCTCTCGCCATTGGCACGCGGGCGTTCTAATGTGGGTGAAGCAGCCCTTGACGAATGTAAGAGAGAAATTGGCGGGATAATCGTGTGCTCTGCTAGGAAACAGCGGATACCTGATCGATTGTGTGTCGGAAGTCGGTGACAGGGCAGCGTTCTAACCGAGCGGAACGAAGACCGAGTATCCAGAGTTATTGAAGGCTTTTGTCGCGATCCTGAGAAGATGGGCAACACCCCCTCTGCGATATGCTCAGCAGATAGATTCCGGTGTTACGAAGCGGCCAAAACCCCAGGCGTGACCAGTACGATCTCAACTTCCGAATGGCCTCGCCTTTGCTTACGTGCGGTAACGCAAGTCTTTTCAACGCTTCTTGATCGTCCGCAACGGACGGAGCGAACTGCGGCGGCCAAGGCTTGCACGCTACCAGCCCGCAGCCAGCACCAAAAATGTCGATTGTTCGGTGAATGGCAGACTCGGCGATACTTCGTCCTCGATACTCCGGATAGATTGCGACGTAGTCGATGATCAGTAGATCGAGGTCTACCACTTCGAACTCATTTTGTATTTCTTCCTTCGGATAGCCAGTTTCCGCATCGAAAAGATGTTCCCAGTATTCAGAGATGTCACCCGAGATGCCATCTCCGAGCCCTTCCGCACTGATGCCGTGGTCGAGTGCCTCGCCGAACTGAACGAGCGAGGCGCTAATTTCCCCTGCGTCCTTTTCTCCGCCGTTTTCTGGCTCGACGATAATCCGTCCTGCAATGGAGTGGACAAAGTCATCCTCAACCGAGTCGTGCAGCCTGGCACGGACTACGAACTCGACGCTTGAAACGACATTGGTCTTCGAATCGACATTCTTGCTCCTAACGACAGCTTTTTTTTCAATCTCCATAGGGCACCTCATGCCGCTATTTACCCCCAGCTTCCGTAATCCGTCAACCGGGATAGAACCATCTCTGGAAAACCCGTTTCACCGTCTAAATTGGCAATTTCAATCGCGTTTTCCCCAAAAATCGAGCCCGTTTGACTGAAATTCAGTCTGCATTTATAGAACATCCTCAGAAGCGGTCAAATCAGCTCGATTTTCGTGATTTGGCTCAGGAGTTCATTATGTCCGCATCCCAGCCTTCGAGGTTCGCTCCTTCTTCAATCCAGTCCCGGCCTAGGACCGAATTCGTCTTTGAGCCGCTCTTAGACAGCGATCAAGCGGCAGAGTTGCTCCGCATTCACCCGAAAACGCTGCAGCGCATGGCTCGCAATCGCCAGATTCACGGAATCCAAGTTGGGAAGCTATGGCGGTTCCGTGCCTCCGATCTGGAGGTTTGGCTAAGAACGAAGAAGGCTGGGTAAGCCCGGCCTACAAAGATATTCACCATCGACCCGCCACTCCACTTGCGCTAAGCTGAGGCAGCCATCCGTGTCGCCTCTCACAAAGGAGGATTGA
>JBAUVZ010000232.1:0-2711 GCA_049583505.1 Candidatus Sulfotelmatobacter sp.
CCGCTCGACCGCTATCTTCCGAAACGCCTTGGGATATCGACCTATCACTCGTTTCTTTGCCACTCGCAGTTTCCTTTCTCTGCAAAGTGTGCCCATTGCGAGTGTCTCATTTGATGGGTCCAGTCCATACAGCCGGAAAAACTCAGCAAAACTGCACTTCTCGAGTGAGTCGTAGTCAGTCCACCTTGATCCATCAAACCGCGATCGGCGGCAACGAACTGATCAAATCGACGTGGTGCGAGAACCCCGTTCCCTAGTTTGGTAGTGATCGATCACTTCCTACAAGCCGACTTCTCGGTATCAATCCGGCCAATTTCCCCGAAGCCCGTTTCTGGATAGCTACCTTTACCTCAGCCCTGACAGACCTGCATTAGAGTTGTACTTGTAGAACTACCAATGTCACATCATCCTTCGGAGCGCGCCCCATGCCAAAAGCCGAAACCTCTCGGACAATGCTCTGAACCACGTGTCGTGGGGTTCGACGATCGCAAGTGGAAAACAGGCCTTCGAGTCTCTGTTGCCCCCATAGCTCGCCATCCTGACTTTCCGTCTCGATGATTCCGTCGGTGCGTAGGTGCTTGCCTAGTTGGTCCGCGGTGCTGGCGTTTGGGATTGCCCAGCTCTGAGGTTCGGACCCGCGTCTCCTCATGTAAATATCATGCGGAGGCACCTGGAGGCAATGAAATGTTTGGTTACGAAAGTCGTACACCCTCTGTAACATGAAGGACACTTGGACTCTAGTGTTTCCGCCACTTCCCAGAGGTGCTGACGGAGGGTTGGAATTTGATGGGTGGTGGCTATTCCCATGCGGAAAGAACGGAACATGTCACACCAACAATCCACTTGCTCTGTCCTTCCAGTCAGGGCGCGACGGAGATGCGGGGCGGACGGGCACACCAAAAAAAGACCGAAGGGGAACTCCCTCCCGGCCTTCTCGTGGTCAACGCCCATCCGGCGGCACGGCCGCCTTAGTTCGACTCGGTGAACTCGATATAGGGCTTCGTGGCGCTCTTGCTGGTACAGCTGCCCAGATTCAAGTTGTTGCTCTCTCCGGTTGAGCCGGCATTCGCAACACAGGTTGGGGCTGAAGTCGTACCATCCGTCAGCGCTACCTTCACGGTGATCGAGACAGGCTTATTGAAATCCGCTCGCGAACCGCCTGCATCACCGACAATGTTGAATTCGGACTCCTTCCAAACCTCCGAGATATCAAGCACGGTGTCACGGCCGCTCACGGAGTAAGCCTTGGTCCCATCGGTGAATACCACCGTATCGTTGCCACCGTCAGCCGCTGCGCCCGAGAGCGACAGGCTGGCAAGGGATGTAGCCTTCACATCGGGTGCCGATACGTATTTGCTGTTCCCGTAGCAATCGCCCTCGCCGTCACTGCCGAAACCGCTCGGACAAGCCGAGTCGCCCCAGCCGATCAGCCAATACTGCATGAAAACAGCCGCTTCCCCCTCAACTGCCAAGTCCGTCGCATAAATGAATTGTTGCCAGACGACACAACCGGCATGACCGTCGCACGCCGCTGTCGTGCCCGTGAAGTTGGTATTGAGCTGAAGCGAGTATTCATTCGGCCCGAGGATGCCTCCATCTCCGTACTCAGCCACCCCGACACTCTTCTCGGATTTCACGCCCGTGACCGTCGGAAAGGTTCCATGTGTCTTGCTGATCAGTCCCGCCGCTTCGGCGACATAGTCGTGACCGTTGCCCGTCACCTGCCCCTCGCCAGGCTTGCGGACGACTGTATGGACGCGTGGATGCAATTCTCGGCACTCCACCTGCTCCCAGTCGACGCTGGGATAAGATGCCTGAAAGCACCCCTCCCCCAAGTCGGTATTGTTAGCCATAACCGCGCGCCAATTGTCGCGCGCTGCTGCCTCCTCATCGACCGCTGCGTCTGCGGTCTGTCCGACGGAAACGGGCTGAAGGCAGCAGGCGCTGATAAGGGCTGCGGCCGCGATCTGGATTGCATAATGCGAGCACCGGGTTTTCCTAAGCGTCATTGACTTTTCCTTGTTGAAGTAATTGCATCTTGTCCGACATTTTTTTGACCTCAAGAGCGGCGCAATTCTACATTTGCATCACCTGCCCCACAAGGGTGAACTGGGATCTCCTTTTTGATCCCCCAGAAGCGGCTGCCATTGTCCCTCCATGTCGTGTTCGCGTCAATGTGAAACAATTTTCATCCTTGGCGAGAGTACTTCCCCGGTGAGTTGCTGTCCTAACATCGCCATTTCACTCATTGACCTTGGCACGACGCCTAGCTCTTTTCTTCTGTTCTCGCTCCCATTGACGCGGGTGTGCGCTGTGTAGATGTTCATCCCACTCCTTCAGGAGCGCAGCCTTCGTCTCCGCCACGGCGCTCTGCCACTCCTTCAAGATCGGGTCCTCCAACTCCTTGACGCTCGCCTGCTTCGGGTGAGGTAATTTTGCCTTGAATTTTGTTTCGCAGAGTGAACAAAACCACTCTTGTCCTTTGATGGACGCAGCCGAGGAGTAGGCATGACCCTGATTTTCACACAATTCTCAGTTGGTGAAAAATCCTCATAGCACCCAGTGGGCAATTCTCAATGAGTGAAATCGCCTTCCATGAGAAAGCCGGTCAGTGTCAAGAACGATTTTCGTTCCGTCTTACTTTAGCCTGAGCAGACCGCCTCTGCCGCCATCCTTCCATCCGCACTCTTGAGTGAGCGATGGTTCGCTCG
>JBAUVZ010000233.1:0-16319 GCA_049583505.1 Candidatus Sulfotelmatobacter sp.
TGGTCGAAAATAGGAGCCGTGGTGTTTGGCGTTTCCCAGGAGGACATCACCGCCTACGGCAAGAAACACGGTACCGAGGAATTTAAATGGCGCGCCTGCCTCATTTCATGCAAATTCGTCCTTGAGAAGGGCGACCTGCACATTCCCGTCTTCGACCATTTCTTGAGACTGGAGTGCCAAAAGCTATTCGCATATCGAGCCTCCTGACGTGAGTTCTGCAGGCGTTTCCAGCTCACAAGTTCGTTCACAAGAGCGATTTCAGGATAAAATGACTGAGTCCTGCCCATCTCACATGAATTTGGGGGCGCAATATGCTCGCGCAAGACTGTGACAGTAAGCAAGCGTCTGGAGCACTTCGACGTATTGACCGTTTAATGCTTGGATTGGTCGGGACTGGAGTGATATTTGCTTCACTAGGCCTTGGCGAAGCCGTCTATCGATTAGCGTTCCTGGATTTTGATGGAGCGACTGATCGCCTTCCAATCGAGATGTTATTCGGATTAGCGTTCGCTTGGTTGATCACGAAACTGGCGAGACGAATTTGCCGATACCGAATCGAAACCTCTGCAAGAATCAAGGTGATTCGGGATCGCAACTACAAGATTCGTCACGCCGCAGAAGCGATCATGCCCTTGTCATATCCTAGCAATCAGCAAGCGATCCGGGTGATTCGTGAAGAAGTGGATCGAATCGAATGGGCGTTGACCGGCATACCTGAGTAAGCGCATGCGGTCGCCGCTGGCTGAATCACGGCAATCGTGTACGAAAGACGCGTGCTCTGCTCGCGCTTCAGGCGAGGATAGCGCCCGAACTATGGATCAAGCAAGCTCAGGGACGGCGCATTGCGTCAGATTCGTTCAGCGCGAATCGCGGCGGTGGAGAACTGCAATACCCCGTCAATGGTTGCAACTCGCATCCTTAGCGTTGACACTCTTGTTCGCTTCGCCGCTATTTGCTAGTGGTCCCACGGGTACGATCACCGGCACAATCACGGATCCCTCCGGCGCGGTGGTGCCAAAGGCGCGTGTAATTGTGCGCAACGAGGAGACCAACGCCACCCGCGATGCGCAGACCAATGAAGACGGCGACTACACCGTCGCGCTTTTGCCCCCGGGCCGCTATCGCGTCACTGCCGAGAGCGCAGGCTTCCGCCGGAGCGTCTTCCACGGCGTCAGCGTGGATGTGGATCAGACGGTGCGCCTCGATTTCGCATTTCGCGTTGGCGCCGTAACCGAGGAAGTGCGCGTCAGCGGTACTCCTCCCATCGTGCAGACCGACACTTCTGCTCTGGGCCAGGTGGTGAACAATCGCCTGGTTCAGGACCTGCCGCTCAACCAGCGCAACTTCCTGTCCTTTGCTCTGCTGGTGCCAGGGAGTCAATTGTCGGCGGAGGGCTCGCAAAACTCGACCCAAGGCGGCGCCATCAGCGTCAACGGCGCCCGTGAGCAATCCAACAACTTCCTGCTCGACGGGGTGGATAACAACGATCCCTATCTCAACCAGTATGTCGCTCTGCCTTCCATCGACGCCATTGAAGAATTCAAGGTCCAGTCCAGCGATTACTCGGCGGAGTTCGGCCATGGCGGCGGCGCCCAGATCAACGTCATTTTGAAAAGCGGCACCAACCAGTTCCATGGCACTCTCTTCGAGTTCTTCCGCAACCGGTGGATGGACGCTAAGAATTACTTCGACTTTCCCGGCTGCAGCGCCAACTCGGTACCGGGCACCTGCGGCGCCATCCCGCGCTTCGATCGCAACCAGTTCGGCGGAACTTTCGGTGGGCCCGTGCGCAAGGACAAGACATTTTTCTTTCTGTCTTATGAGGGACTCCGTTTGCGGCAGGCGACTACTCGGGAGGCTACCGTGCCTTCATCGGGGCAGTGGCAGGCCGCCACAGGCTTGGCGGAAACTCTGTTTGGGTGCCCCCTCAACCCGTCGTGCCAGGTCGGTCAGAATGTGTTCAATCTCTATCCCGCAGCCAACGTCGGCGCTGATTTGGCGAATTCGAACATCTTCCTTTCTGCTCCAGTCATCCGCAACTCGGAAAATTTGGTTTCGGTGAAGGTAGACGAGCATGCCAGCCCCGTCGATACAGTGTCGCTCCACTACTCGGTGTTGAAAGAAAACCTCTTCAGTCCCTTCGATCCGGTCAACGCCTTCACCTCATTGCCCGGTTACGGCAGCTTCACCCTGAACCACGGCCAGAACGCCGGAATCGAATGGACGCGCGTGTTTCGCTCCAGTGTGATCAACGAATTCCGCCTGGGCTTCATTCGCATGGGGGCCAACGTGCTGCAGCAGAATCATGGCGACGACATCAGCGCACACTTGGGCTTTCCTGACGTCCTGACCAACCCGGTGGACCTGGGAGCTCCCAACATCAACCTGATCAGCTTTGACGGCATTGGCGAACCCGTCAACTATCCGCAAGACCGCACCGACACCACGCTCCAGCTTTCCGATAATGTGGCATGGACGGTTGGCCGCAACCAGTTCAAAATCGGAGCTGACTTCCGGCACGTTCGCATCGACGACTACCTCGACTTCCTGGCACGGGGCGACTGGTTCTTCCTGGGAGAGACCGCAGCCGGCATCCTGGGCGCGTTCGGCAATCCCACGCCCTGCACTGGGGCTCCCCCCGATGACCCTTTGACATGTTCTCTTGCGCAGTTGCTGGCCGGCGTCCCGGACTACGCTCTGGCGGTGAGCGGCAACACCTATAACAGTTTGCGCAGCCACGGCATCAGTACTTACGTTCAGGACGACATCCACGTGATCCCGCGCTTTTTGCTCAATGTCGGCTTGCGCTATGAATTCAACAGCCCGCCGGTCGAGGCGCTGAATCGCTTCAGCGTTCCCGATCTAGTTCCCTCCGCTATCCCCGAGTTCACCGTGGCGGGGACGAATGGAATCCCTCGGGCTACATACAACCCCACTTACAGAGATATCGCCCCGCGGATTGGAATAGCATGGCGGCCATTGAAGTCAGAGCGCTGGGTGGTCCGCTCCGCCTACGGCATCTTCTACGACGTTGCCATTTCCAACATCAACATTCTTCCTCGCATCAATCCGCCGTTCTACGACCTGGCCGCGTATTTCCAAACACCCAGTTGCCCCGGCGGGTTGTGCTCGGTTCAGGACATTCTCACCCAGACCGGCCAGCAGTCGGGTGTGGTCCAGGGCAACACGATCTCTCCGAACTTCCGTGACGGATACATGCAGCAGTGGAACACCGACCTGCAGTATGAGGTGGGACCCAATTGGATGATCGACCTGGCTTACGTTGGTTCCAAGGGCACGCACTTGGCGAACGTGATTGATCAAAATCAGTCGAACCCATTGACCGGCCCGCCCTACCCACAGTTTTCCTCCGTCTTGTTTGTGGAATCGAACGCCAGCAGTTCCTATCACTCCATGCAGTTCCGCTCGGAGAGGCGCGTAAGCCACGGGTTGGCCTTCCTGGCTTCGTACACGTTCTCCAAGTCCATTGACGACATTTCCTCGATCTTCGGGGGAAGCGTAGGATCGGGCTTGCCGCAGAACTCGCAGAATCTTAGCGGCGACCGCGGCCTTTCCGACTTCAATACGGCGCAGCGCTTGTCCCTGAGCTTCCTCTACGACGTGCCTTTCCGCCATATGTGGGCCCAGGGTCCGGACTGGACCCGGAAACTCCTCGGGGGCTGGCAGGCGGGAGGAATCCTCACCGCGCAGACGGGACCTCCCTTTACCGTGGTCTTGGCGGGTTCGCCCGCGGCCTCCGCCGCGGCTTTCGGCAACCCGGAGCGGCCCGACCTTGTCGGAGACCCCAACAAAGCCGGACCCGTGGCCGCGAACCCGACTTGCCAGGCCCCGGACCAGGTAAGGACACAACAGAATTGGTATAACCAATGTGCATTCGCCGAACCGGCCGCCGAAGCTTTTGGTCCCGCATTTGGCACCGAAGGGCGCAACATTCTCACAGGCCCGGGCTATACGAATCTGGATTTCTCCTTGTCCAAGAGTATCGCGCTTCGCGCCGAAAGCCATCGTCTACAGCTTCGTGGCGAGTTCTTCAATCTGCTGAACCATCCTAACTTCGACATCCCGAATCATACGTTTGACCTGACCGCCTGCGGGCAGAACAACAGCCTCCTCTGCCCAGCGGGAAATTATGGCGCCACGCTTTCCGAGAATTCCTATGGCAATAAACCGCCGCGGCAGATTCAGTTGAGTGCCAAATACATCTTCTGATCTGCGCCATAATTCTCGGCCACTGGCCTACCTGCCTCGAAGTTTTTGTGTGCTTGTCGCTGGACTGCAGAGTTTCGTTCAACTCCCGAGTGGTCGGCGAACCTTCCTTTACAAGATTGGGGAAGAGTTGCCCGTCACTCGGGTGCTACGCCCGGGGCAGAGCCGGAGCGATGCCGCGGCAGGCATGATCCGATTTGCATCGCATCGGTCCGTTTGCTACTAGGAACGGGGCGCGCCCGACCGTGGCCGTTTCTCGCCGAACAGGGAGATCGTCCCCTCAGTCAATTCCCAATGCTGATCGCGTCGCGGGTGCAACCAAGGCTACTCACCCACAACGGATAAGGAGCGGTTTGTCGGCAACCCTTCCTTTACCGGATTAGGTAAGAGTTGCGCGTAATCCAGGAATAACCGACAAGGTGACTGGTGGACCACACCTATTGTCGGGCGATTTCTTCGTTCAGGCCGAATCGTGCGGCGCTTTAAATGGTGCCGGGAGGGGGAATCGAACCCCCACAGTCCTTTCGGACCTGCGGATTTTAAGTTCCACAGCGGGTTCTGCACCGTTAGGAAAATTTTCTACTCTACTATATTTCTCAACGGGTTACCAGACGAGCTGGTTGCACCGTCATGATCCGTTCTGCCGTGTTTTGAGCATGGAACTACTACAGTTTTACTACAGTGTTTCGGTACGAACAGGAGACCTTGGCCGCCCTGGGTGGGAGAACGGCGAGGTCAATGAGTGTAATTGCCTGATAACAACAGTTAGCGTCCGGATTGCTCGTTACCCTATTGCTCGTTACCCGGGCACAATCCCCGCGAAGCCTCTTGGTGTAGAATCAGCGAGGCGCAGGCCGCTTCTACCTTGAACCCCCCAACATCTGCACGATCCACGACATCGGTAAGGAGGATGGGCGGGCATTCATCGCCATGGAATTTCTGCCATCAGTCCGCCATTGACACCTTTCCTCCCGCTTCATCCCAAATGCGTACACCGTGCGTCTCCTTCAGCAGCAGGCTGCCCACAACAAACGTAATGCCGGCGACAATCATCGGGTAATAAAGCCCGGCATAGATGTTGCCGGTAGCCGCGACGGACGACAGGCCGATCAGGGGCAGCAATCCGCCAAATACACCGTTCCCTATGTGATATGGCAGGGAAAGCGAAGTGTAGCGAATCTTCGCCGGGAACGCCTCAATCAGATACGCGGCGATAGGCCCGTAAACCAGGCACACGTAAATGACCTGAATGAAAATCAGCACCACCAACATAGTGAGATTCGGATTCGGAGCTTCCTTCACCGGTACCAATGCGCCGGTCGCATCCGTGGTCATGGCCGTGAGCGAAATTGCGCCCGTCACCTTGTTGCGCGCCGACTTTACCGTGACCACATTATTCCCGGCGGCCCGTTCCATCGCCTTGTAGATCGGGATATAGGTAAGCACCCCGAGCAGGCAGCCCGCCATCATGAGCTTCTTGCGACCGATACGGTCAGAAAGTGCGCCTACCACGGTGAAGAACGGCATCCCCAGCAGCAGAGCGATCGCGACCACGATGTTGGCGGTCTTGACGTTCACTTTCAGAATAGTCTGCATATAGAACAAGGCGTAGAACTGCCCGGTATACCAGACCACGCCCTGTCCCGCCGTAGCTCCAAAAAGGGAGATCAAAACGAGTTTCAGATTCGTCCATTTGGTGAAGGCATCCTTCAGCGGTTGCGTCGAAGTCATCCCGGTGGCCTTGAGCTCGGCGTAGATGGGTGACTCCTTCATCTTCAACCGAATGTACAGCGAGATCAGCACCAGGATGATCGAGATAAGGAAGGGAATGCGCCAGCCGTAAGCCGAGAAGTCTTCCTTCGACATCGAGTCTTGCGTAATCAGAATCACGATCAGCGAGACGAACAGACCCAGGGTCGCCGTGATCTGGATGAAGCTGGTGTAGAAGCCGCGTTTGTTGTCGGGGACGTGCTCGCCCACGTAAACCGCAGCTCCGCCGTACTCTCCGCCGAGAGCCAGTCCCTGTAAGATGCGGATCAAGAGCAGCACGACCGGTGCGAACCAACCCGCCGTTTTGAAGGACGGCAACAAGCCGATGGCAAACGTCGAAAAGCCCATGATGGAGAGCGTCACCAGAAAGGCGTACTTGCGCCCCACCAGATCGCCGATGCGGCCGAAGAACAGTGCGCCGAACGGTCGCACCAGGAAGCCGACGGCGAAGGTCGCGAGATAAGCAATGTAGGCGAAGGTGTCGTTGCCGGGAGGATAAAACTTCGGGCCCAGGATGGCCGCCAGACTGCCGAAAATGTAGAAGTCGTACCACTCGATCATGGTGCCGACCGACGACGCCATAATCACGCGCCAGATGCTGTACTCTGCCCTACCCGTTCCCGCCACTGTCGCTGCATTCGCCATATATTCCTCCATTTACCCACAGTAACTTGTCCTGGACTCACTTTTGCGTCTTCAGGAGTCTCAAGCAATACACGGCCTCAAAAAAAACCAGCCCCGGACTGTACCACCACCCCACAAAAGCAGACAGCTGCGGCGGACAATTTCCTGTCGCCGCGAGGGACACTGCTTACGGCTGTTCCTTCTGCAAAATTGCGCTCACCGTCAATTCGGATCCGGGCAGCACCGTGAGTTCCCGCTTCCACTGAGCAAAGCCCCCCATAGAAAAGACCACAAGATGTGTCCCAGTAGTAACCGCGATCTCAGACGGCGTGCTGCCCACATATCTGCCGTCAAGAGTGATCTCTGCTCCGGCGGGCATCGAACTGAAAGTGCACTTTATTTTCTCCGAAACTTTCTCCGGAGGAACTTGCTGCGCCGGGCTAGCCGACGGCGCTGGCGCGGGCACTGGAGAGCTCTGCCGCGGCGCAGCTGCGGCCGGGGCTGGCTGAGTTGCGACTGCGGCCGCAGTCACCGGCGGACCGGTCTTTCCATCCGTATCGACCAGAGTGTACAACTGCTTTCGCGCCTTGCCCTTGTCATCTACGTAGTAGACGACAAGGCCGTGCTTCTCTCTTTTGGCGTCGAAACTTTCGCCCTTGGACAACGGCGTGCACCTGGAAAATCTTGAGTCAATCGTGCAAGTGATGCGGAACGGAGGCTCATTGCCTTCCTGCACCAGCAGAGTATTCGTCAGTATCGAGGCTTTACTGTTATTGCAATACGCGTCAAAGTTCACCTGGTCGCAATTCTTGGGGACGTCGTTGACGCCAAGGCTCAGCGATCTGGTTTCAGAATCCAGAACCTTGATCCGCATCGTGCTTTTCACCGCAGCGGCATTCGCGAACACGGCCACCAACAGGAGACCTGCCTGTAGCGCTGCAATTCTGCGCATACTCATAGAACCAAATCCTTCAAGCACTGCGGATGCAACCATTCATCCCCGTTCTTCGACTCGGGAAGCCAGTCCTGCCGAATCGGTACATTGTCATCGCTTGGCGCGCTCCGCACAATAGGTCGTTTTGGAGGAGGCTTGGGAGGACAGGGGCAACTGCGGGCATCGCCCGAGTAGATCCCGTCCTCCTTAAGTTTCGGCATCCAGTGCCGTCAGTCGGCACCAGCCATTTAGATCATGCCGGAACGGGCTAGAACGTGAAAATTGGCCCGAATTCCGTACGGTGATCCTGCCATTCGTTGTCCGGGCTCCCCGCAATCGTATAGTCAACGCCAGATTTGAGACGGGTGGCATAGATCGACTGCTCAAAGCCAAACGTGACATACGGGTTGAGTTTGTAGTACAGGGTGGCCACCGCCATCTTGCCCATCAGCAGTGGCAAAACTCCCTCAGCATTCGGGTTGTATAGGTCCTTGTGCAAGACCTGGTCCTTCCCGAAGTCGAAATACAGCTGCCAGCCTGCGTTGTGGCCTTTCGGATCCGCGTTAAACCACCGCGAGAGCGGCAATCCGAGATTAACGAATCCGCCAAATGCACGGGTCGGCCGCTCCGGGGCAACCACGACATCGCCTGTCGGACAGCCGGCTCCAACGGCTACAGCGACAGTGCAGGCCAGTTGAGGCGTGCCGGAAGCGGCGACCACGCCGTCGACTGGGGTAAACGTGACTGGGTTATTCAGCCCTCCCACGTCGGTGAAGAACGTGTTGACCTGACCGCCGAAGAAGAAGCGCAGGTCGCCTCCGAAATAAGCGCTCGCCACCAGCGTGAACCAGCGAGTGGGCAATTGCACGCCAATTTGGTTGCCATACATTTTGCTCGAAACGTTAAAGCCATTCGGGAAGGCGGCCTGATAGGAGCAGGTCAGCGGGTTCGCGGCGCAATAGGCCGCCGTAGTGGTGTAGGCAGAGTTTGTGACGATCTCCTCGTCTCTGGACCGGAACCCGCTCCAGAATATCTGCGCCGGCGCAACCGCCGGCGCTTTGTCGAGCTGGAACTGCAAGGCCAATCTGCCTTCGTACTCGGGACGGCCGGAGTCGGCGCCCTCGCGCTCGCCCTGCCCAATCTGGCCCTCGAAGCCAGACAAGGTCCCAGAAAGCTTCTCGATTTGCCCGGTGCTCGGCATCATGAGCGCGAAGGTGGGAGAGATCTTGAAATTGCGCGACGAGCTGCCCAGCTTCTGCACCAACCCGAACTGGAATTGCGGAGAACGCTCATAGATGTCGCCGTACCAGTAGCCGAGGGCGGTGGTTTCCAGTATGTTGGGCAGCGCACTGGATCCGAACAGCGTCCAGTCCTGTCCGCCCTCGAAATAAACGTCCGTCGCGTCGCTCGCGGCGTAGTCCAAACGCGCCCAAGCCAGGCGTAATTGAAAGGCGTTGCTGCGAATGGACGAAACGTCGCGGTTGTCCACCTCGCTAAAGTTGCCTTCGTAGTCGCCTTCGATCTTTCCGGTCAGGACGATCTTGCTCGAGATGTCCGGCCATTCGATGTTCGCGCCGAAGCGGGTGGCGCGCGCCTTTATATGAAATTCGGGATCCTCCGTCGGGCCAGTGTTCAAAATCGAGGTCGACGACAGAAATAAGCCCGGGAACGGCATGTCATCGCCATTCGGACTGCTGGTATCGTGAACCGCGGTTGTCTTAACGAAGCCATAAGGCGTCATCTTTACCGGGCCCATCTTAAAGGCCGCATTCAGACCGTCTTTCTTGGGCGGATCGACCGGCAGCACGCGCAACGGCGCGACTGCCGAGACCACAGACGGTGGTGGCGGAGGCTGCGTTCCCTGGATTGCCGGCGTCGGATGGCCAGCTTGTGGCGAGGCATCAGCATCCGGACTTGCGAGAGATGCCGAGACAGTTTCCGGAACCGCAACCGGAGCTGCCACAGGGGCGGAGGGTCGCGCTGCCGGGGTCGCGGCTGCAGACAAATCGGCCGCGCTCAACACACCCTTGCGACTGAGCGCCTCCACCAGGAGCTGAAATTCGGCTTCGGGAGCTGCGTTCCGGATGGCGTTGGCTTCGGCGGGCGCGAGCACCCCTTTCATCACCAGCACGCCCAACAGGGCTGTCACATTCGCGCTCGCAGAGGCCGGAGTCAGGCTAGCCGCTGGATTCGGACTTGCTGGTGCGGCCGCCGCTTCGCTGGCGTTCGCTGCATCTTCTTTTGCGGTTTTGGCCTCGTCGCTACCTGCCATCAGCGGTGCGGCGGTGATGGCGAGCACTATCAAGCACCATAACAATCGCTTCAGCGTCAACATAGACGGTGTCTCCTCAGTTCTGCCTCAAAACCTGGCACAGAACATGGAGCGGAACCCTACGATATCTTTGTGAACGATGTCAAGACGTTATTTACTTTGGGAATAGAGGCTTCGTTATTTACTTTGGGAATAGGGGCCTACGGCAGCCGCCGCGGGTTGATATTCGGGAAGCTACTTCGGCTCTTCCGGAAGGCGGAGAACGGCTTCTGCTGCGACAGAACTATGGAAGGTCGGTAACCCTCGGATCGATTTCAGGCGCCGGCGGAGCGGGAGTTGCCTACATTAGCCTTCGCAGCTCGCGCCGCGAGTTCCTGGATCGTGGGCACCGACTCCGGAGCAATCAGTTTGACCTCGGGTGGTTGAGATCCAGTGCGGATTGCCTCGGTGAGCATTTCCAGAGCAAGGTCCGTGTTAGGACGAATAAAGACTGTGGCCGCCAGCAGACCGCTGCGCACCCACGACTGGCCCGTCTTGGGCAACCCGTCACAACCCGTGAACGGTATCTTGAGCCAGCGCTCGCGCTCGCCCACCGCGATTTCCGCGAAGGCTTTTCTGGCCCCTGCCGCCATACTGTCGTCCTGGGCTCCCACCAGATCAATCAACGTTTCTTGCGAAGTCCGCAGTCGCAACCACGAACTGACGGCACGGTGCGCGCTCTCTTCGGTCCAGTTGGCCCGCATCGTCTTCACTTGAATATTAGCGGACTTCGTCAGGTTCATTCCGGTGGTCCGCTCGTGCGCGGCAGAGCTATTGGCCGGACCTTCGATGTACAGAATAGAACCCCCCTTCGGCAGCAGCGCCGCGAACTGCTTTCCCTGAATCTTGCCCACTTCTTCGTGATCGGAGCTGATGGAGAACACCGGGACATGACATCCTTGCCGTAGCTGCTTGAGATAATCTGCCTCATGGTTCAGGACAACCCAGCCAATATCCGCAGCCACGGCGGCACGGGCTACCTGCGGAAACCCAGTTCCCCCGGCGGGCTCGAACACGATGGCATCAGGACGCGACTCGGCCGCACCCTGGATGTAGTGCAACAATTGCTGGCTTTGCGTCACGGCGTCGTTGTTGGCATGGACAATCTTCAGGTCCACTCCCAGACGCCGGGCAGCTTTTTCCGCCGCCGCCTGCTGCTCCTGCTGGTAGTCGTTCTCGTTATTCGTCAGGGAGACTAGAAAACTGAGCTTCTTCATAACTCGGTCCAGTCCCGATCATAGTTCAACTTCGCCGATGCCAGGGGTAACTAGAGTAACTAAGAAAATCTCACGAGAGGAGAATCACCGACGAATCACAGGCCTTGTTGGAGTCTATGTTCCTGGAAGAATTGCGTGCGGTACTTTGCGTCACGGAAGGCTTCCGTGCCTCCGGGCCGCGTGGTGGAAAAGGCTCCCGCCAGATTGCCCGCGGCGAGGCACGCCGCCAAGTCTGCGCCACGCACGTACTCGCGCAGAAAGCCCGCATCAAAGCTGTCTCCCGCTCCCACTGGGTCCACGGCTTCCACTCTGAACGCGGGGCTGGTGAAGCGCTCGGTTCCGCGTTGTGCCGTCGCACCCTCGCGGCCGAGCTTCACCACCACCAGCGGCACCAGCGCCGCCAGCTTCTTCACCGCCGTTTCCAGATCGCTGACTCCCGCCGCTTTTTGTGCCTCCCGCTCATTCGGCAGGAAGACGTCGACATATCGCAGCACATCCTGCAGGCCGCCCTCCCATTTATCATCGGGATCGTCGTTGGTGTCGAGTGAAGTGGTGAGTCCTGCCTCCTTCATCTTTCGGAACAACTCCGGCACGCGCGGCCGCAGTCCGCTCTGCAGGTAATAAGAAGATACGTGGAAATGCCGGGAATCGGCGAGGTAGGCCAGATCGAGATCATCCCACGTGGTTTCGGCAATGGTTCCTGAATACGTCACTATGTTGCGCCACGCGGCGCGCTGCAATATCACCGTAAGCCCGGTCTTGACTGGGCCGGGTACTCGACGCACTTCTGAAATGTCCACGCCGCTTTGCTGCAACCGGAGCAAAGCATTCTCCCCCAGGTCGTCGTCGCCAATGCGCGTCTGAAACCCCACCCGGCTGCCCAAAGCCGAGAGATTGTGCGCTAGGATCGCGGACGATCCCCCCAGTGTCAGCATCATTCGATCGGCCAGCAGTTCGCGCTCAGGGGGGAGTTCGTCGGGAAGCCCGTAGAAGATCAGGTCCAGATTCAGCTCACCCGCGATGGTGATGTCAAAACGTGGCATCTTTAGGTCGGCATTTCTTTTTATAACGATTGTTTTCCCTTGTCCATCGCTAATGTCCATTGCCAATGTGCATCGTCAAGAAAAATCAAGCTGGCTCCTCGCCTGTCTCCGAGCCGCCGCCAAGCCCCAGGGTTAGCCAACTCAAGCCGTCTCTTCTCAAATTGCGACTACGCCTAACCCTAGTGTTTGTCTATACCTGGGAACCACTGGGGACGATAACTAACAGAATACCGGTGCCCCAAGGCGCAATTGCTTTATGGGTGAAGTTCTGCGGTAATCGAGTTGCGCCCCCTTATGGCTATCGCCCAAGAGAACGGCAACGCGAATGAGAATGAGAAGGAAGTCAACAATCCTCCTTCCGGCAAGAAGCCCTATCAAGACCCTGCATTCCGGTACGAGAAGGTTTTCGAGACCATGGCGCTGTCCTGCGGCAAAATCGAGCCCACTAGTTTTTCGTGCATCCACAAACGGATGAGTTCGTAGCTGCCGTCCATGCCATACACACCCGAGTATCGTGAGGATCCTAAGCTTGGTCTTACGGTCGCGATGCTTCGCCTCAGCGGCACGGTTCGCCTGCAAGCTTGGGGAGTGAGCATGCTGCCCTCGCTGTGGCCAGGCGATCTGCTCACGATTCAAAGCGCAACGCAGGACGAGATCGTTCCCGGAGACATCGTGTTGGTCATGCGCGACAACCGTCTCTGTGTCCATCGACTGGTCGAAAGGCGGCGAGATCAGGATTGTTTTTCGTGGACCACGAGGGGTGACGCAATGCCCCACAATGATCCGCCCGTAGCCGCATCGGAGCTCTTGGGCCGAGTGTCTGGTGTTCGCCGTGCCAATCGCAGTTTCGTTCCCAGCCGCCGACTCTCGCCGCTCCAATCCGCTCTGGCGTGCATGTTGTGCCGCTCGAACCTATTCCGCAATCTCACTCTGCGCATTCATGCGGCGTCCGTTCAGGCAGACCCGACACAAGCCGGAAAGTTTCTTCGCGGCGCATTCCGTGCAGTGCGAGGCATCCCCGGCATTTCTCCATCCCAGAGTTCTCATCCATGACAACTACCCTTTCCACAACCGCGGAAGAAAGCGTGTCCATCGAGATCGGCGGAATGCCGATTGCCCTGCGCACCCACGATCCCTCATTTCGTCGGCTGGTCGAGAATCGCTACGCAGGTTTCGTAGGGACTTCGAAGAATCCTCACCTTGAATTCCATATGGACTTGTGTGAGCTATCGGAATTCGGAGCCGACGAAGAGCTCGAGGTGAAGGTCGAAGCAGGCGAATGGCTGCTGAAGCGGGGCGATTTCCGCGCACGCTGGAATCCAGACACCGGCCACGGTCACGTCCGTCAATCGTGCAGTCCCTACGCTATCGATTGCGTCTTGCGCATCGTTCACGGTCTCATCCTGGCGAGGCGTGGAGGTTTCCTGGTTCATGCCGCCAGTGCGATTCGCGGGGGGAAAGCTTTTCTGTTTTCCGGGGTTTCCGGTGCGGGCAAGACGACCATCTCCCGCCTGGCGCCACCCGATGCGACGCTGCTCACCGACGAAATCTCCTATGTGCGGCGTGAAGGCAATCGTTATCTGGCCTGCGGGACGCCTTTTGCGGGAGAGCTGGCACGGGTCGGCGAGAACTGTTCCGCTCCCCTCAGCGCGCTCTTTTTGCTCGAGAAAGGCTTGGAGAACAGGATCGAACCGATAGGCGCCACCGAAGCCATCCAGCGGCTGCTGAGGAACATCTTGTTTTTCGCCGATGATCCCGAGCTCGTGACACTCGTTTTTCACTCGGCGTGCGAGTTTGCTAGTTTGGTCCCCATCCACCGCTTGGTATTCGTCCCCGACCAGCGAGTCTGGGAGATCATACGTTAGCTATGTCAGTGACTGGAGAATCATGATGGCCGAGAAATACATTGCGCGAAGCAAGGCGATCGCCGCCCGCCTCCTGGGCGGCGAAATGATGGTGATGTCGGCCGCAGATTCGACTTTTTTCACCCTCAATGAAGTCGCCTCTGCGATTTGGCAGGCTGCGGATGGGTGCACGCCACTGTCGAAAATCGTCGCCGGCAAAATCTGCACGGACTTCGATGTCGATCGGGAACAAGCGCAGCGCGGCGCTGACCGCTTCGTCGACGAACTCTCACAACACGGCATTCTGCTGGTATCGGATCAGCCAATGATGGAGATGGATTCTTCCCCGTCCCGGGAGAGCCGATGAGCCTGCTGGCCGAGATGAATCAAAAAGCGCTGGACTTGGGACTGCCCATCAGCGTCCACCTCGATGTCACCTACCGCTGCAATGAGCGCTGCGTCCATTGCTATCTGGATCATGACGATCATGGTGAGATGACGACTGCGGAAATCTTTGATGTGCTCGAACAGCTCGCCGCTGCCGGCATCTTTTTCCTCTCCCTCAGCGGCGGCGAAGTTCTCATGCGCCGGGACTTCTTTGAAATCGTGGAACGGGCGCGGCAACTGCTGTTCAACGTAAAGGTGAAGACCAACGGCGTGATGATCCACGAGAAGGAAGCCGCCAGACTTCGCCAGCTCGGCGTCGAGCAGGTGCAGATCAGTGTCTACTCGCATCGACCGGAGGTGCACGATGCCATCACAAAACTGCCGGGATCACTGAAGCGAACCCTCCGGGCGATTCGGTTCTTGAAGTCCCAGGGACTAAAGGTCACCATCGCCAACGTTCTCATGGCTGGCAATTTCTCCGACCAGCGCGGCGTGATGATGCTGGCCCGCGAACTGGGAGTGGCTTACACGCTCGACCCCACCATCACGCCAAAGATGGACGGAGACACATCCATCCTTGCCCTGCGAATTCCGGGTTCTGAACTCAAGCAGGTCTTGCATAACCAGGAACTGGTGGGCAACGTGGAAGAATTCTGTGCTCCTCCACCTCCGCCCGGCGAAGATGTGATGGACGGTTTCCCGTGCAGCGCCGGTCACACGGCCTGCTATATTTCTCCCTACGGCGATGTGTTTCCCTGTGTGCAATTCCCACTTCCCAGCGGCAATGTGCGCCGGCAGAAGTTCCTCGACATCTGGCGCGATTCCCCGCAGTTGAAGGAAGTTCGCTCGATTCGTGCCAGGGATCTTCCGACTTGTTCGACTTGCGCCCACGTGGGAACCTGCACGCGTTGCCCTGGCTTGGCCTACATGGAAGGCAACATGCGAGGGCCCTCCACAGCAGATTGCCAGAAGTCTTTTCAGAGAACAGGCATCCCCTCGGCAAACATGCTGGCACGGACGCGAGCCAGTTCCGTGGGCCCGCTGATTCAAATCCAGGCTCTGGGAAATTCATCCCCGGATCACGCTTTTTCAAGGTGAAGATAGCCTGCTCATAGGCATGATTGGATGGGTGAGAATACTTCAGCGCATTGGATGGCCGAGTAACGAGACACAGAGGCGCGTTAACTGTGAATAGGTTTAGGACTCCGCGAAACCGGAACTTGGCCTTTCTTGCCCGGTGCGCCGCGCTGCTGCTGGCGGCGTTTGGGCCGGCGGCTAGCTTTACCCCATCGCTGTTCGGGCAGGCCTTCGCCCGGCCGGATGGTTCGGTCCCCGTGCCGATCGATTGGAGCTCAAAGCATGTCGTCTTCACCGGCGACTACACCCCGGAACAGGCGGTGAAGACGTGGAACGAGCCGAGGGCCTATGCCCAGTGGCTTCTGCACGGGAATGCGACGGCAAGTTCAGGCCTGGTGCTCAGGCGGCCCATGCTGCCGCCAAGATGGCCAGAGTTGCCGCCAAGGCGGCCAACGCTGCCACCAAGGCGGCCAAGGGCCGAGATGCGAAGGGACTGGGCCGTTTCGCTGGGCGCTGGCGGCGTGTCTCAAGGCATGTGGCCCGCCAAGTACGCCTTCAACGTGAACACGACGCCGAGCTTCACCTCCGATTTCGTAGTGTTCCCCGTCAACGCATCGACCGGAAACACGCGCGCCCAGGTGGTTGGTACCTTCACCGGCGAACCGACGTCTGGCCAGACTGCGTCAATCACCATAACTCCGACGGGTGGAACCGCGGTCACGCTGACTCTGACCGCATCGACCACAAACACTGGGTTGGACTTCGAAGTGTCCGCCACGACCGCGACCAACGCGACCAATCTGGCGGCAGCGATCAATCGGAATCTCAGCAGTACTGCTCTCGACCGCATCGTGGCGGTTGCGTCGGGAACTACGGTTACGGTGT
>JBAUVZ010000234.1:0-7973 GCA_049583505.1 Candidatus Sulfotelmatobacter sp.
TTCACAGAACCGAAAAAGTCATCGGACGATAGACCCCAAGATGCCTTGAAAATCCCCGCCCCGAAGGGGCGGAATCTTACACTAACGGAGAACGCCGCTTCTCCATTTCACGCTGAGCCAAGACACGTGCTCACAGGAAGCTGATGCAGGAGACAATCGCCTACTTCGAACTGCCCTACGACAAACTGGCTCACCAGATGTCGATCCCAAGAAATGGTGCTAGGCGATGCGGTCGAGGGCAAGATGCGGATCATGCAGTTTGTACGCGCTTCAAGGGCTTCCAGCTAGGGGGATTGCGCGATTGGAACTCGCGAAGGGATCATTAGAGCTTGACCCACAGGTATGCAACGAGCAACAGACAACAGAATATAAGGACGACCAGTTTCAAGCTATTTCGTCGCTTCTTTTCCTTAGCAGTGTCGATCTGAGAGAGTGCTCGCTCTCGGGTCCTGTCGATGAGTTCGTCAGAGGGATGTTCCACGCCAGTATCGCGTAGCCACTGGGCATATCGTTCTCGTTTTTGTGGACTCATCTTTGTGATGTTTTTCAAAACCTTGCCTCCAACATTCAAACTACAAAAGCGCCATAAATTACTCAGTGAAACAAATCACATCGACATTACGACTGGTCCATTTGTGTAATTCCATTTCGTTGCGGCTAGGCTCGCCGCATCCCGCAAACTTCCAGTCCGTGTGGACAGCACCCGTTGCCTCAGCCGTGATGCTGTATGTATGCACAACAGTCCAAGGACGGGATCGTCTTTGTGGAGTAGAACCATACCGAGATTCGCCTTTAAGGTGGCGTAAAGCCATGTCAACGTGTGGGTGGTGTCATTTCTCATTTCGACTTGGATGACGTGTTCCATTACGCACTCATCCATTTGTGCTCAAAGTAGGCACGGCTACGAGTTCCGGAACGTGCCCCATTGTCCCGATGACGTGGAAGGATTTGTGGGCAGCCATGTGTTTCAGAATATCGGATGCCGATTGGAGTGGCTTCTCGCACATCTTGTTCATTCCGACCGCGTGCCCGCAGTCTTTACACACCATAAAAGTGCCGCACGCAATACCTCTGGTAGTTGTGTACATACCTCAAGACTACGCTTCATTCATTGAGAATGCCGAAGTGCTTGGGGCATTGGTACAGCATCTAAAGTGAACTCTCTATCAGCCAAATTGTGATGCTGGTCACATTGACATCGGGAAACAATCTGTACTCTCTAGTTATGTACCGCATTCGTAAAGATAATAACGGGGTGACGTTGGCATGTCTTGCCTGCCCTCACACCGAGCGCGTAAGAGACTTTAACGGAGACATTGGAAACCAGCGAACGCTGGCGGCTCACGCAATGCTGAAGCACGTCCATGCCGAACACAGCCGTGAAACTCACGTACGTGCTATGGCGATGGTGATGGAGCGGCAGCACGCGCCCCGATAGCCCTCCCGCACTTAGTAGAAAAGACCGGCCCAAAGGAGAACCTGCCCTGGGACATTTCTTAGAATGGACACATCACATGCGAAATGTGTTTGTAGAGAACTGGCCGTCTCTGGTGAAAACCGTGCTAATGGCTGGTGTCGTCGTGTTGGTCATAATTCGATGGGCTTGAACAACAGCCGTTGAGATGCTGCCATGCACCTGTGGCCAACATGTTTGGCAGGGACGGTACCCCGTGGGTGGCGTCCAAACAGCTAATTGAGCCTCGTAGGGGATCGGAGCCCCTCTACCGATGCTGCGATAGTGACCGAAGTTCGCTCGCGACGGCCGTATGTCTGGTGTAATTGAGAGGGCAGGTGTTCACGTTTGGATAAACGCCGCACCGGTATTGCAATGGCGGTGGTTTCCTTAGCATCGGCGCTTTGAGGGGGATAGCCAAATGAGCATAGACAGGTGGCTGCTGATCTCTGGAGATGTATTTCTGTCGGTCTGGATTATCGTGCGCATCATCATGCTTCCGGCAATGCTCCGCAATCCGGGCAACGGCAGGATGCTGACCACTTACATGCAATACCGGGCGGAACAACGCGGAAAGCTCGCCGCGGTCGATAAGCATCACATTTTCCATTTCGGCCAAGGCACGATAAACAAACCGCCTCACGATGCTTCTTCCCACGGTTCGGGCGACGCTGGTTTAGATTGCTATCCGCAGTCTTGCCCCAATGTCCTCCCGCACATGCCGTGTGCGGCTACCCGATCCCCAGACCCATTGGCCACGGATGCGGCAGCAGCAGGAACATCAAGAGTGCCCCCACAAGCGCGATATTCTTCGTGAAGTTGATCATGTCGATCTGCTTCATTTGCGCGTCGTCCGTTTTCCAGTAGGCGTGCATCTGGAACGACACGCCCAGCAGGAAGACAATCAGCAGAATGATCCTAACCGCAGGATAGACGCCCAGCAACATGCTGAGACCACCCAGCAGGAGGATGACCCCGGTTCCTGCCACCGATCTGCGACCAACATGTTTAGCAGAGAGCAGAGGGGATAGCACGCTGTGGGTGGCGTCCATACAGCTAATTATGCGGCGTGGGGGCTAGGACGCCGCAGCGACATTCACGGGCGATCCTGAATCTCGGGGAGTTACATGGGTGGAAGGCAGGTTTCGTCACCATTGCTGCGTGATTAAGTCGGTGCTCATCGGATAGCTTCACTGGAATCCTCTGTCATGCGAGATTAGGGAATCGCGCCGCAACCCCCAAGGAAAGACCGCGACGGCTGGGCTGGGGACTGCGAGGTGGGGAACGATGCGGCCAGGCTTGCACTGGATGCAATGCCGACAATACCATCTTCAAGGGAACAGGGAAGGAAGTCGCTCGGGTTTCTAGCGGAGAAGGGCTTCCGAGGAATAGTGATCATTCACTCATAGGAGAAACCCTTAACCCATCCGAGCCGTTCCAACAGGGGGGTCAGACCGTAGCTGTTGTACTCTGGGAAACTCATGATCAAGACTAAGTGAAAACTTAGGCCGCCTCCCCTGTGGGAATGGCCTGTAGGAGGGGAAGGACAACCAAGAATCTTGCCCCTTTTCCGGTCTCGCTAGTAACTTCAATCCGCCCGTGATGATCCTCAACAGTGCGGCGGGCAATTGAGAGCCCCAGTCCTGTACCGTTTCCCTTGGTCGTGTAGAACGGCCGAAAGATGTTGGGCAAATGCTCGGGTGCAATGCCACGTCCTGTATCCACCACGGTAATCGCCGCATCACCTTTCAAGAGCGAAATCTCAACCCGGATCGTCCCCGTGTCGTCAATCGCCTGCATCGCATTTAACAACAGATTCAAAATCACTTGATGAATCTGACCGCTGTCGTGTTCGACATCTGGCAACCTCACGCCTTTCTGTAGGTCGATCTTGATTGGTCTGGAAAGCACTTGCAGTCGAGCCAGCATGACTGCTTGTTCCACGGTCGTATTCAAGTCGTCCAAACGAATGTCGGGTAGGTGCGGACGGGCTGCATGTAGCAAGTCGGTGAGAATGCGGGTAATCTGCCTGATCTCCGCTGGAAGGCCCCTAACCGCTGACCGACTAGGACTGCTTAAAGGCAGATCGTTGCCAACCACGTCGATCACTCCTGCAATGCCTGCGAGCAAATTGCGAATTTCGTGAGCCCGCCCACTAGCCAGTTCCCCGACTGTGGCCAAACATTCTGCACGCGACATCTGGGCGCAATGCAGGTGTTCCACTCCTTCTCGGCGCTCTCTCAACTCCTGAACCATATGGTTGAAGCTACGACCGAGGTCACCAATGTCGTCGTTGCGATTGGCAAAGCCTACCGTGACATCGAGGTCGCCTTCGCCAACGCGCACAATCTTACCCCGAAGTTCGGCCATAACAATCTGCAAGTCATCACCACCATTTGGGGCTAGAGCCTTGTATCCGTTTTCGTGCAGCAAACTCAGTGGCGACAATATATCCATAGGGGGGCCTTGAGTTAAGTTGCTGCCCCTTGCCCCTCGACTCTGGAGTCGCGTTTTGGAACGTAGTGCCAGCTCTTGTGCTCGTTCGATGATTGGCACCAACCGCTCCGGCAGTTCACTCTTCATCACGTATTCATCCACCAACCACAAGATTCGCTCTGGCATCTCCGAGTAAGCTGAGAGCAGGATGATCGGTAGATTGGGAAACCGTTGCTTGATATGGCAGGCTACGGCCTCCGCGTCCAAGCCTTCCTGTTTGTACTCCAGTAGAACCGCAGCCACAGACGCTTCCTGCAACATCTTTATTGCAGCGTAGCCGTTAGACGCGAGCTTGACGCTATAACCTTGCGATTCCAGAGTCGCCTTGCGAAGTTCCAAGGCTTGTGGAAGGTCGTCGATACACAGCAGAGTGGGGGAGTTCATGTCTACACCCTCCTTATGAGTGCTATCAGCAGTCCATGTTCAAATAACGATAATCTCCAGCTAAACGAATTTAGAACCGCGGCATATTTTGGGAGTGTTCACAATTGCACACTGTTTGAAATAAGTGATCCCGATTTGGAAATTAGTTACAGAAGCCGCGAACTGCGTCGCGCATGCACTAGCCTTGGCGAGCAAAAAGTACGAGCAAAGGATGTCGGGAAACGCTGACTCCCGCTCGGTGCAGAACGTTCTCGCAGTCACGACATGCCGATGCCGCTTCAGGTTGACTGCTCCGCGCTTTCTCCTAGATGATTGTGACGCATGGACGTTGAACGCATCATTGACGAGATCGAGCAGCTACAGGAAATGTTCGAAGCGCCAGATATTAGGCCACTCAGCGCAAGCGACATCTCGGCTGCCAATCGAAGGCACGACGAAACGCTTGCCCATAGCCCGTGGCTTCGGCTCTGGCAGCGGTATGGCGTCTGTTGCCGAACCGAGTCTCCAACGATCTGACCTGATTCGTTACGCATGGCATAATGCTGTTCCAATGAACGCCAAGATCGAGAACTTGTTTGCATGTCTGATTGTGTTGCAGTTTGCTGTCGGGGTGTCCCACGATTGGATCGACATTCGGGGATGGACACACGGTCGGCAGGTGCAAGCCGTAGTTGGGCGCGGCAAGCTGGCGTTAGCTACTGCCATCAACGGTGTATTTCCCGCTCTAGCGGTGGGCTCTGCGCTGTGGTTCTGGGGCAGGTCGGAACCCAAGATCGTTGGCGATTACTGGGTGATCTATTGCGGACTCACGCTGCTTTCAGCAATCACCATATGGTACGTGCCATATTTCTTCGGAGCCGACGAAAAGAAGAAGGGCGAGTACTCGCGAATGTATGCCGGGACACGTCACATATTTCCGGCACGTGGCGACAATCCGGGTCCGAATCTTCTGCACGTGTTATTTCACCTGCTCTTTGTGGTCAACTTCGCGCTCGCATTGGTTATTCGATTTGGTGCATCGTGAGTCGAGTCGAAAGCAACCCTGATCACCTAACATCCAGTTGGTGAGTCGAGACGACTTCGTAGTGCGTGGACTTTTGTTCGAAGTGAGCGAGATACTTGCGGCGTTCCTCTGGGACAACGGCGGTTTCGTAATTCGGGCCAGCGACGGCGCGGATTGCATCAATCGAGTCCCAGAGCATGATCGTGATGAACTCGACCTCATCTCCAGCCTTTCTCCGTAGCAAAGACTCCTCAACTAGGGGACTCTCTGGTCGCTGGGCGGAGCGCTTCAACGATCGCTCCGGTGCTCACTTCGAGTGCGGGCAGTCGAGCAGTGGCGAAGAAAGCGGCGGCAGAACTTCCTCGTTAGGTGTTGTACCAATGCCCTCGGCACGGCCCATCAATGAAGCGTAGCCTTAAGCTATGTACACCACGACTAGAAACATTCGCGGGTGGCACTTTTATCGCATGCAAGGATTGCGGGCACGCGATCAGCATAAACAAGATTTGCGAGAAGCCCGTTCAATCGACGACAGAAATGTTGAAGCACATGGCTGCCCATAACGCATCCGGCGGTCTTGCCGCAGGTGGGCGCACAACCCCGGAACTGGAAGCCGTGCGTGCTTTCAGAGGCAGATGGGTGAGTGCATAGTGGATCACGTCGTCCAAGTCGAACTGAAGACTGACACCACGCACACGTTGACATGGCTCGACGCTGCCTTGAAGCCGAAGCCGGGCATGGTCCTTCTCTGCAAAGACGATCCACGCCCGTGGACCGTCGTGCACACATACAGCATCACGGCTCAGGCAATGATGGATATCCACACGGACTGGAGGGTTGGCGATGCTGTAGAGGGCCAGCCAAACGAAAATAAAATTTGCGAGGACAGACCATTGATTTGATGTCACATCATTGACGGGTCAGGACGGCTTCTCTACGCTGAAGAAAGGGGAAAAGCTTTGAAAAGCAGCACAACAATGACGCCGGAAAAACGTGAACGATATGCCCAGTGGCTACGAAACACGGGGGTTGAACATCCTTCCGACGAACTCATTGACAAAACCCGCGAACGAGCACTGTTGCAGATTGATGACGCGAGGGAAAAGGCGCGACGGTATAAGCTTAAGCTGATTGCACTCATACTCAGTTCTTTGGTCGTCGCGGTCTGCGTCTGGCTCAAACTCTAAGACTTCAGGACCCCTCGGAATAGGCTACGGGCCGCAGTAAGCAAAATAATCCTCATCCGACCGCTGTCAGGTCACCGTTTAATTAATCGACCTTCATTGAGCGCCGCCATTTTGCATGGAGCCAGACCAGAATCCCTAATGCACAAACCTCCACCGGACCGGGAGGCAAAATCTGCATTTGCCACAGACTGGCATAATCGGTGGTCGCAACGTAGGTTGTCCACATGGTCCCGGCGGCGGCAAGCAGGCTCCCAAGGTGCTCTTCCGTGCGAACGCGGAGCAGGTATCGCTGGCTACTGGGCTTGGTGGAGGGCTTAGGGACGGGCACGTACGTCGCCGTTCGCGGCAAAGCAACATGGCCTTCGCGGCCCCGGTCCCAATCCATGTCGGCGCTCTGGTGGGGTTTGATCACTGTTTCTTCCATCTAGACGGAGCTTGCCTGGGCCATAGCTCTGCCATTGGCCATGAGTGTTACCACGAAGCGAGCAACCGATTCGAGTTTCCGTAGATCATCGGGAGTAAAGTCGGGCCCCGCCGCGGCTGGGCGCGGGGCCTTGCGGGAGACCTGGATCACGCCGAGTACTTCTCCGTTTTTGGCAAAAACGGGCGCAGACATGAGTTTCTGGATTACTTGCTCGTCAAGTCCGGTGTCACCCAGCTTGACCAGTTCAAAAACGCTGAAGTGCTTTACTTGCGTGAAGCCATTGAAAAGCTCCGCCTGCTTAGTCCGTGCTGTGCGGGCCGCTACCGCTGAACTGGAAAGAGGAATCGCCCCTGCCGTTTGCAATGCAGCCGGGTATAGGAAGTTCAGTAGGCTTCCGCTAAGCTCCAACAGCGCGACTTCCGTTTCTGTTACGCGGAAGATCTTGGCCACGCCGGCGCAAATCGACTCCGCAGTGCTATCCGGCGAGTCCAGGTGCGCAAATTGTTTGATTTCCGACATCTTTCCAAGCATGACTGAGAAGAAGGTCACCGACAAGGTAACTAACGTGCCCCTTATCTCCTGAATTCTGGATGGGCGTGGCTCTCCAGCGGGTGATCATCGACCACAAGACTTATCTAATAATGGGAATTTACGAGTGCGGAAAGTGGGGTTCGCGCTCTAGCAGGAGGCTCTTACAGCTTAAATAGCGATCGCAAACAATCGTCATCAATATGGCTCTCAGGGCCTAGCCAATGAACAAACTCTCTGGCGGTGATGTGCGTCGGCTTTTGAACCTCCTTTTTCTCAAGGCCCGACTCAAGGTCTGCTTGTTTGCCCGTGTTGGTAATCACAGTCCATGTCTTCGTCTTCATTGTCTTTGCCTGGCTTGATGGCGGCAGAGTAGCTACGCTGCCGCTGGCTTCAGCGCGACATTCATGTAGCTATCCATCGCCTGTGTCAACTGCGCGTCCACCTCATCCGCGATGGTCATGACATCGGGTAAAAGCAAGCGAAAATCCAGATGGT
>JBAUVZ010000235.1:0-8267 GCA_049583505.1 Candidatus Sulfotelmatobacter sp.
ACCTACGCGATCACAGCCGCCTTGATCCTCTCACCCATGCTGTGGGAATCCACCGTCAGTTTCCAGGTGCTATCACCTGTTTTCACGGCGGCAGTGTTGGTTGCGTTTGTTGTGCTTGCCCTGGCACTGGCATGGCAGCAAGGCCTGCAGGTGATTCCGTGGGTGGCGAGTCTGGCGGCCGTGGCCACGGCTCTCGCACTGATCATCGCGACGCGAGACCTGGCGCCGTTTACGGTTGGATTGCTGGCTATCGCCCTGGCTACCGAGGTAACGGTTTGCTTGGGACGCCAACTCACGTTAAGAGCCCTCCCGGCGATTGCAGCCGATTTCGCCGTGTGGCTGCTCGTTTACTTGATGACCTCTCCCGAAGGCCCTCCATCGGAATATCGCCCCATCGGAGCTACGACGATTACGGCGCTATGCCTGGCGCTGCTTGCAATCTACGGCGGAAGCATTGGCCTGCGCAGCCTAGGGCTGCGCCATCGGCTGACGATCTTCGAAATCGGGCAGGGAGTCGTGGCATTTGTGCTGGCGACTTTTGGAACGCTGCGGGCAAGTCCCGGGTCTGCCGCAGTACTCGGCGGCTTCTTCCTGCTGGTTGCCGCAGTATGTTACTGGGGCGCGCTGTCGCGGTTCACGGTCGATGTAGAGGGTCGTAATCGTCGCGTGTGCGCAACCTATGCGGTCGCACTTCTGCTGGCCGGGAACTTGCTGCTTTTTCCCGTGAGCTTTCAGGTTCGGTTCCTGTCCCTGGCCGCAGTGGCGGCTGCTTTCTTGTACATGCGAACAAACAAGCTCAGCCTTGGCATTCATGTGTCCATCTATTTGTTGGCGGCGGCGATCCTCTCCGGCCTTCTGAGTGTCACGGGCAAGGCACTGGCCGGAAGCGTGCCGCCCGGCTTGGACGCAGGCACGTGGGTGGTCGCAGCGTCGGCCGTTCTCTGCTATGCAATCGGATGGCGCGTTTCGACCGATCAATGGAAACTGCGGCTGCTTTGGATCGTCCCTTGCATGCTGGTGGGTGGCGTGGCGGCGGCTCTAGCCGTGATGGTTGGTGTAAGGCTAGGTTCGGTGAGCGGAATGTTGAACGCTTCCCGTCTTTCGGTTGTCAGGACATTGGTGACTTGCTCAGTCGGTCTCATCCTCGGCTTCAGCGGCTCGCGCTTGAAACGCGCGGAATTACTATGGGCCGCATACCTAGCCATAGCATTTGGGACACTCAAACTCCTGTTCGAGGATCTTCGTTTCGGCAATGCCACGTCGCTTGTAGCCTCGCTTTTGATCTACGGTCTGATTCTGATCCTGATCCCGTGGCTGACACGATCTGAGCGTGGCTGCTCCTGACCTCCCATGCGCCCTGCTTTGAGGGGTCCCCCCGACTTGCCGGGTCGGGTCGAGAAGCCCACAAACGACGGTAGCTCCGCTATACTGTTCGCTAACCCTCTGGATCACTGGCCTTAATTTGGCTGAAACCTCAATCTCCCTTACCTCGCGGAGGTTCCGCAATGCATAATGATGATCGTGTAGAAATCCCGAAAGACAACTCAGAAAATTCCGGTGTTTCGCGGCGCGAGTTCCTGAAAATTTCCAGCCTCTCAGTGGCCATCCCGCTGGTAGCCAGGCCCAAGACGGTCATGGCTGCCGGACAGGAAGTTCCGGTGCATGGGCCAGGAAAAGTTCCCATGGAGTTCTCTATCAATGGCAAGACCTACAAGGCAGAACTGGAACCGCGTGTCACCCTGCTCGATGCTCTGCGCGATGAATTCGAGTTAACCGGCGCCAAGCGCGTCTGCGATCGCGCCGAGTGCGGAGCTTGCACTGTCTTAATGGACAGCAAACCTGTCTATGCCTGCTCGGTGCTTGCCATCGAAGTCCAGCACAAAGCCATTACGACGGTTGAATCTCTGGTGGGACAAGGCAAATTGCACCCTGTGCAGCAAGCCTTCGTCGACAATGATGCCTCGCAGTGTGGCTTCTGCACACCCGGGTTCGTCGTCGCCTGCAAAGCGTTTCTCGACACGCATCCGCATCCTACCCCCGACGACATTCGCCGCGGCCTCAGCGGTAATCTCTGCCGTTGCGGCACTTATGCAGGCATCCGCCAAGCCATCGCGCAGGTTGCGCAGAAAGGAGCCTGATCTATGACGGACTATGCTTGGCCCGATGCTGAACACCGCACCTTAATCGGCAAACGCACCACTCGCGTGGATTCTCCCGTCAAAGTTTCGGGACAGGCAAAGTACACCTACGATGTCCATCGTCCCGGCATGCTGTACGGCAAAGTGCTGCGTTGTCCTTATCCGCACGCTAAGGTCGTGAGCATCGATACCAGCGCGGCAGAAAAGATACCTGGCGTCAAAGCCGTACACATCGTTCAGGGACCCGGCGCAAACATTCACTGGGCCGGAGATGAGATCGTCGCCGTGGCCGCTGTCGACGAAGGCGCGGCGGAAGACGCCATCCGCTCGATCCAGGTGAAATACCAGCAACTGCCGCATCTGGTCAGCGACGCCGAGCCGCCCGCGGTCGGCGCGCAAGAGCAAGGCCCGCTTAGCATGGACGACATTGGCGACATGCTCGACAACCAAGTGCCCAGCCGGCAGATGGTCAGTCAGATTCAGGAGTATGGACTCAGTGAAAAGCCCAGTGAAGATGCGCTGAAGGAGTTGAAAGAGGATGGTGCCTCCGATGAGGTGTTGGCGGCCTTGCACAGTGCCACAGTTCATCCGGAAGCGGGAAGCAGGCCACTATCGAGTTACCAAAAAGCAGCGGCACAAACCATGGGTGATCCCGACAAAGCGCTCTCTGAAGCCGAAGTAGTCTCCGAAGGCCTCTACGGCGTTCCTGTCATTACGCATTGTTGCCTCGAGAGCCACGGGTCGATTTCAGAGTGGACGGATCAAGATCACGTTTTCACTCACATCTCTACGCAAAATGTTTCCGGCATCCCCGGCCAGATGGCCGAGCCGCTGAAAATTCCCGCTACCAATATTCGCGTCCATCAGGACAACATCGGCGGAGGTTTCGGAAGCAAGTTCTCTCCGGACCGCTGGGGAATCTTCACAGCAGAAATTTCCAAGAAGGCGGATGGCAAGCCAGTCCGCTATATGCTGGAGCGGGATGCAGAACTGAAGGTCGCAGGAGCCCGGCCTTCCGCCTATGCTCGCGTCAAGGTGGCGGCGAAAAAGGATGGCACCCTGACCGCCTGGCAATCCAACTCCTGGGGAACGGGAGGACCGGGCGGAGGGGGAATGCCACCCATTCCTTACGTTTTCAGCATTCCCAATCAACGTCAGGAACACACTGCTATCCGCAATAACATCGGTCCAGCACGCGCCTGGCGTGCTCCGAACCATCCTCAGGCGGCGGTGCTCACGATGTGCGCGCTGGATGACCTCGGCGCCAAGCTGAAGATGGATCCGGTGGAGTTTTTCGGCAAGAACCTCAATCTCACCAAGGCCCGCGAGAATACCTACCGGGAAGAACTTGGCATCGCTTCCGAACTGATGGGCTGGAAAGAAAAATGGCATCCGCGCCCTGAGAAAGTCGACGGCGTTGTGCATGGCGTTGGCCTATCGTTTCACACCTGGGGAGGTCGTGGACACGCCAGCGATTGTGACTTGACGATCCATCCCGATGGGTCGGTCGAGATCAAGATGGGCTCGCAAGACCTGGGGACTGGAACCCGAACCTGCATTCTCGTCGTGGCGGCTGACACACTCGGCATCCCCATTGGCGCAATTCAACTTTTGATTGGCGATACGAACTATCCGCCCTCTGGAGGATCTGGCGGCTCGACCACGATCGGCGGGGTCAGCTCATCTACTCGTCGCGCCGCCGTAGATGCACGTGATGCGTTCTTCGCCAAGGTCGCGCCTGCACTCAACGCTCAGCCGGATCAATTGGAATGCAAGAACGGGCAAATCAGCGTGAAGGGCGGCTCCAGCCGTCAGTTTGGTTGGAAGGAAGCTTGTTCCAAACTCGGTGCCATGCCGCTCACCACACGCGGCAAGAATCCCGACCGTAGCAAGCCTCCTGACCTCACGAACAGCGGAGTGGGCGGCGTGCAGATGGCGGAAGTGGAAGTCGATTCCGACACCGGCGTCGTCAAGGTTAGGAAAATGGTTGCGGTGCAAGACTGTGGTTTAGTCGTCGACTTCAAAACGGCGGAGACTCAGTGCTATGGCGCCTTGATTATGGGCATCAGCTACTCGCTTTATGAAGAGAAGGTGATGGATCCGACGACTGGCCGCATGCTGAATCCGGATATGCAGTTCTACAGGCTGGCCGGGTTCAGCGACACCCCAGAGTTGGTCGTGCACATGATGACGGGCAAGGGATATGACGAACGCGGGGTGATCGGGTTGGGCGAGCCTCCGGTGATCTCGCCCGGCGCCGCGATCTCGAACGCGGTTGCTAATGCCATCGGCGTGCGAGTGCCATTCCTTCCGCTGACGCCAGATCGTGTTCTTGCCGCCATGGAACAGAAGGGAGGTGCGTGATGCGACCTTTCGAATACGTGAGCCCAAACAGCAAATCCCAAGCCATCGGCTTGCTGGGTACAACTTGGGGAAACACTGAGATTCTTGCCGGTGGGACCGATCTGCTGGCGCTGATGAAGGACGATGTCGTCACACCGAAGCGGTTGGTCAATATTAAAGACATCGGTGATCTCCGAGGAGTTTCTTTGAACGCACAAGGCTGCCGCGTCGGTGCGCTGATCACCCTCGTAGAGCTGGCCGATGATGAGAACGTGAAGAAGAACTATCCCGCACTGTCGGAGGCCTTACTCGAAGCTGCCAGCCCGCAGATTCGGAATATGGCCACTGTCGGCGGCAATCTCTGCCAACGGCCGCGGTGCTGGTATTTCCGCAACGGATTAGGACTTTTGCCAAAGGACGAGGCAGGTAAGGAGCTTGTCGCTGCAGGGGAAAATCGCTATCACGCGATCCTTGGTAACCAGGGACCGGCAAAGTTTGTCAGCCCTTCGACCGTGGTTCCTATCTTGATTGCCTACGGCACGAAGATTCGCCTCGAAGGACCGAAGGGAAAACGCGAGCTTCCGCTGGAAAATTTCTTTGTGATCCCAAAGACAGACAGCGCGCGAGAGCACGACTTGCGCCCGAATGAGATCGTCACGGAAATCCTGATTCCCCCGGCTTCTGACGTGAAAGCCGCCCACTACGAAATCCGCCAAAAGGAGGCATTTGATTGGCCGCTCGCCGTAGCCGCGGTTGCCTTGAAAATGCAGGGCTCGAACGTGCATTCATCCCGGGTAGTTTTGGGGTATGTTGCACCGGTGCCCTGGCGTTCTGTGGAAGCGGAGCACATTCTGGTCGGGAAGCCGGTAGATAAAGAGACGGCGCAGAAGGCTGCCGACGCTGCCCTGAGTAAGGCTACCCCCCTCAGTCACAATGCCTATAAAGCGAAGCTTGCGAAAGTTGCTGTAACGCGCACCATCTTGAAAGCCGCCGGAGGTGCCGCATGATCAACGAAGGGGAACGTTTCAACACCAATCATCCAAACCTGTGTTCGGCGTTGCGCTGGAAAGGTCAGTTCATCCTCGCCGAGCCCGATCCTACGGTGCCTGCCTGCAATGATGGCCTCTTTTGGTGTTTGCACACACAGACCTGCATTGGTCCCGATGGTGAATTGGCCGAGCCCGGCAATTGCAGTTCGAAACGCCGCACGTGTCATGGCACCGGGAAATGCTGATAACTGGCGAAACCCCACCCTGTTTCGGAGGATGGCGAAACAGGGATGGGGCATTCAAATCTAGGTTTTGCGCGTCTTTTGGTCTGGGCTAGCATCTGAAGTAAGAAGTGAGGGGTTCACTATGCGATTTGCGAAGTTGATGACTGTTGCTTGTGTCGTGGGTTTCTTTTCCCTCTCCATGGCCGCGCAAGAGATTCGTGGCGATTATCTGGAGACGCGGAGCGCCGATGTTTACACTGGTCAGTGTTTTGCCAACGGCGAGGTCAATCTTGTCGGGAATGAAGCCATTCTGGCATGGCATGTTCAGAGTGGAGGATGGGACGGCGTCCCGCTGCAAGGGTTAACCGTTGCCGCAGCCATGCGGGCCAACGGAACGCTAGGCGATCCGTATGAGAGTCCTTATCCGGCAAAGGCCGTGCTGCTCGTGGACGATCAAGCGTCCGAGCAACAGCGAGCGGCGTTGGTACATTTTGCCCAGCGCATGGGAGGAGAACTCCTGAAGGACGTTGCTCAGGTGATTCCCACGCAAATGGAACTCGTTGTGAATGCCGAGCACCACGGAGCGGCAATGCTGCGGGCCGGCAAGTTCGCCACCATCCAGACGCGTGGCATCGGCGGCCAGGATCACCTTTGTGGAAATGAAGTGACTTTCTATCCGCCGCTGACGGAAACTGCGCACTCCATGCCCGCAGTTGCCTTGATCGATTCTTATTCCGGTCCGGGCCTGGGTGTGGTGTGGGATCTGCACGGCAAACGCAGCGCATTTGTGGGTACATTCGCTCGCTAAGACGGGAAGCAAATTGCGAAAGACGAAAGCGCTACTGCCAACGATCGGCTTGGTTCTGATGCTCTCGCTGCCATCTGCTGCGCAGGATGGAAGAGTGGAGAGCACGGGGCCATTGACCGACACCGCAGTCCCCGAGCAGGTTCGCCAGAGCTTGCAGGAAAGCGGATATCGACTCACCCTCGCTGATCCCAAACCGGCCTGCGAGCTCTGGCTTCGCAAGAGCGTTCCGGCACACGCAAAGAAAGAGGCCGAGGGTGTGGCCTACCCACAGCTTGCCGAGTCAATGCTGGTCGGCGTGGTCCATTTTCCTCAAGCCACCTCGGATTTTCGCGGACAGCAAGTTCCTGCAGGCTTTTATACCCTGCGTTACGCCCTGATTCCAGACGATGGTAACCATCTCGGAGTGTCCTCCAATCGGGACTTCCTGTTGCTCATTCCTGCTCAGTCCGATTCCAACCCGAGCGCCACTTTCACGTTTCAGGAATTGATTACGATGAGCGCAAAAACAATAGGGGCAAAACACCCCAGCCCCCTCAGCTTGCCTCCAGCGGATAGGCTAGCCGCTGGAGCCGTCGCTAGGGACGACCAGGACCACTGGATCTTCTCGGCTAATCTGAAACCCGCTTCTGGCGAGGAAATCCCGTTTGCACTTATAGTAAAGGGCACTGCGCAACAATAACGCCTATCTGCAAGCGGCCAAGTGTCGTTCAGCGTGGAGGTATCTACCCCTGGGCAGGATTAAGAGAGCATCCCAATCCGCCAACCCTCTCGCGGGCAGTGCGGCTCGTTTGCGTAACGCCCGGCGCGCGGATGGTCGGCAACGGAAACTATCCAGAAACGGGCCTCGAGAGTATTAGCCTCCAATTGAACCACCATACTAGCGCGGCTAGGAGGCCGCCGGTATGGCACATCGGAAGACATCGAAATGCTCCACGGCAAAAACAATCCTTCGCCTAGCGGATTTGGAACAGTCGAAGAATGCGGTTCTCCAATCTCTCTGTGCAGCCAGTTCGCAAGAATCGTACGGTCATGCCATCGACGAATTTATCGGATGGTTCTGTTCCGAACCACGTCTGGCATTTAACCGAATTGTCGTCCTTCGCTATCGGTTCTTTCTTGAACAGAAGGGCCTTGCGCCCTCCACCATCAATGTGCGTCTCGCCGCCGTGAGGCGTCTCGCCTATGAAGCCTCTGATACTGGCCTTCTCAGCCCTGACTTGGCAGCTGGAATCCGTCGAGTGAAAGGGGCAAAGCGTCTGGGGGTGCGGATTGGCAATTGGTTGACTGTGGATCAGTCCAAGACCTTACTCGGCAGACCACCCGCGGACGACCTCCGAGGCAAACGTGATCGGACGGCGATATGTTGGGAGGCGGGCGGCACAGTTGGCAAGCCAGTTGTTGCGGGGACTCTCGCCGTCGCAGCACAGGGAGCGAACGTGGAACCGCATTCCGCCAGTACTGACAACGAACTCCACGACTGACTGATCTGGGCACGCGAACACGGCACCAAGCTTCCTTCACGCGATTGCTGAAGCCGCATTTCTCTCAGACCTCAAGCACTATCGATTGCCGCGGCTCGTCCTCCTCAACCTGAAGAAGATGGTATCCCGAGAACTCGTGATTGTTGCCGCTGCCGCCCAATGTGAAACGCCCACACGATCTGCCATAATCTCACGCCTTCTACCACTCGTCAGGGGCACCGATTACGCCGAATACCTTCGCTCGCGTTATTTGATCCCTGAAGCTGGGTGGGTAAGGTTCTCAG